>JBKGHK010000004.1:0-52869 GCA_046520375.1 Pyxidicoccus sp. 3LFB2
CCGGCGGGGCGTACGCGGCACAGGCGCTCGCGCGCGTCGTCACGCAGGACGGAGACCGC
Organism: Pyxidicoccus sp. 3LFB2; assembly: GCA_046520375.1. Classification (GTDB taxonomy): domain Bacteria; phylum Myxococcota; class Myxococcia; order Myxococcales; family Myxococcaceae; genus Myxococcus. The sequence continues at coordinate 60 of JBKGHK010000004.1, forward strand.
GGTGCAGCGCGCCGCCATGGAAGATGGGCAGCCGCACCGAGTACTCCAGCCCGCCGGGCAGCGCGTCCAGCAGCACCACGCGCGGGCGCGGCGGCAGCACCGCGCCCGTGCGTGCCACCAGGAAGCGGAGCACCGCCCACATGTGCAGGCAGTCCCGCCTGTCGCGCACCACCCGCACCGGGTCGCCCGTGGAGCCGGAGCTCTTCACCACCACGCACTCGTCGCTCTCGGCCGGCAGCGTGGGCACCGCGTCCCAGTGCCGCGCCAGCGTCGTGCGCTCCAGCGTGGGGAAGTGGCCCAGGTCCTCCAGCCGCTGGAGGTCTCCCGGGTGGAGCCCTGCCTCCTGGAGCCGGCGGACATAATAAGGAGAGGCCAGCAGCGCGCCGCGCAGCCCCTCCAGCCGGGCTTCGAGCGCCGCGCGAGCCCCGGCTTCGTCCGCGAGGGAGGCGAGGCGGGCCAGGCCGTCCGCGATGCCGTCCGCCCAGGGGATGTGCGGGCGCTGGGTGGCGGTGTCCCCGGCGGATGTGGGCGCGGGGAGCAACGCGCAGGTCCGCGGGGAAGGCCGCCGTCACTCGCGCCAGCCCCGGGCTTCCGCCTCGCGTTGCTGGGCCTCACGCAGCAGTTGCTCGCGGCGCTCGGCCTCCTTCTTGCGCGCGGCCTCCGCCCGCTTCAGCTCCCCCTGCGCCTTGCGGTAGTCGAGCTGGTCCAGGCGCTTCGCCGACTCCTTCGGCGCCTCGTTCAGTACCTGTCCGTCCAGCGCGCGCACCCACTTGCGCAGGAACTCCTCCTGCCGGAAGCCGTTGGAGCGCACCATCTCCGCCGTCAGCGGGGAGATGTCCTCGAAGAAGCGCAGGAGGATGCTGGAGGCGTTCGCGTCCTTCCCCAGCGCCTTCGCCGAGTCGTCCCGCAGCGCGGAGCCGGCCAGCAGATGGGCGAGCATCACCACCTGCTCCCGCCACAGCGGGGAGTTGGCGTGCTCCTCGATGGCCAGCCAGTCCTTGCGCGAGGGCGGACGCACGTTCGCCAGCCGGAACATGTCGCAGATGATGGCCACCGCCAGCTCATGCGGGTACGGCGAGACGATGGGCGCCGCCGCGAGCTGCTTGCGAAGCGTTTGGATATCGAAGTGCATCAGTTCTCCAGCAGGGCCCGGGCCAGGGCAGCGGCGGCGGGTCCGAAGTCCGAGAGCCAGGTGACGACGACGAGGCGGAAGCGCCGCTCCGCCAGCGCGGGGGCCAGGATGGCGCGCGCCTTGTGGTCATCCGGCAGCGCGAGGAAGGCCACCACCAGGCGGGAGCGCCGTGTCGCCTCCACCAGCAGCCGCATGTTGTCGCCGGTGGTCACGTTCGCCAGGAAGTCGCTGTCCGAGATGATGACCCGCATCGCGTCGGGCCGCTCTTCCGACAGGGACTCGAGCAGGTCGAAGGGGTAGTTCGTCCCCCCGCCGATGTAGCCCAGCAGGAAGTCGCGCGCCGTGTCCTCGTCGTACATCCACGGCGACACATCGGGGGGGCCGTCCGCGTAGATGACGCCCTTGACGGTGGCCTTCTTGCGAAGCGCCGAGGCGGACAGCACCTGCGCCGCCAGCGTCATGGCGTTGAACTGGTGCTGGGGGTTGGGCATGGAGCCGCTGGTGTCCACGTAGAGCTCCAGGGCGGGCACCCCCAGCTCCGACGGTGGAGGCAGGTCCGCCTCCAGCTCGCGGCGCAGCGGGGACACCGCCGCCAGGTGGCCCTGGGACAGCACCGTCAGCGTCCAGTCGATGGAGGACGGGTCGTCGCCGTACTCCCACGCTTCGGGGATGGTGCGCAGGTACGGCTCCGGCTTCGACGGCGCGGAGGGCAGCTTCAGGATGTGCGGGTCGACGAGCCGCTTGTAGTGCTTGCGCACCAGCACCCGCCGGAGCTCCCCGCGCCCCTTCCCGGGCAGGTGGTGGGTGATGCGGTCGATGGTGGTCAGCGCGTCGGGCTGCGCTTCCCCGGACGCGGTGCCGCCGTCCCCCAGCCAGCCGCGGGCCTTCGCCTCCTCCAGCGCGTCGTCCCAGCGCCCGGTGCCGTGGATGGCGGCGTCCAGGTCATCCGCGTCCGGGGTGGACACGTCCCCGCCCAGCGGCAGGCAGTACGTCGTCTCCTCGGGGTTGTCGGTGAAACGGATGAAGGTGGAGCAGAAGTAGACGAACTGGAGGCGCGGGGAGGGCAGCGCGTAGAAGGTCTGCGCGAACACGCGGGCCTCGGCGCGGATGCCGGGGAAGCGTGCCTCCATGGGGGCTTCCAGGGCCGGGGGCGCGAGCTGCCCCGGGGCCAGGCCCCACAGCTCCTCGTAGATGGCGAGGTAGAAGAAGAAGAGCGGCGTGGCCCCGGGGCCGTGCACGCGCTGGAAGCCCCGGTACACCTCGGCCAGCTCCGCGGCGTGCGTGCGGCCCACCACCTCGTTCACCTGCAAGTCATAGAAGAGGTTGGTGAGCGACTGCTTCAACCAGGGGATGAGCCGCTGCTCCAGGACGCGCAGCTCCGCGTCCCAGCCCAGCGTGTGCGGGAAGCGCGCGTGGTGACCAATCTCGTGCGCCAGCACCGCGGTGAGGCTGCCCGCCGCGCCCATCCGGTGCAGCAGCTCGAAGTGGACGAAGACCTGGCGCTTCTCCAGGTCGATGTACGCCAGCGGCTCGTTCGGGTGCGCCTCGTCCGCACTGAAGGGCACGTGGGGCTCGGGCGGGCTGAGGTGCACGCGGATGTCCCACAGGTCCAGCGCGTCGCGCCAGCACGTGGCCACCGTCTCCGGCGTGAAGCGCGGCCGGCTCATGACGGGAGGAGCACCAGCACGAACTGCGAGGTGTGCAGCGTGCCCGCCTCGCGCCAGTCGTTGACGGCCGTGGCGAACCACTCGTCCACGCGCGGGTCGTTCAGCTCCAGCAGCGTGAGGGCCCGCGACTCCTCCTGGGTGGGCTCCGGCGTCTCCTTGCAACCCATGGCGCCCAGGCGGATGGGCGCGTCGTCCGTCAGCCACAGGCCCTGGGTCGCCGCCTCGCGGCCGGCGACGGCCTTGCGGTGCCGGTCATGCACGCACAGCACCGTGGGCGACAGGTAGTGCAGGGCGCCGGGCAGGAAGCGGCTGTCCTCGCTCGCCATGTGGACGAGGAAGGGCTGCGTCTTGTTGCCCAGCTTCGCCTTCGGCGCCTCCATGGCCGCGGCCGCCGTGTCGCGCAGGCGCGCTTCGATGTCGGTGAGCGAGGTGAGGTCCGTGCCCACGCGGCAGAAGATGCGCTGCACCCAGGGCGGCGCGGACTCGAGGTTCTCTCCCAGGTTCCACAGCTGCGCGAGCGTGGCGGCGCGCTCGGACTCGGGCACGTCCGCGAGCATCCGGGGCAGCAGGTCCGACCAGGCGAGGGTGAAGAAGTTCAGCCGGCCGGCGCTGGCCGGGTAGAGGTAGCCCAGGCCGATGGCCTCGGCGCCCAGCTTCAGATAGCCGCGCAGCAGCTCCTCGGCCTTGGCCGGACTTCCACGCGACGCGGTCAGCGCCTGGCCCAGCTTCGCGCCCGGGCCTTCGAGCAGCTCACGCCACAGGGCCGAATCCCAGCGGACGAAGCGCCCGCGCGCGTTCGACTCCAGCTCGTCCACGAAGCTGCTCATCGCGCACCGCCCGGGTTCTCCTTCAGCCACGTCGCGTAGTTGCGGTAGCGGCTGTACATGGACTTGAGGTGGATGAGGTCCTCGTAGACGGGGCCGGACAGCTCCTGCTTCGTGAGCAGGGTGTTCATCAGGGTGGTGATGCCGGCGATGCGCTTCTCGGTGGTGGGCAGGTCCACGCCGGCCAGGCCCTGGTCCAGCTCGTGGCGCAGCCCGGTCACCTGACGGCGGATGGGCTCGTGCGAGTCGTAGCGGAACATGGCCATGTCGAACATGTGGCGAATCCAGGCCACGCGGTCCTGGAGGAGCGTGCGGTGGCCCTTCACCTCGAAGAAGGCGCTGCGGGTGTTGGGCACCAGCTTTTCATGGAGGACCCAGGGGGCAATCTGCCGGAAGTCCTCCAGCTCCACCGTGGCGTGGCCGCGGAAGAAGGCCATGGCCTTCGCGAAGTGGAGGATGGTCTGGTACGCGCGCACGCTGACGCCGTTCTCCGTCTGCGTGCACAGGTGCACCCGCTTGTCCAACGGGCACTGCTCGTTGCAGACCGCGGCCACCGTCTGGCCGGCGAGCTTGAGCGTGTCCTTGTGCTTGAACTCGAAGCGCGGCGAGGCCATGCGGCAGAAGTCGAGCTGCCCGAGGAAGAAGGCGATGCGCTCCAGCACGTCGCGCGGGACGTCGACTTCGAGGATGGAGGCGTAGGCGCGCTCCAGCTCGGTGGGGGTGAAGACGATTTCCTTCGGGAGCAGCTCCTCGGGGGACTTGTCCGCCTCCAGGCGCTGGAGGATCTGGTCCATGAAGCCGGAGTTGAACGGCACCGCGCGCACGACGACGTCGATGCGGTCCTTGAGGGCCTCGATGACCTGGAAGGTGCCGCCGCCCTGGTCGTCATTGGCGGTGAGGAACCAGGACGAGCGGCCCGCGTAGACGTACTGGTCCATCATCTCCGCGTAGCCCTCGGCCATGAGGGACAGGAGCGCGGACTGCGTCTTGGTGGGGATGCGGTTGTACTCGTCGATGATCTTGACGCGCTGGCCAATCCACTTGCGCCAGCTGACCTTCACGGCGGAGAGGTCCTCGGCCTTGAGCATGTCCGAGGGCAGGGGCGCGCCGAGCAGGTCGGCGATGGACAGCTGGGGGTGGCCGCGTTGGATTCCGCGGTGCACCTCGTCGCGGCTCATGCCGGAGAGCAGGGCCATGAGGACGGCGGAGGTGGTCTTCCCGCGCCCGGGGCCGCCGACGAGCAGGGCGCGGCGGCAGGTGAAGAGGGTGAGCAGGGGGATGAGGACGAAGGAGCTGTAGCTGGTGTCCTCGGGGAGCTGGACGACGTCACCGGCGGCGTTCTTGAGCGAGACGGACTGCCCGAACTCGAGGTCGTAGTAGGGGCAGATGACGGCGTTGTTGGTGATCCACCAGTACGCCTGCCGCATCTTGTCGTGGAGACTGCCGCCGTCGCGCTCCGAGAGGTGGACGTTGAGACTCTTGTCCGCCGAAGCACGCCCCGTCAGCAGGCGCGTTACCCAGTCCTGAGTGGCCATTCCCGGTGGAGCGTATCACCGGGGCGGGAGGGCGGGGCAGGCCAGGCTCCGTGCCTCAGAGCGTGACGAGCCCCAGCCGCGCCGCTCGGACCACGGCTTCGGTGCGGCGCTGGACGCCGAGCTTGGCGAGCACCGCGTTGACGTGGAACTTGGCCGTGTGCTCGCTGATGGAGAGCCGGTCCGCGATGGCCTTGTTGGACAGGCCCTCCGCCAGCAGGGCGAGCACCTCCCGCTCTCTCGGCGTGAGCAGGTCCGGCCCGGGAGTGACTCCGGTCGCGGAGGAGGCCGCCCGGGATGTGGCGCGCACCTCGGCCAGGGCCGGGTCGAACACCGTGAGCCCCCGGGCCACGGCATGCAGCGCCGCCACCAGGGGCGCCGGGCCCACGTCCCGGAAGAGCAGGCCGCGTGCTCCCGCTGTCAGCGCCACCTCTCCGGCCGCCTCGTCCGCGACCAGGGCCAGCACCGGAGCGCCCAGGTCCGGGGCCTCCACGCGTGTGTCGGACTCGGGCAGGCGCAGGCCGGTGTCCCAGAGCACCACGTCCGGCGCCTCGCCGCTGGTGGACTCCAGGTCCGCCTGGGTGCCGGAGGTCACCAGGTGCAGCTCGCCTCCCTGCTCTCCCAGCGCGCGGGAGAGCGCGCCCCGGGCGAGCGGGTCCTCGGCGACGAGGGCGAGGCGAAGCGGTGCGGCGGTGGCGTCCAGCACAGTCCTCTTCCTTAACCAGCGCCGGGTGCCTCCGCTCGTGACGGACAGCCCACACTGGTAGCCTCAAGTGCTCACGGGCCGGCACCTTCGCGTCCATGAAGAAGTTTGAAGGAGGAGGCACGGGATGAGCGCTTGGCGCACTGTGTTCGGAATCCGTCTCCCCCGTGGGCCCGGACCGGGCCTCCTGGCCTGGCTCCTGTTCGCCTCCGCCGCCCACGCCGCCGCCTCCGGGCCCTATGTGAAGCCCGGCAACGAAGTCGTGGAGCATGTGCGCACCCGCTTCCTCGACCCGAAGAAGGCCGAGGCCTGGGCGGTGAAGCACCGGGGGTATGGCGCCGCCGCCTCCAGCGCGGAGGACTTCGCCCGGCGCACCAACGAGGCCCTGGCCGAGCTGGGCACCTCGCACACCACCCTCTACTCGCGCGGCACCGTGGGCCACACCGCCCTCACCGCCATCTTCCAGCAGGCCCTCCGGCTCCCCCGCGTCGAGTACACCAGCCTCGGCGTCGACCTCGTGGAGAGACCCGACGGCATCTTCGTCCGCCACGTCTTCCCTGGAGGCCCCGCCGCCCGCGCCGGAGTGCTGCGTGGAGACCGGCTCGTCTCCGTCGAAGGGAAGCCGTTCAGCCTCGTCACTCCGCTCGAAGGTCGCGCCGGCCGGGCCACCCGCCTCTCCATCGAGCGCACCCGGGGCGCCGCGCCGCTTACCGTCACCGTCACTCCGCGCCGGGTGAATCCCAAGGTCGAGTGGCTCGAAGTCCAGCGCGGCAGCTCGCGCATCGTCGAGCACAAGGGCCGGCGCGTGGCGTACCAGCACCTCTATTCGTGCGCCGGTCCCGAGCACCAAGAGGCGCTGGAGGACGCCCTGACGGGCACCTTCGCCAGCGCCGAGGCCCTGGTCATCGACTTCCGCGACGGCTGGGGCGGCTGCAATCCCGAGTTTCTCCACCTCTTCAACCCGCTCGTCCCGCTCTTCACCGACATCAACCGCGAGGGCCAGCGCATCACCCGCTCCACCACGTGGCGAAAGCCCGTGGTGCTGCTCGTCAACGGCAACGCCCGCAGCGGCAAGGAGATGGTCGCCTTCGCCATGAAGAAGCACAAACGCGCCACGCTGGTGGGCCAGCGCACCGCCGGGGCCGTGCTCGCGGGGACGCCGCTGCCCCTGTCCAATTTCGACCTGCTCTACCTCGCCGTCCTGGACGTGGAGGTGGAGGGCGTGCGCCTCGAAGGCACCGGCGTGCCCGTGGACGTGGAGGTGCAGGAGGCCCTGCCCTACGCAGCGGGGAAGGACCCTCAGCTCGACAAAGCACTCGACGTGGCCGCGTCGTCGGTGGGCCGTCGCTGACTCAGCCGCCTGGCTTCACCCCATCCATCGCGGCCCTACAGCGGGCAGGCATGGGGCTGCCTTCAATGCTCCGCTGGGGACTCAGCCGCCTCGCGTCCGCCAGAGCCACAGCAGGCCCGCGACGAGCACGAGCGCGGCGCCCAGCAACGCCCAGCCGATGACGGAGCAACCCGCCGGCGTCTTGGACACGATGGGCAGCTTCTGGGTCTTCAGTTCCTCCGTGAGCTCGGCGAGCCGCGCGGCGTCGTAGGTCACCGGCTCGCCGGAGCGAATCTTCCGGCCGATGGCCTCCAGCTCGCCTCCCGGGAGGAACCGGTCCGTGAGGAACAGGCTCTTCGCCTGAAGCTCACGGTCCGTGCCGTGGGCGGCCGGGTCCAGCTTGCAGCGGGCGCAGGGAGTGAATGCGCCCACCTTCGACTCGCCACACCGCACGCAGACAGCCAGGGTCATGCCCGCAGCGTACCGCGAACCGGGACGCGGGCGGCATGCCCGCTCCGCGTCACCGTGCCGGGGGCCGATGACGCCCGTTCCGCGTCAGGGAGCCGGGTGCCGATGACGCCGCTCCGCATCCCGGTGCCGGGTGCCGGGTGCCAATGATGCCCGCTCCGCGTCACCGTGCCGGGGGCTGATGACGCCCGTTCCGCATCACGGTGCCGGGCCTGCGCCTGGGACCTGTCCTGGCACCGGGACAGGCCCAGGTGAGGCACGGGGCGTGGACGGCGTGAGTTGCGTAGCTGCAACCCACGCCGTCGTTGTGCCACCTCGGCAATTCGAGCAGCGCGAATCAGTCGTTGAGCGCGCCCGCGAGAATCCACGAGCGCACCCGCACGAGGAGGCCCGGGTTCTGGTCGAAGTACGTCGTGTTGTTGCGCGGCATCCGGGTGCCGCAGGCCGTTCCCTCCAGCTTGCGCACCAGCACCGAGTCATCGGGCGCGGAGGGCTTCACCCGGGAAAGGGTGTTGCACGCAGCCACTCGCGCGGTGACGTTGACCAGGTTGCTATAGCTGCTGGCCGCCGACAGGTTGAGGCCACCGCTGGTCGGGTGGCAGCCCGTGCAGTTCGCGGTGCTCCACACCGTCTGGATGTCGGTGGCGTAGCGCGGCACCGTCACGGGGACCGTCACCGTACGGACCACGGGGGCACTCTTCCCATCCGTGACGCTGACGCTCAGGGTGAAGGAAGTCTGCGTCCCCACCGCCGGTGAGTACCACTGCGCGCTGTTACCGGTCGTGGCGCCCACCCAGGTGCCCTGCGTCGCGGGCGCCTGTTGCGTCCACGCGTAGGTGAGGGTGTCGCCGTCCGCGTCGCTCGCCGTAATCGAGAAGGCACCCGTGGCCCCCGCGAGCAGCGTGCCCGGCGCGGTGATGGTCGCAGCCACGGTGGGCGCGCGGTTCTGCCCCTGCACGCTCACGTCCACGGTGTCCCGCACGCTGCCGCCCTTCCCGTCGGACACGGTGACGCGCAACGTGAAGGTGCCGCTGTCCACGTCAGGCGCCGTCCACGTGGGGCCCGCCACCGACGTGCTGCTGAAGGTGCCCACCGGGGACGCGGGCGCCGTCTGCTCCCAGGTGTAGGTGAGCGTGTCTCCGTCCACGTCCGCGGCGGCGACGGCGAGGGTGGTTGCCTGCTGACGGCCCACCGTGGACGGAGACGCCGACGGGCGCTGCGTCAGGGTCGGCGCGGTGTTGCCGGGGTCGACGGGAGGCAGCACATCCACCGCCACCTGGCCCTGCACGCTTCCGCCCTTGCCGTCCGTCACCGTCACGCCCAGCGTGAAGCGCTGCTCGCCGTCCACCGTGGGCGCCGTCCAGGTGGGGCTTTGGGCAGTGGTGCTGCTGAAGGTGCCCGCGGGCGAGGCGGGCGTCTGGAGCCACGCGTAGGTGAGCGTGTCACCGTCCGCGTCCGCGGCGTCGAGCGTCAGCGCGACGGCCTCTCCCGCGCCCACCTGCGCGGCCTGTACGGTGGGCCCGGTGAGGGTGGGGGGGCGGTTTTCAGGCTTGGGGGACTCATCGTCGTTGCCACAGGCGGAGCCCGTGACGCAGAGACTCAGGAGCGCGAACGACGCGAGACACCGTTGAATCCGAGGATGCATGACTGCCCTTCCATGGGGGTATGGGGGGCGCGGACCCTAGACCAGGATTCCCGGAAAATTGAATCAATGAATCGAAATCTCGCGTCGGACGGGCGCCATGTCGATTTTGCCAGCGCTGATTCGACGTGATTTCAGAGCGCCCACTTCCAGCGCGAACAGGAGACCGTCATGTCGAGAAGGAACTTCGTTGCCCTCTGCTCCGCCGCCGGGCTGTCGCTGGCCGCGCTGACCTCTGGCTGCGTGCACCCGGACGCCAGCGCCGCGCCCCAGAGGTCCGAGGAGACCGTCCAGGCCGCTGCCCCCAAGACGGGCTACGCGCCGGTGAATGGGCTCCAGATGTATTACGAGATTCACGGCACGGGCCAGCCGCTGGTGCTGCTGCACGGTGCGCTGACCACGGTGGACACGTCCTTCGGCAAGCTGCTGCCGGGGCTCGCGAAGACGCGGCAGGTCATCGCGGTGGAGCAGCAGGCGCATGGGCACACGGCCGACATCGACCGCCCCCTGTCCTACGAGCAGATGGCGGATGACACCGCCGCGCTGCTGCGCCACCTCGGGGTCCAGAGCGCCGACATCTTCGGCTACAGCATGGGCGGCGGTGTCGCCCTGCAGCTCGCCATCCGGCACCCGGACCTGGTGCGCAAGCTGGTGGTCGCCGCGGCCTCGTACAACAGCGACGGCATGTACCCGGAGATGCTCGCGGGCATCGAGCACCTCACGCCCGAGGCCCTGGCCGGCTCGCCCTTCGAGCAGGACTACCTCCGGACGGCGCCGAATCCGGCCCACTGGTCCCGGCTCGTCAACAAGGTGAAGGAGCTGGACATGAAGCCCCAGGCCTGGCCGCCGGAGACCATCCAGGCCATCCGCGCGCCCACGCTGACCATCATCGGGGACTCGGACATCATCCGCCCCGAGCACGCGGTGGCCATGTTCCGGCTGCGCGGAGGCGGCGTGCCCGGTGACCTGACCGGACTCCCGAGCGCCCAGCTCGCCGTGCTCCCGGGCACCACGCACGTGTCGCTCATCGACCGCGCCGACCTGCTGCTCCCCATCATCCCCGCGTTCCTCGACGCGCCCCTGCCCAAGGCGCCGTGAGCGAGCGCCCGGTCCAGCACGGCCTCGTCGGAGTCGACACGGGCGGCGGGGCGCATCCCGCCGCCTGCTTCACGGCTCAGCGCGCGTGGGCTTCACGGGTGGCGGCCGAGGTCGTCTCGACCGGAGCCGCCGGCTCCACGCGGGCGCGGAGCATCGGTGCGAAGGCCGCGCGGTAGCTCCACGCGAGGTACAGCCCGAGCACGATGAAGACGGTGGGCATCACGTACGACGGCGCGAGCGTGTAGTGGAAGCCCGCGATGTTGACGATGATGGGGGCCAGCAGCGTGAGCGCGAGCGGGACGAAGCGGTTCGTCAGCAGCGCGAGCCCCGCGGCGACCTCGATGACCTTGATGAGCGGCATCATGTAGCCGGCCGCCATCAGCCCGGTGATGAAGGGCAGGGCCTCCGGGGGCGGCGGAGGCTGCGGGGGCATGAAGGGAATGAAGTGGCCGAGGCCGATGACGAAGAAGGGAAGGCCGAGCACCACGCGTGCGACGCGCGGGCCCCACTTGGCGAACAGAGACATTGGGAACGCTCCAATAGGTTGATGCGAGCAACCTAACGGCCCGCTCGGCGCTGCACTAGTACATCATCGGACAACGTATTATTGCTGTGGGAGCAATGGACCTGAACCGCGTCGCCACCTTCCTCCGCGTCGTCGAAGCCGGCTCGTTCACCGCCGCCGCGACACGGCTCCAGCTGCCCACGTCGTCGGTGAGTCGCAGCGTCGCGAAACTCGAGGAGGACCTGGGCATCGTGCTGCTGGAGCGCACGACTCGGAAGATTTCCCTCACCGACGCTGGCCGTGCCTACTACGAACGGGCGCGTGAGGCCGTCGCCGGGCTCGATGAGGCGACGCTGCTGGCGGGCGATGCCGCGAGAGAGCCGAGTGGCATCGTGCATGTCGCGGCGCCCCCGGAGGTGTCGGGGAAGCTCGCCGCCGCCCTCGGTGAGTTCGTGAGCCTCTACCCGAAGATTCACGTCGACGTCATCACCACGGCGCGCGGGGCGGAGCTGGTGGGCGGCCAGGTCGATATCGCCATCGTGCCGGGCCGGCTGGAGGACTCGGCGCTCATCGTCCGCCGGCTGGGCGTGAGCGTGCACCGGCTGTACGCCGCCACCGCGTATCTCGAACGACACGGCAGGCCTCGCACGGTCTCCGAGCTCGCGCGCCACGACGCGGTGCTGTACCGCGGGACTGCGGGCGTGGCGGACTGGGAGCTCGTCGGGCCGCACGGAATCGAGAGCGTGAAGGTGAAGGGGCCGCTCAGTGGCGACTCCCTGGATTTCGTCTTCGAGGCGGTGGCGCGCGGTCACGGCATCGGGCTGCTGCCCGAGCAGTTCATGTCGTGCTTCTCCGCGGCCTCCGTGCCCATCGAGCGCGTGCTTCCGAAGTTCTCCTCGGAGGGAGCGTTGCAGTCCCTGGTGCATCCGTCCCGGCATCTGCCGAAGCGTGTGACGCTGCTCCGTGAGTTCTTGAGCGAGCGGCTGACCTCGTGCGAGCGGGCCATGGCCGAGGAAGCGCCAGAGCGCAGGATGGGCCGGGGCCCGGGGTGTCCGGGGCCCCGTCCATCCGCGAGCCGCTCGTCCTGACGGCGGGAACGCAGGGCCGCCCGCCGTGAAAGCAGGCGGCCCGCGCTTCAGCGCACGCGCGTGCGCCGCTGGAACCACAGGGCGCTGCCCAGCAGCAGGAACCACACGCTGCTGCCTCCGCCCGAGGCGCCCGTCGAGCAGCCGAAGCCGAGCTCGTCATCCGGCTCCGGCACGGAGATGACCTTCCGCACGGTGACCTGGAAGGTGCACGCAGCCGTCAGCCCGGCCTCGTCCCTCGCGGTCACCGTCACGGACGTGGTGCCTCGCGGGAAGAGGCTGCCGGAGGCGTGGCTGTAGGTCAGCTCGGGCGCGCCCGTCACCGCGTCGGCGGCCGTGGCCGCAAAGGTGGCGGCCACGTCTCCACCGTCCTGAGTCTGGACGGTCAGGTCCGCGGGGCAGGTGACGGCGGGAGGCGTGGTGTCCCTCACCGTGATGGAGAAGGTGCACGACGCCTCATTGTCCGCGTCGTCTCGCGCCGTCACGGTGACGGGCGTCGTCCCGAGCGGGAAGCGGCTGTCGGACGCGTGAGTGACGGACACTCGCGGGGCGCGGGTGACGGAGTCCAGCGGGCTCGCGAGCTCGTAGGCGACGGACGCGCCGTCGGCACCGTCGGCTTCCACCGTGAGGTCCGCCGTGCAGCCCACGGACGGCGCCGTGGTGTCGCGCACCCTCAGGGTGAAGTGACACGTCGACTCATTCCCCGAGGCATCCCGGGCCGTGACAGTCACCTGCGTGGCGCCAGCCGGGAACACCGTGCCCGAGGCGTGGCTGTAGACAAGCTCCGGCGAGGCGGAGACCGCGTCGGACGCGACGGCCGGTGCGTACTCGACGGTGGCGCCCGAGGCGCTGGTGGCTTCGGCGACGGCCCCGGCGGGGCAGGTCAGGCCCGGCGCGGTGGTGTCCCGGACGATGACCTCGAACGTGCACGACGCGCTGTTGCCGGTCGCATCCGTCGCGGTGGCGGTGACCGTCGTCACGCCGAGCGGGAACAGCGCCCCCGAGGCGTGGCTATAGCCAATCGACGGCGAGCCCGTGCCGGAGTCGGAAGCCGTGGCCGGCGGGTAGCTCACGGTGGCCCCCGAGGCACCCGTGGCCTCGGCGGTGACGCTCGTGGGGCAGCTCACGGTGGGTCGCGTGTCGTCGCGGACCGTGACTCGGAAGGAGCACGTCGCCGCGTTGCCAGCCGCGTCCGTCGCGGTGACGGTGACGACCGTCGCACCCATCGGGAACAGGGTGCCGGACGCCTGGCTGTAGGTGAGCGCGGGTGACGCCGTCACGGCGTCGGAAGCCGTGGCCGCCGGGTAGCTCACGGTGGCCCCCGTACTGCTGGTGGCCTCGCCCGTGACATCCCCGGGGCAGCTCAGGGCGGGAGCGGTGGTGTCGCGGACGGTGACGTCGAACGTGCACGAGGCGGCGTTGCCGGCCGCATCCGTCGCCGTGAGGGTGACCGCCGTCACGCCGAGCGGGAACACACTGCCCGAAGCGCGGCTGGACGTGAGCACGGGTGAGGCCGTGACGGCATCGGAGGCCGTGGCCGCCGGGTAGCTCACGCTGGCGCCCGAGGCACCCGTGGCCTCGGCGACGACGTTGGCGGGGCACGTCAGCTCAGGCCGGGTGGTGTCCTGGACGGTGACGTTGAAGTCGCACGTGCTGGCGTTGCCGGCCGCGTCCGTGGCGGTGACCCGGACGCTCGTCGTGCCCAGGGGGAACGTCGTCCCGGACGCCTGGCTGTACGTGAGCACGGGCGCGTCCGTCACGGCATCGGCAGCCGTGGCCGGTGGGTAGCCCACCGTCGCGCCCGAGGAGGCCGTGGCCTCGACGGTGCGGTCCGTGGGGCAGCTCACCGACGGCGCGGTGGCGTCCCGAACAGTGACATTGAAGGCGCACGAGGCGGTGTTGCCGGCCGCATCCCTCGCCGTGACGGTGACCCCGGTCGTCCCCAGGGAGAATGCCGTGCCCGAGGCCTGGCTGTAGGTGAGCACGGGGGAAGCAGTCACGGCATCGGAAGCCGTGGCGGGCGGGTAGCTCACGCTGGCGCCCGCGGCACCGGTGGCCTCGGCGATGACGTCCGTGGGACAGGCCAGGACGGGCGCGAGGGTGTCGCGGACCGTCACCGAGAAGCTACACGTGGCGCTGTTGCCCGTGGCATCCGTGGCCGTCGCGGTGACGACCGTCTGCCCGAGCGGAAACACCGTCCCCGAGGCCTGGCTGTAGCTCAGCGTCACCGGCGGGCTGGTCCCATCGGAAGCCGTGGCGGGCGGATAGCTCACCTGTGCCCCCGAGGGACCCGTGGCCTCGGAGATGACGTTGGCCGGACACGTCACGTCGGGCGCCGTCGCGTCCCGCACGGTGACGTTGAAGGTGCACGAGGACGTGTTCCCGGCCGCGTCCGTCGCGGTGACGGTGACGGCCGTCACGCCGATGGAGAACAGCGTCCCGCTCGCCTGGCTGTAGGTGACCTCGGGCGCCGAGCCGATGTCGGAGACCGTGGCGGCGGGATAGCTGACGAGGGCGCCCGTGCTGTCGGTGGCCTCCACCGTGAGGGGCGCAGGGCAGGTCAGCGAGGGCCCGGTGGTGTCCTGGACGGTGACGTTGAAGGTGCACGACGCCGCGTTTCCGGCCGCATCCGTCGCGGTGACGGTGACGACCGTCGCCCCGAAGGGAAACACCGTCCCCGAGGCCTGGCTGTACGCGAGGGTCGGCAGGCCGGGCGCGTTGTCCGTGACGGTCGCCGGGGGATAGCTCACCGGGGCGCCTGACGTGCTCTGGACCTCCACGCTCAAGGAGGCCGGGCAGGTGACGGTGGGCGGCGTGGTGTCCGGCGGGACGGCCAGCGTCACGCGCCACAGCTCGAAGCCGGTGGTCCCATCATTGGCGACGAAGTAGACGTCCTCGCCCACGCGCGTGAACAGGCGGGGGGTGGAGGAATAGGCACCCGGTGCCAGGTCTCCGAGCCGCCGGGTTCCCGCCTCGGTGCCGTCCGAAATCCACGGCTCCATGCCGGAGGTGCCATCCGAGGCGGCGAACACCACCAGCCCTTCCTGCTTCAACACCAGCATCGGCTGGTTCGCCACGCCGCCGACGGGGCCGGGGTGGATGTCCCTCACTCGCCGGGTCCCCTCCAGCGTTCCGTCGCTGCGCCACAGCTCGGTGCCGCCCTCCGGGTCATACGCCTGGAACAGCAGGACGCCGTTGAGCACCGTGAGGTTCGCCGGGTTGAAGTTGCCCTGCTCCGCCGGAAGCTGCTTCACCAGCCAGGTTCCCGCCTGCGTACCGTCGCTGCGCCAGAGACCGCGCAGCGTGGAGCCGTTCTCGATAGCGCTGAAGTACAGCACCTGCCCGATGAGCGTGAGGTTGTCCGGCCAGCTGGCCTGCCCCGCGTTGATGTTCCGGATGAGCTGCGTCCCGGCCGCGGTGCCATCGCTCTTCCACAGCTCGACGTCGTTCGAGTTTCCCCCGGCCCCGGTGAAGTAGAAGAAGTCCGGCGTAGCGGCGGCCTCCCCGTAGAAGTAGGGCACGACGTTCGCCAGGGAGACCGTCCCCTCGGTCGTGCCATCGGTCCGCCAGAGGGTGGTGCCGGTGCCGTTCGAGGCACCGAAGTAGACCCTGTCCTTGAACGCAATCCTCGGCCCGAACCCGGAGTTGCCGGAGGTCCCCGCCACATTGATGTCCCTGAGGAGCCGGGTCCCGTCCGAGGTGCCGTCGCTCGTCCACGGCTCGATGCCCGTCTGGCCATCGTTCGCCTTGAAGTAGACCCGGCCGCCGAGGAACTGCAGGTCGCTGGGGCTGCCGGAGGCGCTCCCTGGCTGGATGTCCCTGAGCAGCCGGGTGCCCTGGGAGGTGCCGTCACTCGTCCACAGCTCCATGCCGTTGACGCCGTTGTGCGCCCCGAACAGGAGCGCGCCATTCATCGCGGCCATGGGGCTCACGCTGGAGCTCCGGACGCCGGCGTAGACGTCCTGGAGCAGCCGGGTGCCGGGGGCGGTGCCATCGCACAACCACGGCTCACGGCCGAGGCCCTCGACGTCCGCGCTGAAGAAGAGGCTGCCGTTGAATGCGATGAGCGCCTGCGGGTCCGAGTCGGCCGTCCCGATACGGATGTCCTTCACCAGGGACGTGCCCGGGTCCGAGCCATCGCTGCGCCACAGCTCGAGTCCCAGGGCGCCGTTGTCGGCGGAGAGGAAGAGGGCGTTCCCCACGGCGGTCAGTGCTTCGGGGGTGGCGCCGGTGACGCCGGGCCGGAGGTCCTTCACCCGCAGGGTGCCCGAGGGAGTGCCATCGCTCTTCCACAGCTCCCGCCCCGTGACGCCGTCTTCCGCGGTGAAGTAGAGCACGCCGCCCACGTGGGTCAGGTTCATGGGGTTGGAGCTCGGGCTGCCTGGCGAGACGTCGCTGACGAGCTGCGTTCCTGCCTCCGTGCCATCGGTCTTCCAGAGCTCGATACCCAGGTTGGGGTCGTTCGCCTGGAAGAAGAGCACGTTGCCGATGACACGCAGCTGACTCGGCCAGCTGGACGAGAGAGACCCGGGAGCGAGGTCCCGGACCAGTCGGGTCGAGGCGCCCTCGGTCGCCCACAGCTCGTAGCCGATGCGGGTGGTGCCAATCGTGCCCACCGAGACGAAGTAGAGCGTCCCACCCATCGCCGTCAGGGAGTCGATGGCCGCGTTGTCATACGGGTCCCCGGGCGTCGGGTCGTGGACGAGCCGGGTGCCCTGCTCGGTGCCATCGCTGGTCCAGATGGCGCGCAGGGCCGTGGGCTCGCGGCCGACGAAGAAGACGCTGTTGCCCACGGCGGTGAGCTGGTTGACGAAGCCGGACCGGGTGCCAGGGTCCACCTCCTTGACGAGCATCGTCCCGTCGGCGGTCCCATCGCTCTTCCACAGCTCACGGCCGGTGGCCGACGTGGTGGCGGTGAAGAAGAGCGTGTTGCCCGCGACGGTGAGGTCCTGGGGCACACCGCCGAGAGTGCCCGCGACGATGTCCTTCACGAGCACGGTGCCTTCGGCGGTGCCGTCCGTCCTCCACAGCTCGGCTCCCGCGACGGGGTCTCTCGCCTGGAGGTAGAGGACGCCGTTGAAGACCTTCAGACTGCCGGGGTTGGACGCCGTCGAGCCGGGCATGAAGTCCTTCACCAGCACGGTGCCGTCGGCGGTGCCGTCCGTCCGCCACAGCTCGCGCCCGCGGCTGCCGTCATCGGCGGTGAAGTAGACTTGGCCTCCCACCACGGTGAGGTCGCCGGGGGCGGAGTCCGGGACTCCCGGCCGGATGTCCCGGACGAGCTGGGTGCCGGCCGCGGTGCCGTCGCTCTTCCACAGCTCGCGTCCGCTGCCGGCCTCGTGCGCGACGAAGAAGAGCGTGTTGCCCACCGCCACGAGATTGGACGGAGCGCTCCCGAGATTGGAAGTCGCCACCGTCCGCAAATCCCGGACGAGCTCGGGAGCCTTCAGCTCCAGCGCGGCGGAAGTGGTGCCGCGCGGGCCCTCGTGCGGCGGAGCCTCGGGCTCGGCGCAACCGCCCACGACGGCCAGCGTGACGGCAAGCCCGAGCAGCCGCTGCCGGAAGTTCCCCAGATGTCTCATGTCCCCCTCGGACAGGTGATGCGCGCGGGCGCGGGCCCGCTCGAAAATGGCGGGCCGACTCTACCGCGTGTCATGTCGCGAAGCGTTGCCCCGCCAACACAGCGGCCAGGCGTGCGAGGAGGGTGCTCGGGCGGGCCGGGTGCTTCGCTACCCGGCCTCAGGCCAGGGTGACGCCATGGCCCGGGGCGTCCGGGTCGAAGTCCAGCCGGGCGCCGTCGTAGCGGATGCCGCCCTGGAAGGGGTGGCGGGCGATGAACAGCGGCGTGTCCAGGTCCGCGTAGGTAAAGCCGCCCAGGCCCGCAGCCAGGTGCGCGGAGGCGCTCATGGCCAGCACGCTCTCCACCATGCCGCCCACCATCAGCTCCATGCCCGCCGCGCGCGCGAGGCTCCACATCTGCATCGCCTCCACCACGCCGCACTTCATCGTCTTGATGTTGATGCCGTGCGCGGCCCCCTCGCGGATGAGCCGCAGCACGTCCTTCGACGAGCGCGCCGACTCGTCCGCGCACACCCGCACCTTCGAGCGGCGTGACACCTCCGCCATGCCGGCGAAGTCCGCCGCGGGCACCGGCTGCTCCAGCAGCGCGAGGGGCACGCCCGCGCGCTCCAGCTCCTTCACGAAGGCCAGCGCCTCCGCCACGTCATAGCCGCCGTTGGCATCCGCGAAGAGCCGCGCCTGCGGGGCCACCTCGTGGATGGCCACCATGCGCGCCGCGTCCTGGTCCGGAGAGAGCGCCCCCACCTTCACCTTCAGCGTGGAGATGCCCCGCGCGAGGATGGCCTTCGCGGACTCGCGCGCGTGCGGCACGTCGCCCGCCGTCACCGTCATGTCGATTTCCAGCGCCGTCCCCGTCCCGCCCAGCAGCACGTACAGCGGCACGCGGTGGTCGCCGCGCCAGCGCGTCCGAGCAGCGCCATCTCCACCGCGCAGCGGGCGGACGGCGCCAGCGCCAGCGAGTCGCCCAGCCATTCGGACGCCGGGCGCCACGCGCGCACGTCCCGGCCCACGAGCCCCGCGCGCACCGTCTCCAGCGCGGCCAGCGTGCTGCCCTGCGTCTCACCGCTGACGGCGGTGAAGGGCGCGGCCTCGCCCAGGCCCACGGTGCCGTCCGCCAGCGTCAGGCGCACCAGCACGTTCTCCGCGGCGTGCTGCGCGCCGGTGGCGATGGCGAAGGGCTCGGTGAGCGGGAGGTGCAGCGGCTCGAACGCAATGGCGGTGATGAGGGTGGGCGTCATGTCGGAGGTCGCACCCTAATCCGCTCCGCGTCATGAGGGGATTTCCAGGTGCCACAAGGTGTGCGGGGCTGGGACTCGCGGATGCGGCCGGGCGAGAAAACGAGAAGACGTGGCCACATACACACCTGGAGGGTCGTGTCCAATAACCGTTCCCCCGACGTGGCTTGAGAAAGCCGCCCGTTCATGGCGACATACGGGGGACTCCTGCTGTTTCTGGACGCTGGCCTTTAGGGCGCGCGTGGGACTGAGTCGGGCGGCGTATGTCGGTGACGGACACATCCCAGAGGGCCCCGGCTCCGGGCGCGGACATGCTGTTGTCGGCGCTGGAGGAAGCGGAGCGCGACCAGCCGGAGGGCTGCATGGTGCTGCGTGCCGTGAGGGACTCCGGCGGCGCCATCACCGACTTCGAGTGGCTGTGGGCCAACCCCGCCGCGGCGCGCGCCCTGGGGATGCACCGCACGCAGCTCTACCGGCTGATGCAGCGCTGGGGGCTCGGGAGCCCGTAGACTCCCGAGGGCGTGGACCGCTAGTCCATCATCGCGCCGCAGGAGATGTTGACCTCCGTGCCCGTGAGCGTCCGGGCCTGGTCCGAGGCCACGAAGGCCGCCACGTTGCCCACGTCGGCCAGCGTCGCGGCCCGCTTCAGCAGGGTGGCCCGCTCGAGCTCCGCGACGATTTCGTCCCGCCCCGCGAAGCCCCTGGGAATCGACTCTGGCACGCCCCCCGTCTTCAGGGTGACGACGCGAATGCCATGCGGTCCGAGCTCGCACGCCCACTGCCGGCGCAGCCCCTCCATGGCATCCAGGGCCACCTTGAAACCGCCCAGGCCGGGAAACGTCTGGGGACCCGAGCCACCAAAGGCCAGGATGACGCCCGCCCCGCGCCGGAGCATGTGCCGTGAGGCCGCGCGGGTCGTCAGGAACTGGGTCCGCGTTGCAGTCACGATGGGCTGAAGGAAGTCCTCGACGGAAATCTCGGTCAGGGGCTTCTGGACATCTCCCACGCCGATGACGTTGAACGAGATGTCCAGGTGTCCTGCCTTCGCGACCACCGCGTCGACGTACGCATCCACGGCCCGCGCGTCGAGGGCATCCACGACCGC
This sequence comes from Pyxidicoccus sp. 3LFB2, assembly GCA_046520375.1. Lineage (GTDB taxonomy): Bacteria > Myxococcota > Myxococcia > Myxococcales > Myxococcaceae > Myxococcus. The sequence goes on from JBKGHK010000004.1 coordinate 19,966, forward strand.
GGTCTCCGCCACGCCGCCATGCGCGCGGATGCCTTCAGCCACCGCGTCGAGCTTTGCCTGGGTGCGCCCCGCGAGGAAGACACGGGCCCCTTCGCGAGCGAAGGCCCGGGCCACCGCACCGCCAATCGAACCGCCTGCGCCGTAGATGACGGCGACCTTGTTCTCCAGCAACATTTCCAGTCCCCTCTCCGCAAGTGGGCAGGCGCTGCCCCCATCTGGAGACAGCGCCTGCCTTCATGACAGGGCTAGAAACAGCCGCCGCTGTTGCAGTACGGCGCGCCGTTGGGCTGGTTGCAGCAGGTCTGGCTGGTGATGGAACACCTGCCATTGACACAGCGCGGACGGCAGAGCCCCTCGCCCGGGTCCTCCGGAAAGTAGGCGCAGGTCGTCGTGCCAGGGCAGGCGCCGGTGCCACTCTCACACGCGAGCCCCTGACGGGCCGTCTCGAGCGTTTCATCCGTCTCGACGGACTCCGTACCGCAAGCCGTGAGCCCGACACACAGCGCCACAACACTCAGCAGTCTCAACATGGTGCCTCCAGTGGGTCAGCAGGGAGGTCCGGATCTATGCAGGCCCGACGGGGACCGCAATCCACGGCTCCTGTCACTGTTCAGCCGGGAGAACCTCCCACGCTTCGTCCGACTCCCAGAGGGACGTCGCGTCCTGAATCATGGCGTAGGCCTCGTCGGCGAGGATGCCGTGGGCGGCGCTGGTCGGATGGGCGTCATCCCAGAACAGATACTTGTCCGGGTTGACCGCCTTCCCCTTGGCCGTCCCCGTCACGTTGGTCAATCCGTAGGCGGACGGCCGGCTCACGATGTCCGAGTACAGGGTGTAGACATCCATTCCGCCCAGGGTGAGCCCGGGAAACTCGCTCCGGAGCCGCGCGAGGGCCTGCACCCAGAGGGTGTTGAAGTGCAGCGTGGGCGGCCTGATGACGGCCTCGCCAATGCCGAAGGGGAAGGTCTGCGCCAGGGGCGTCTTGTGCAGCGGCGGCATGTTGACCCAGAGCACGTATTTGGCGCCCGCCCTGGCGAGGGCCCGAATCTGCCCCTCGATGTTGGCGACCGCGCGGGTTGCCGAGGCCTTGATGGCCGCGGAGTCGAACGGGTTCTCCTCGGCCTTTCGGGTGATGTCATTGGCGCCGCCCCACAGCACGTAGAGCGCGGTGGGCGAAGCCGTGGGATGGGCGGACAGGTAGCTGTTGACCTGCGCGGTCATCCCGCTGGTGACGGCGCCACCCCGGGCATAGGCCGTCCCGCCTTCGTCGGAGGGCTCCAGCGGAAGTCCGAGCTGGTCGGCCAGCTGCATCACCCACACGCCTTGAATCTGGCTGCTCGGAGTCGTGTTGGGGCCACTGGTGGCGATGCCGTTGTTGCCGGAGTCGCTCAGGCTGTCCCCGAAGACGATGAGCGCGCTCTGCGCACTCGCGTGAAGGGGAACGAGCGCCAGCAGGAGGACGGCGAGCAGGTAACGGTGAAGGCTGTGTATCAAGGGGAACTCCCGAGCAAGGGTGAAGACTGCCCCTGGTTATCGGGAAATGAGAACCTGAGTTTCCTGATTTTCTGATTTACCATTTAGTTCGTAATTTTCCTGTGCCCGCATAGGAAAGGCCCGGGGCGCAGGCACGAAGGACCTGTTGGCAGCGGGCTATGCTCGCCGGCCCATGGCCCTTCCCCCACCTACGGATGAAGCCGGAGCCCGGACAGGCGAGCCGCATGGAGGGTACGCGCGGCGCGTCGGCCTGTTCTCGGGGGTGATGCTCGTCATCGGCGGCATCATCGGCTCGGGCATCTTCCTCAACCCCGCCATCGTCGCGCAGCGCGTGCACACGCCGGGGCTCACCCTGGGCGTGTGGCTGCTCGGAGGCGGGGTGGCGCTCATCGGGGCCTTCGTCTACGGGGAGCTGGGGCAGCGCATTCCGAAGGCGGGAGGCAGCTACGTCTACCTGCGCGACGCCTTCGGCCCGCTGCCGGCCTTCCTCAACGCCTGGGGGATGATGCTGATGATTGCCACCGGGGCCATCGCCGCGGTGGCGGTGACGTTCGCCAACTACACCCTCGCGCTGACGGGCCTCGGCCCCGACTTCCGATTCCCGCTCGCCGTGGGCGCCATCGTCCTGCTGTCCGGAGTGAATTACTTCGGCGTGCGCCCCGGGGCCCTCACGCAGAACATCTTCACCGTGCTCAAGCTGGTGGCGCTCGCCGTGCTCGTGGGCGCGGGCCTGCTCATCACCGTGCCCACGGTGGAGGCCGTCTCCGCCCCGGAGGCGCCCGCCTCCATCGTGCTTGCCATGGGCGCGGCGCTCGTCCCGGTGCTGTTCAGCTACGGCGGGTGGCAGCAGACGAACTTCGTCGCCGAGGAGATGGTCGACCCCGAGCGCAACCTGCCCCGGGCGCTCCTGCTGGGTGTCATCGGCGTGGTGACGGTGTACCTGCTGGCGAACCTCACCTACCTGCGCACGCTCGGCGCGGAGGGGCTCGCGGCGAGCACGGCTCCGGCCTCGGACGCCCTGGGACAGCTGCTCGGCCCCGGAGGCCGCACCTTCATCACGGCGGGCGTGGCCCTCTCCACCTTCGGGTTCCTCAACCTCGTCATCCTCGTGTCGCCGCGCGTCTATCAGGCCATGGCGGCGGACGGGCTGTTCTTCCCCCAGCTGGCCCGGCTTCACCCGCGCTACCGCACGCCCACCACGGCCATCCTCTTCCAGGCCGTCTGGGCCATCCTCCTCACCGGCACGGGGACGTATGGCGAGCTGCTCGACTACGTCGTCTTCGCCGACTGGCTCGTCTTCGGCGCCACTGCCGCCACGCTCTTCGTCTATCGCGCTCGCGAGCGGCAGGGGCTCGTGCCCCGGGTCGCATACCGGGTGCCCGGATATCCCGTCACGCCGCTCCTCTTCATCGCCGCCGCGCTGTACGTCGTGCTGGGCTCGGCGGCCTCGAATCCCCTCAATGCGCTCAAGGGCACGCTGTTGCTCGGCGCGGGCGTGCCCGTGTTCCTGTACTGGCGTCGGCGCAGCGGAGCGCGGGCCGCGACTCCCGCGGCGAGCCCGGGAACCGTGGGAGAGCCGTAGCACGGGCAGCGCCCTTGGCGGGGTGGACAACATCTATGTCCAGGCGCTCAGGCACGTTCGGCCTGATGCGCCGACTCGCGTTGCCTCGACGCGCGCTTTCGCCATGAGCGCCGGGCCGGCTGGAGCCCAGCGCGCGTTTCACGGACGGGACTTCAGCTCGAACCAGCGGGCCTCGCTGTGGAACCCGACCCAGAAGCCCTTGCCGTCCGCCGGGGCGACGACCGCTTGGGGCGGCTCCTTCAGCGCCCACGTCCCGCGCAGCGAGCCATCGAAGCCGTAGTGCCGGACACGCCCGACGTCCGAGCCGCCCTTCTCCGGAGTCACCCGCTCGGCCAGCAGGAAGCCCGCGCCATCCGCGGTGGGCTCCACGATGGCGGCGCCCACCCAGCTCAGGCCCGTGAAGAAGCCCGCCGCCTTGCCCGTGGCCACGTCCCGGATGTCCAGCAGGTCGTCCGGCTGTCCGTCCTGCGTCGTCTCCGGGTCGATGCAGCGAAGATGTCGCCCGTCGGGGAAGAACGACACGGACTCGATGTCCCGGCCCGGAGCAAGGTTCATCGTGGAGCGACCGCGCTCGTCAGGGGGCCACGCCTCCAGGCCGTACCGGGCGAGCACCACCTGTCCACCTCCCTGGTCATCGGGGTCCTTCACGCAGGCGACGAGCAGCTCCGTGCCAGTCTCCACGACGTCACACTTCTCGCGCTCCACGGGCAGGGGCATGGTGACCTGCCGGCCCGCAGCCAGGTCGATGACCTCCAGGGTGTCGAACGCAGGGAAGTCCGGCCATGCATAGAGCCTCCCGGTGGTGGCGCCCGCGTGGACGCGCACGCCGCCGCGCCGGGCACTCAGCAGGTAGCCGTCAGGCGGCACCCGGCCCTTCAGGGGTGTCCCCTCCTGACGCTCGAAGTCGATGACGCATGATGCGGAGACGCTCCGACCCGCATGGCCGAACAGGTCGACGCCGTCCATGTTGCTGCGCTTCGAGAACACGACGGCCCGCTTCCCCTGGGCGAAGAGCTCGAAGACCTCTGAAGAGGAGAGGCCCTTCTCCGGGAGGCAGCCGAAGCGCGCCAGCGGGATGCGCTGCTCCACCTTCCCCTGTCTTCGCACCAGGTCGCCGCCCTGCTGGTAGACCACCGTGGTCCGGCCCGCATCCGCCCTCAGCAACCCGTTCGACAGCTTGAGCCTGGGCGCGCAGCCGGCCATCGCGAGCAGCAGCAGGGCCGACAGTGCCTCCCGGCTCCCCACGCGTGCGAACGGCCGGAGCAAGGAGGAGCATGGAGAGGGAGGCGGAGCCATGCGTGCGAGCCTGGAACGCCGGCACGGCCAGGGCAAGAGCCCCCGCCTTCGCGAGGAGCATCGACAGCCCACCGCACGCGTACGCGCCGGAGTGACCTGCCTCGCTGTGCCAGGCCCGTCCCCTCGTCGACCCGCGCTCAGCGAATCTGCGAGAGAATCGCCAGGGCCACAATCCAGTCGAGGCCCAGCTCCATCGTCATGTACGTGGCGCCCGCCCGCGAGGCGCCGAAGCCGACGCCCAGGTGTCCCAGCGGGCCGGAGAAGAGCTTCATCCCCGCTTCCAGGCCGACATTGAGCCGAGCGCGTCTGGAGTCCAGCAGGGTGCCCGCGAGCACCCGCGCGTAGGGCGCCGCCCAGTCCGACACGAAGTGCTGGTAGCCGACGTACCCGTTCAGCTCCACCCGCGACGAGCGCGCGGTCATCGCCGCCACATTCACCCCCACGTTGAGGCGCCGCGCGAGGAACGCCATGGGCTGCACGTTCACATCCACCGCCGCCCCACTTCCGCCCGTCATCCCGAAGCGGTACCCCAGGACGAGCTCCACCACGGACTTGTCGATGGAGAGCGCCTCGTAGCGCAGGCGAGCCTCGCCCACCGCGTCGCCTCGCGCCGCCTGGAGGTCCGCCAGGGCCTGGGCGCCCTCCGGCATGTTGGCGTTGTAGGACTTGCGCAGGGGCGGCTCGGCGCCGTCCAGGTCGCCGTGCTCCATCCGCAGCCGGCCCTCGGTCAGGCAGGCCATCGTGTCGCCCTGCTGGCAGGCCCGGCCGTGGGCCGCAGCGGCTTCCTCCCTCCGCCCCTCCGCGAGGAGCTGGTGGCCCCATGCCTCGCACGCGCCCAGGTGGCCGGTGTCACAGAGTGTCGCGAGGTCGGGGGGCGCCTCCACGCCCGTGGAGGAGGTGGTGGCACAGGCCGCCAACACGCAAGGCAGCAGCGACACCCACCAACGCAAGGCCTGGAGCGGGCCACGGCGGGCCTCGGAAGAGTCCATTCGGGGGCATTCAACCACGGACAGGGGGTGGGCTGCCCGGGGCCGGCCCCCGTCCGCCACCGTGTTCACGGGAGGTGCGCCGCCTTCAGCCCGCCCTCGTGGCAAGCTCCTTGGCCGTCTCGATGAACAGGCGCAAGGGCCCCGAGCGCTGTGCGCGGCTGGGGAAGTAGAGGAAGAGGCCGGGCACGGTGGGCGCATACGCCTCCAGCACCGGGACGAGGCGACCGGTGCGCAGCTCTTCCCGCACCACCGGCTCGAAGACGTACGCCAGCCCCAGCCCCTCGGCCGCCAGCCTGGCGCTGGTCAGCTCGTCATTCGTGGTGACGCTGCCGCGTGCCGGGACGCGCCACGTCTTTCGCCCGCGCTCCAGCTCCCAGGCGTACGGGCTGCCGGTGGTCTGGGAGCGCAGGTTGATGCACTCGTGGTTCAGCAGGTCCTCGGGGCGCTCGGGCGTGCCGTGGCGCTCGAGGTAACCCGGTGCGGCCACGACGATGAAGCGGAAGGCGTCCGTCAGCCGCACCTGCACCATGTCACGCTCGATGGTTTCGCTCAGGCGCACGCCCGCGTCGAAGCCCTCCGCGACGATGTCGACGAGGCGGTCCTCGACGACGACATCCACCTCCACCCGGGGGTGGCGTGCGCGGAACCCGGGCAGCACGGGTGCGATGAGGAGGGAAACGGCGGACCTCGGGACGGACAGCCTCAGCCGTCCGACGACTTCGCCAGGCTGTGCCGACACCCCCTGGAGCGCGGAGGACGCCTGGGCCAGGCCCGGGCCGGCCTCCTCCACGAGCCGCCGCCCGGCGTCTGTCACGGCCACGCTGCGGGTGGTGCGGTTGAGCAGCACGACGCCCAGCTGCTTCTCGAGCTGTTGCACCGACTGGCTCACCGCGGCGGAGGAAACGCCGAGCTCGCGCGCCGCGCCACGGAAGCTCTGGAGGCGTGCCACGACGAGAAACACGTGGAGCTGCGAGAAGAGGACCGTCTTCATGGCCTGGGTTCCTGCCAAACGCAGCCTGGTGGGGAGTCGCGATGTAAGGGGAAGCGGCGTCCCACAATCAATCCCTCCTTGGCGGCCCGTGCGCCTCCCCCTGCTGCGGGTTGAGGCATTCGGTGCCCCCATTCCCCCGCATTATCAAGCGCTGCTTACGAGGGCGCTCACATCCTCGCCGTAGTCCCGTGCCTGGCGGCGGCGTACCTCTAGGGGGTGTCGTCAGTGCCGAACGGGCCTCTCGGCCCCCCACCCTCGCCGAAAGAAAGTCACTCGCTTCCGTCATGGCTACCCAGACTCGACCCCGTCCGGAAAAGTCCGGGCTTCCCTTCGTCACCTACCTCCTGGCCGCCGGCACGTTCCTCATGGGGACGACCGAGTTCATCGTCGCGGGCCTGTTGCCCGAAGTCGCGCGCGACCTGGGAGTCTCGGTCGCCGACGCCGGGCTGCTGATTACGGTCTTCGCCATCGGCATGATTGTCGGCGCCCCGCTCATGGCCATCGTGACACTGCGGCTGTCGCGACGGGTCACACTGAGTCTCGCGCTCGCGGTCTTCGCCCTCGGTCATATCGTCCTCGCCGCGAGCTCGAACTTCGCGCTCCTGCTGGGTGCACGCTTCGTCACGGCCCTCGCCACCGGTGCGTTCTGGTCGGTCGCCGCCGTCGTCGCGGCGCATGCCGCCGGCGGCAGGGCGAGCGTGCGCGCCATGGGCATCGTGCAGGCCGGAGGGATGCTCGCCGTCGTGCTCGGCGTCCCGCTCGGCGCGTTCGCGGGCCAGGCCATGGGATGGCGCGGTCCGTTCTGGACGCTTGCCCTGCTGGCGGCCGTCGGCGCCCTCATCGTCCACCGCATGGTGGCCCCCGACGACGCGAATCGCCCGCACCCCTCCGTGCGTGCGGAGCTTGCCGGCCTGCGGGACGTGCGAGTCTGGCTGGTGCTCGCCAGCTGCGCGATTGTGTGCGGCTCGTCGCTCGCCGCGTACAGCTTCATCTCCCCGCTGCTGACGGGGAACGCGGGCCTGTCCAGCGCCATGGTCCCCTTCGTGCTCGTCGCCTACGGCCTGGGTGCGCTCGTGGGCTCCTACCTGGGCGGCCACTTCGGCTCTCACCGGCCCTACACCGTCCTGTTCACCTCGGCGGCGATGACCTTCCTGGTGCTCGCCGCGCTCTGCGTCTTGTCGCACCAGCCGGTCGTCACGGTGGTGCTCGTGGCGCTCCTCGGCCTGTTCGGCATGTCCACGAATCCCATCCTCATCTCGATGGCCGTCCAGTTCGCCGGTCAGGCGCCGACGCTCACCTCCGCGCTCACCACGTCCTCCTTCAACCTGGGGACGGCCATCGGCTCGGGGATTGCCGGCCTCGCGCTCGAGACCTCCCTGGGTGCGACGGGCCCCGTGGTCGTCGGAACCGTCATCGCCGCGCTCTACTTCATCCCGTTGGGGTTCCTCGTCGCCAGGGAGGCCCCGCTGCGTCGCTCCGGCGGCCGGCGAGGCGCGGACGGGCTGCTCCCCTTCCCAAGTCCACAACGAGGCAACCCATGACCCGACTCACCGCCGCACTCCTCTCCCTGCCGTTCTTCGGTGCCCTCGCCCCGCCAGCCGCCAGTGCCACGAGCGCTGATGCGGGGCCTGCTGCATCCACCGCGCGCGGCAAGGCTTCGGTGCCGCACCTCACGCGCGCGGGAAGCCAGCCTTCGGACAAGGGCCCCGCCGACTGGTTCACCGGCGCCGTGCGGATAGACCCGCTCTTCTCGGCGAAGGCGCCTGCGCGCGCCTCGGGCGCGAGCGTCACCTTCGAGCCCGGCGCACGCACCGCCTGGCACACCCACCCGCTCGGGCAGACGCTCGTCGTGACGGCGGGAGTGGGCCGGGTGCAACTGTGGGGCGGCAGCGTGGAGGAGATTCGCCCGGGTGACGTCGTCCAGATTCCGGCCGGTCAGAAGCATTGGCACGGCGCGGCTCCCACCACCGCGATGACCCACGTGGCCATCCAGGAGGCCCAGGACGGCAAGGTCGTCGAGTGGCTGGAGAAGGTGACGGATGCGCAATACACCGCCCGCCCTTGAGACGCCCAAATTCATGTCAGCCACCTTCGCGTTCCTCGCCCTTGCGCTCCTGGCGCCCCCCACCCTGGCGCAGCAGCAGGTACGCGCCGAGGAGAAGCCCATGAAGATTCGACTGACGGCCGGAGCGAAGGTCCTGACGGCCACGCTGCTCGACAACGCGACGGCGCGTGACTTCGCTGCCTTGCTGCCCATGACGTTGACCCTGAAGGACTACGCGTCCACCGAGAAGGTCAGCGACCTGCCCAGGCGCCTGTCCACGAAGGGGGCCCCTTCGGGCGCCACTCCTTCGGTCGGCGACATCGCCTACTACGCCCCCTGGGGGAACCTGGCCATCTACTACAAGGACTTCGACTACTCGAGCGGGCTCATCAAGCTCGGCAAGCTCGATGGCGATGTCGAGGCCCTGCGTGCGGCCGGCCCCATCGAGGTGAAGGTCGAGCTGGCGAAATAGAAAAGGCCGCGGATTTAAACATCCGCGGCCTGACCTGTTGCTCCGCCACGTTGCTACAGCGTGCTCCGGAAGAACGTGGTCAACGTGTCGAAGGGGATGAGGTTGACGCGGTCGTAGAGGTCCACGTGACCCGCGCCGGGCACGATGACCAGCTCCTTGGGCTCACCGGCAAGCCGGTAGGCCTCGTCGCTGAACTCTCGGGAGTGCGCGTTCTCACCCGCGATGAAGAGCATCGGGCGGGGAGAGATCGTCTCGATGTCCGTGAACGGGTAGAAGTTCATGAACTTCGTGTTGCTGCTGAGCGTCGGGTGCGTCGTGGTGTTCGAGCGATGCCCGCGCGCCGTGCGGTAGAAGTCGTAGAACTCGCGATCAATCACAGTGGACTGGTCGGTCAGCGCTTCGGGCGTGCCGCCCGTATACCGGGGCTCCCCTCCCGCGAACTCCACGTCCCGCTGCAGCGCTGCCTCCTCGATGAACTTCTTTCGCTGCTCGAGGGTCACCGACTGCCTGAGCCCGTTGCGGCTGGCAGCGCCCATGTCGTACATGCTGACGGTTGCGATGGCCTTCATTCGCGGGTCGATCTTCGCCGCACTGATGACGAAGCTCCCGCTGCCGCAAATGCCGATGGCGCCAATCCGCTCCCTGTCGACAAACGGCTGGGTGCGCAGGAAGTCCACCGCGGCGCTGAAGTCCTCAGCATAGATGTCCGGCGCAACAGTGTTGCGCGCCTGGCCTTCACTCTCGCCCCAGAAAGACAGGTCCAGGGACAGGGTGACGAAGCCCTGCTCGGCCATCTTCGTGGCGTACAGATTCGCGCTCTGCTCCTTGACCGCGCCCATGGGATGTCCGACGACGATGGCCGGAGTCTTCGCGCCGCGATTCAGGTCCTTGGGGACGAACAGGCTCCCGACCACGTTCATCTTGTATTGATTCTGGAAGACGACCCTCTGAACGGTGACCCTGTCGCTCGTGTAGAAGTTGTCTGCACCGTGGGCCGTGTCCCCGGACGCGAGGCCCGGCGTTGGACGCGCCGCCGATGCCGGGGCCGACGCGCAGCCCAGTGCGGAGAATGAGCCGAGCAGAAGGCCCCAGAGCAGCGGGCGTCGGCGGGTCGAGGGGAGTCGCTTCATCATCATGGGGCTGTCAGTCATGACTTCATGTCCTCAAAAGGGTTCTGGCCCTCGGGGACGCCTTTGCTGGCCGACCCGATGGTTCGCACTTGCAGCGCAACCATGCGCCTGGCGTTGACGGCGAACCACGCGTTGTCTGTGGATGGGCTGTTAAGCAGAGGTTGGCACTGCGCGGCCCTCGCGAGGGCGCTCCTCCCCTCCCCTTCCAGGGCGCCGGGCGACGCCGCGAGGCCGGGGGCTTGCCGCCCGGCGCCGGAGGACGAAGAACAAGGCCATGGACCCCGGCCACCACCACGCCTCCGAGCCCCGGACCTTTGCCTGCGAGCGCGAGGCGATGGCGCGGCACACCATTCCCCAGCTCATCGACCTGCTGGAGAGCGAGGACCTGCGCACGCGGTTCCTCGCGGAGATGGTGCTGAGGGACGCCACCTCCACCTGACTCCACTTCCAGCCCGCGGGTCCGCGGGCGGAACGGGAGCGCGCCGTCCAGGAGTGGCGCGACTGGTGGGCCGAGCACCGCCGCACCTTCAAGCGGCGCTGGGGGCGCTCGGCGGGCGTCCCGGACTAGCCTCGGCCCCGGCTCACTCCGGGCAGGGCCGGTCGAAGTACAGCGCCAGCCGGGGCCACACCGCATCCGACGCGCCGTAGGGCGAGTAGAGCTCCAGTCCGTCCGAGGAGCTGCTGCGCAGCGCGAGCTCCAGCCGGAAGCCGGTGCCATTGCCCCCCAGCGTCCCGCGTCCGCTGCGAACCAGCTCCGTCACGTCCAGCCGCACGGACGAGAAGGGCGGCACGGCGCCCAGGGTCGCCACGGGCGTGGGGTCGACCTGCGGGCGCGAATTCCAGGTGCGGCTGCCCGGGCCCCAGGTGCCTTCCACGACGCGGTGCAGGGTGGGGCCCTCGGTGGTGCCGTCGTCGCGCGAGTTCAACGCCAGCACCGCGCGCTTGAGCTCGCGGCCGCGCAGGTCCACCAGGAAGCTGAGGAAGCTCTCGCGCGCCACGTCCGCGTCCACCCACAGCGACGTCTTGCGCGACAGGCGCGAGTCAGGAGAGGCGGCGGACACGTAGAAGACCCGGTCCGGGTGGTTCACCTCGTAGCTCTCCACCACGGTGCCAGGGGTACAGTCGGAGGGCTCCGTGTTGACGAAGAGCACCGGATGCAGCGTGGACAAGCTGCTGTTGCGGGACACGAAGGACACGCCGTCATTCGAGCCCGTGCTCACCGCGAAGCTGTAGCTGCCGTCGCCCTGCACCACCTGCGTGGCATCCAGCTCCACCCACGACTCGTCCTCCACCGGCAGCGTGGTGGTGAGCAGCGGCGTGGCGGGAAAGATGGGGCGGTTGTTCCAGGTGATGGTGGACTCGGTCCAGTCATTGATGACGGGCCACGCCCACGGCGTGCCCGAGGAGCCCGAGGTCGCATACAGGCGCAGCTTCGCGTTGTTCACCGGGGCGCCCAGCCCCACGAAGTCGAAGCGCAGGTAGGACTCGGACGCGGGTGAGCCATCCACGCGCAGGCGTGTGGTGTCGCCGTAGTTCGTGTCCGGCGTGTCCAGGTCGACACGCGCGTCCGCACTGGCGATGGCGTAGTTCGTCCGGCCCGGTTGCAGCGTGAAGGCCTGCTGCGCGGGCGCCGGTGCCACCTCCTCGTCCGCGAGCTCCAGCGCGTCCGGGTCCTCCATCACCTCCGCCTCCGGCCCACATCCCGTCCCTGCCAGCAGCAGCAGGCCCAGGCCCGCCGCGCTCCCCGCGCACTTCAATGACATGCTCACCTCCAGGTGTCCTCACGCCGGGTGCACCCCGCGTGCCTGGAGGGAAACACCCCCAGCAGGTCCACCGGCGAACAGCCGCGCGGGAAATGGGGAACGCGGTGTGCCCAACGGGACACCCGGGTGCAACGCCAGGGCACCCGCCCTTCCCAGGGGAGGAACGGCACGAGGAGCCCCGGAGGGAGGGCGGGCAGGCGCGGCAAGCTCCGAAAACCGAAGCTCCCCTGCGCGACGGACATCTGTCGTTCGCGCTTCCAAGGAGCGCTTGAGCAAGCATCGGAAGAGCGGAGTTCCCGCCCTGGCATCTCCGATGAGGGCAAGGCCGGAAACCGCGCCCGAAGAGCCGATCGCTCCCGGACTGCGCCTGAAACCGTCCGGGAAGCAGTTCAGCTTCGCTGCCTATATCTCTTCTCGGGTAGCGGCGGAATGAGCTCCTGACTGTTTCCAGGACCCGCACATGTCTCAAGAATGACCAGGCTATTGGGCCACAGGTTGTTTCTGACCGCCCGCTTCAACCATTGAAACTCCTGTTCCTCACCTTGCTTCTCTCGCGAGACGACGAACCGCCTGAACTCAGTAGCAAGTTCGGGAGTTCGAAGGAGTGGCGAGCTGTGCAGCTCATTGACTCGAGAAAGGAGCCATTGGCAGTGGGTGAGGTATCTCATCGTCAAGTGCCGGAACCCCTCACTCAACGTCGACCAATGCTCTTCTACATGCGTCAACTCCATGGCGAGCTGGTTCGCGGCCCGTGCGATTCTGTTGTCGTGACTGGTGCGCAACCGCGATTGGACGAGTTGATGCACAGGCTCTCGATTCTCCCACACCCAATCCACGAACTCAGTCGAGGCTCCGTGTCCGGCGGATGGAGGAACATTCTTGAACGCATCCCTGACCCATGTATCCAACTGATGCCCGAGTGCACGTTCAAACTCCAGAAGCGCAAGGCAGGAACGAGTTTCGGACTTTATTTCGATATTTGTTTCTAGAATCTTCCTGGCCAATCTTGAAGGTGTAGCGCTGCTTTGCATCTTGGTATTGATGAGCCGTTCCCATGATGGCCCGGGCCCGTCTCCTGGGTGCCCCGCGACCAGAGCTGCTCTTCCTCTCCAGTGGAGAGCAAAGGGCTCCTCCCATTGGGTCAAGAGTGCTGCGACTCGATCGAGTATCCGCTCGCGCATGACAGCCTCCTTGCGCGAGAACGGCAGTGTTCCCGCGATCGTTACCGCGCAAGGGACCCAGAGCATAGCCATCCAGGATCGGGGCTCCAGCTTGTCTCCGATGGATGTCAGCGTCGACGCCATCTCATGGTGGTTCGAGTCATCCGTGTAATTGATTAGAAACCTTGTCAGATCTCTCCCAACCAAGTCCTCCATTGGCCACTCTGGCGCAAGAGCATGAAACACCGCCTGATCGCCTTCAGGGTCTGATTGACCAAAAGGGAATCTCTTTAAGAGACGCGAAGCATAAACGTCGCCAACAGACCAACTTTGCTGCTCGGACAGACACGAGGCCACTCGCAGCACAGCCGCGAATAAATGCCACCTCGGGCGATGCTCCGCTCGTTGCTCGCCCTGTCCATTCAATGCTGCTTCCAGGAGTTCCTGCTGCGCGAGCTTGCGCTCTACCCGCAGGCTCAGGTGAGGAAGTTCGTTTCCATGGCTGGGCTGGGAGTCGTTCGCGGCCCCAATCCCTAACTTCTGGCAGAGCGACTCTCCCAGAGGAGACAGGGAGTAGAAACCTGTCTCCGCGTTTCCACGTGCTGGAAGCGTACGGCGCAAGAGAAGTTTCTGTGAGTAGAGTTCCTCAAGGATTTGTCCGACTCGGACCGCGCTGGGCCTGAGTTCGGAATTCATTGCCTCGTGGACCTCACTTCGCCGCATGTAGCGCGGGTTCAGTAGGAAGACGCGAAGGATCTCACGCTGAGTCGGGGAGCGCTCCCGATTGTCGAGCTCGACCTCCGTCGAGACTCGCGCCATGACACGCTCGCCAAGCTTCAACATCTGCCAGAAGCAATGAATGTCGAGCGCCGCCTCCTGGGTGGGTGTCCCCGCGGGCGGCAGATGCCGTTCGGCAAAGCCCAGCAATGGGGCCAGCGAGCCCAACACGACGCGAATGTATTGGAGGTCGCCACGCGCGACACGGCCCCAGGCCCCGGAGAGCAGCTCCCAGAGATACATCCGGTACCCGTGCGGGTCTGCGCTGTCACCCTGCTCCATGAGCGCCAACGCCCCTCGGAGCTGCTCGACCAGGGTCGAGAGATCTTCCGAAGGCTGTGCGGAATGGACGTGCTCCATGTCCTTATCCTTTCTATTCTCTTTCTCTAGCCTAGAATGATGTAGACTCTCCCGCAAGCCGGCATCCGTATCAGGCTGGGAGACAGGCGGCTGCTCGCTCGGAGGGCGGCTCATGGCGGGCCCGGCGTCCAGTGCACGCCGACGTCGACAACCATTGCGCCATTCTGGGTGAGCCAGGCCCCCTGCTGCCGAGCTTCCATGAAGGGCCAGTCGTTCTTGCTCGGACGGTAGTAGCGGATGTGCTTCTCGCCGTTGCTCCAGCGGAACCGCGTCGGCAGGTTCCCGCCAGGAAGCTCGGGGAGCGCCAGGAAAGCGAAAGCGAGGTCCGCAGACGCATCACCCGGGAGCATGCTCCCCGCGTTGACGAAGAAGGTGGAGCCGCCCTGACGGAGGAGCTGCTCCGCGAAGTTGCGGAACTCCTCAGTCTTTCTCGACATCGCGCTGATGAAGACGAAGTCGGGACGCAGGTCCAGGATCCGTTGACGGTAGACAGGGTCCAGCACGTCCGCGCAGATCACCCAGGCGATGCGGCCGATGCTGGTGCACAGGAACGAGGACTCCGTCGCGGGAATGATGCCCTCGTGGATTTCCTGGGGGAGCTGCGCGGGCAGATGGGAGAAGTCTCCCGGGCTGCCAAGCACTTGCGCCCGAGTGACGCGGAAGAGCCCCCCCTTCTGCTGCACCATCCACACACGTCCGGAGGAGTCCAGGAGCTCACCCTGGTTCACGGGAAGGCCTTCCGAGCGTCCGGCCCAGTCGTGTCCACTGCCGGCGAAGAGGCCCAGCAGCTCGCGAGGACGGTGCTGTTGGAGCGCTCGGCTCACCACGCCGCGCAGCTCCGGAGGTACCATCATCTCCGGGAGCACGCCGAGGTGGACCTTGTGGACCCCGCATTCGCGGACGAGCCCATCCACGTGCTCGGCAAGCGCCTCCTTCTCCCGCATGGGCGTGCCGCGGTCGACCACGAAGCGTCGGCCACCCTGGATGAGCTCGAACAACGGCCTGAACTTCCCCTGCATGGGGAAGAGCCCGAACTTCAAGTGCCCCGTGGTGAGGAGGTACCCGAGCGCCTCGCACAGCGCATTGAACGGCTGGCGCGAAGGGACGTACCGCCGGTGCGAGCGGGGTTGATATAAAGCGATCCCCTCGAGCACCCGCTGCATCGGCTCCGGCGGGTAGAGCAGCGGCGGGCTCTCGCACCCCCGACGGCGCCTGTCCTGCAACTCCGCCCAGAAGGAGTGGGGCTGCAACCAGCAGAAGACACGACCGAAGACGGCCTGCGTGTCGCCGTCGTGGATCGGCTCCAGGTCCACGTGGGGGGGCAGCCTGACTCCGGCTCCCCAGAGCGAGATTCTGAAGGCCAGGCTCTGGACCGCATGGTCCAGGAATCCATGGAGCTCGATGTCGGTGTTCCCCTGCAGCTTCTGGAGGGCCGGCAGCACATCTCCGCTGCGGAGGAACACCGTCCGAGGCTCCACCGCCAATCGCACGGCAGGGCGCTTCTCGTGCAGGTACTGGAGGACGGCCGTGCACTGGCAGTACAGGTGAACCAACCCCTTCAGGGTGTTCACCCCAGGGCTGGAGGCCAGATTTCGAAGGACGCGTTCGGCGTCCTCGGTAAATAGATCTCTCACAGGCGCCGGTCCTCCCGCTTTCGGGGGAGAAGAGGTGCGGCCGCTGAAACCACACGGACGCACACTGACGGATACGACTGCTGGGGTTTCTCTTTCTGCTGGGTTTCTGTAGGCCCAACCGGGCCAGGAATCAAGCAGGGAGCCCTCAGCTCGTGTAGTCCCCGACAGGAGGGAGCAATCGAGCAGGCAGGCCTCTCGGCCGCCTGCCTGACGAGTCCGGGTCGTGCATTGAACGCTCCGGGTTCCCCCAGCTGCGACGTCCGCCGCTCACAAGCCCGGGCAGAAGGCCCAGAGCATGTTGCTGTCCTTGCTACAGCAGCGCAGCTCCACCGTCTCGTTCGGCCCGGACTCGGGACCGTTCTTCGCGCCCAGGCACACGAGCCCTCCGGCGCAGCCCGTGTCCGTGGCGGTGGAGCGCAGCTGGAAGTACACGCTCCGCGCCGTCGAGGGGTTCCGCCGGGTGTCCACGGGCACCACGGTGAACTCGTCCAGCACGCCCTGCGTGGAGGGGGCCAGGTGCGCATTGCTGTACAGGACGGTCGTCTGCGGGTCGATGCGCAGGTAGAGGCTGCCTGAGCGGCTCTGCAGCTTGACCTTCCCGGTGCTGGCATCCAGCACCCGGACGTCGCCATCCGAGTCGGTGTCGTGGCACGCCCAGGTCTGCCCCAGCGCCCCCGACAGGCCCGGGCGCCCCGAGAAGTCGAGGCAGAGGCCTTCGCGCGCCTGGCTCTTCAGCTTGCCGAACACGTTGCGGGGAAGGCTGGCCGGCCTGGCACACACGCGCGCGAACTGGTCCAGCGCCGCGGGGTTGTCGGTGATGACGCCGTCCACGCCCAGGTCGTACAGCGCCTGGACGTCGGCGGCGCTGTTCGTGGTCCAGGGCATCACGAGCTTGCCGCGGTTGTGCGCATCGTCGACATGCCCTGGCGTCGTCGTCCAGACCGAGTCCTCATAGGAATAGACCCTGGCCGCGCTGGTCCCATTCCAGGAGCTGCTCAGCTGCGCCGGAGTCCAATCCGGGTACGCCTGGGCCGCGGTGAGCGCATTCGCATCGAACGTCTGCGCCGTGGTGCGGTACTGCACGCCATAGGCGACCACGATGTCGTGCATCGTCCGAGCCATGGCGCTCCACGCCCCCGAGGGCCGCTTCGCCTTCAGCTCGATGTTGTAATTGATTTCAGTGAGCCCCTTGGGGTGCGCATGGGTGTCCATCCACGCTTCGGCGAACTCGATGACGTTCTCCAGGCGCGGGAGCTTCTCGCCACAGACGCTCTCCTGCCTGGGGAAGTCGCCGTCCACGCTGTACCCACAGTCATAGCTGTCGAAGAGGGTGCTGTACGTCATCGAGGTAATGAGGGGGTGCCCCGCGGGCGTCGTCCCCACCCACCCCTTGTAGGGGTCGCACTGCGCGCGGATGTCGTTGTCGTGGGAAACGACCAGCACGCCGTCGGCGCTCTCGATGAGGTCCAGCTCCAACGTCGTGGCGCCCTGCGCGAGCGCGTACTCGAAGGCCGCCATCGAGTTCTCCGGGCGCTTGTAGCGTGCGCCCCGATGCCCCTGGACGTCGAAGGCCACCAGCGGCACCTGCTCGTTCGGCGTGCGCGCGGGAGAAGGAAGCGTGACGGCCTTCCTCACATACGGGTCATACGCCCTCGCCCCCTTCGTGCAGGCATCGGCCGTGGAGCGGGAAACGAAGCGCCAGTGCCCGTCCACATGCGTGGAGCCACACGCGTACAGCTGCGCGTAGTCGTTGTAGGTGCCGGGCGTCCCCACGACATCGAGGCACAGGGCGCGGTTCTGCCTCAGCCGCAGCTGCACGTACCCGGCGTTGTCCGTCGTCACCGGATTGAACGGCTCGAACTCGCCGACCGTCGACGCGGAGCAGGCCTGCAGCTTGCCGTCCTGTCCCGAGGCGAAGCTGGCGAAGCCCAGGCAGAGGTTGGACCCGTCGCCGGGACGCGCCTGCAGCTTGTAGTAGGGGGCGACGGTGGCGATGAGCTTGAAGTCGCCGTCCGTATTCGTGCCCTCGCACTTGTAGAGCTGCGCGAGCGCCCCCGCGCCCGCGGGCGAGCCTTCGAAGTCCAGACACAGCCGCATGTCGCGGTCGGTCGGGTACTTCGCCTTGTTTCGCAGCTTCCCGATGGCGCCGTTCGCCCAGCCGAGCGCGGCGGTGTCGCTCCCGAGGGCCTCCCCCGGCTCCGCGCCCCCTGATGGCTCCGGGGCCTGTGCTTCGACGCCTCCACAGCCGAACAGGCAGAGGCAGACCACCACCGGGACTGCGACCTTGAGGTTCATGGGACCTTCGCAAGCAACGCGAGCTGAGGGAGTTCAGGCTCAAGCGTCAGGAGGGTCCTCCCCCGGCGGCCATCTCAGGGATTCGTACCGGGCTGGAGGCGCCGGGGCGTCACGCCCGCGACAGCGGCCTCGGGATGCGGACACGACAACGCCCCCGGTCGACAGCCCCGGGGGCGACGGTGCTCCGGCAAGAGGCCGGGAGCTACACCGTGGGCATGAAGACCTTGAAGCCGGAGCGGCCGCCAGCGCCGAGCGTGTTGCGCTCGATGAAGTCGCTCACGGACGAGCGGCCGTCACCGGTGGTGATGGCGGTGTGGCCGTAGATGCTGCCCAGGCGCGACGACGTCTTCTCCCAGGTCAGGACGAGGCCCGGAATCTTCAGCGCCTCCTCCAGCGACATGTTGACCTGCTTGAACTTGT
This sequence comes from Pyxidicoccus sp. 3LFB2, assembly GCA_046520375.1. Classification (GTDB taxonomy): domain Bacteria; phylum Myxococcota; class Myxococcia; order Myxococcales; family Myxococcaceae; genus Myxococcus. Next base: position 38,373 of record JBKGHK010000004.1, read on the forward strand.
CCTTCGGCAGGTTGTTGTCGATCTGGTTGCCGTTGCCCCAGACCTTGAAGCCGAAGGCGTTCTGGATGGCGCGGCTCACGCCCGTGGCGCAGAGGCCCTGGCTGTTGTAGCCGCCCATGCCCAGCGCCGCCGCGCGGCCCGCGTTCGCCAGCCGCTGCATCGCGGGCGTCGCGCTGCCCGGCTTCCCGGCGCCGCTGCTTCCATTGACCTGCCCGCCGCCATTGCTGGAGCCAGGGCCCTTCGTGCCGCCGGAACCCTTCGTCCCGCCGGAGCCCTTCGTGCCGCCCGCCTTGGCGGGCTCGAAGGTGTCGCCCTTGCCGGGGACGCGCAGCGTCTTGCCCGCGTAGATGAGGTTCGGGTTGGCAATCTTGTTGGCGCGCGCCAGCTCCTTGACGGTGGTCTTGAAGCGCGCGGCGAGGCCAGAGAGGGTGTCGCCGGGGCGGATGCGGTAGTTGGACATGGGCGGGGGTCCCGTGAAGAGCTTGTGGACCCATTGTCGCGACAGCCGCCACGGAGTTGCGTCTGAATTTCCCAGGCTCTTGGAATTCATCCGAGCCCCGGAGAATCCCGAGGAAACCCGGGCACATACCGGTGGGGTCCCCCGCGACTTCGACGGGTTACGCCCTGCCCTCCTCCGGAGGGGGCGTGGCGACGACCATCCCGTAGGGCCGGTTGGTCCAGGGGTTGCCCTCCGCATCCGTGCCCCCGGTCTTGTTCCACGAGGCCTCGAAGTCCTCCCAGGAGTAGACCTCCTCGCGGTTCTCGAAGGGGTTGTAGACGCGCACCATCCAGTTTCCCTGGGCGTCCTCCTCCACCGCGCGCACGTTCACCCAGTGGGCCACCTGCTTCGTGCTGTCGTCGAAGTCGCGCAGCATGCCGTCCGCGCCCTTCGTGTCGATGTTCACCACCGCGATGAGCTGCTTGCCCTCGGCGATGAGCCGCGCCATGTCCTCGGGCTGGGTCATCGCGCCCGCCACGTACTCGGATGTCCAGCCCGCGGCCCCGTACATCTTCATCAGGCTGCCGCCCGCGGTCGTCCCACCGCCGTTGAGCACGCTCTCGCTCAGCACGCCATCCGAGCCCTTGAAGAGGGTGAGGGCCTGCTGGGGCGTCAGGCCCAGCGAGGCGCCCACCGCTAGCGGACCGCACAGGTTGTAGTGGGTCTGCCGCCAGCCTTCGCCGAAGACCTTCTCCAGGTTGAAGTACTGCGCGGCGGAGCCCTCCTGCACGGCGTACCGGCTCCACTGGTCCACCTGGCCCCGGCCCAGCGAGCTGTCCGCGCCGAGGAACGGGCTCTGCGCCACCACGCCGCCTTCGGGCACGCCATTGAAGAGCAGGGACGTCTGCTCACGCACGGCGGCCTGCCACTGCTCGCGGAAGACGGCCTGCTTGTCCTCGGCCGGAAGGCGGTGCCACGTCCGCGCGTCGATGGAGGGCGGCGGAGGGCCATTGACGTCGAAGTCCGGCATCGGCCAGGCCTGCGCCACCGCCTTCTCCCGCTCGGCCTGGATGATCTGGTCCCGGTTCTCCCGCGGCAGGGCGTTCCAGACGGGGATGTCCAGGTCGGGAGGCCGGGTGCCCTCCACCAGCCAGTCCGGGAAGCGGGGCGGCGGGGGCGGCGGCGGGGCCTCGATGTCACCGACCAGCGAGGCGGACACCCAGCCCTGGGTGCCGTCCCGCAGCTGCACGTTCAGCCAGGTGCCGTCCGGGTTCTGGCCAAGCACCTGCAGGGCGTCGCCCGCGGACTGCTGGACGAGGACCTGGGTGCCCGTGGTGCCCGGGCTGTTGCGGATGTTGACGTTCCCCGTCCCGGTGGGGCTGACCCAGCGCTCATCGTCGGCCACCTGGCGGTCCGCCACGCCGGACAGCCCCAGCTGCCGGATGAGCGCCTCTCGCTGCTCTCCCGGAGGCGTGGAGAGGACCTGCCGCACCTGGCTCGCCGGCACCGCGATGGGCTGGGCGTACTGGGGGTGCAGGGCCTGCCACTGCCCCAGCGTCTCGTACCGCACGGACGGGTGGTTGGGGTCCACCACGGAGCCGTCCGGCCGGCGCACCAGCGCGTGGCCGACACCGTCCCGGGTGTCGCCCATGAGGATGATGGAGTCGCCCGGGCGGGCCAGCCCCACCGCCTGCTCGAGGCAGTTGGCGCTGCCGTCCCCCAACTGCTCCGTATGCAGGTTGCTCCCGGCGGTGAGGGCGGGCTTGCCCTGGGGCGTGGAGGCGGGCACGAACCCGGAGGCGGCGCCGTTGGGCGGCGGCGGGGGTGCTGCCGCCGGCTTCGGCGGCACCGGCCCGGCCTGGGCGGGCGTGGGCTCCTGGCGGGGCGGCGGAGGCGGGAGCGTGAAGCGGGGAAGGTTGATCATGATGGGCGGCCTCGTGGACTGGAAACTTCCTGTCCAGGTGTCGCGCCCAGCGCCGTTCCGGTTGAATTAAACCGAGTTAAATCCGACCGCCGCCGCAGCGCCAACGTCACGGCCCCCGCGTGGGTCCAGGGCGGGTGTGCGGAGTCATGCCGGGCGCTCAGGCCTCCAGGAGCCCGTCGCTCACCTGGGCGAGGTGGTGGTCCGCGTCCCCGAAGGTGGCGTTGATGACCGTCAGCCGCTTGAACAGGTGGGCCGCGCTCAGCTCGTCCGTGACGCCCATGCCGCCGTGGAGCTGCACGGCCTGTTGCCCCACGTAGCGCGCGGACTGCCCCACCAGCGCCTTGGCCGCGGACACCATCCGCCGCCGCTCGGCGGCATCCCCGGACTGCACCTTCACAGCGGCGACAATGGCCATGGACCGGGCCTGCTCGGTGGCAATCAGCATGTCCGCCATCCGGTGCTGGAGCACCTGGAACTTGCCGATGGGCACCCCGAACTGCTTGCGCGTCTTGAGGTACTCGCGCGTCGTCTCCACGAGGGCGTCCATGGCCCCCACGGCCTCGGCGCACAGCGCGGCGATGGCCAGGTCCACCGCGCGCTCGATGGCGGGCAGCGCGCCGCCCTCCGCTCCGAGCAGCGCGTCCGGGCCCACGCGCACGTCCGACAGCTTCACCTCCGCGGCCCGCCCGCTGTCCTGCGTCACATACCCGTGGAGGCCCACGCCCGGAGCCTCCCGGTCCACGAGGAAGAGTGAGACGCCCGCCCTGTCGCGCGCGCCCCCGGCCGTCCGCGCCGAGACGATGAGCGTGCCGGCCTGCGCGCCGGAGAGGACCAGGGACTTGGCCCCGTTCAGCACGTACCCGTCCTCCGTCCGCTTCGCCGTGGTGGCCACGTGCTCGAGCGCGTACCGGCTGCCCTGCTCGTAGTGGGCGAAGGCCATCAGCCGTTCCCCCATGGCGATGCCGGGCAGGAGCGCCGCCTGCTGCGCCTCGGAGCCCACGTCGCGGACCAGCCCGCCGCAGAGCACCACGGTGGGCAGGTACGGCTCCAGGACCAGGGCGCGGCCGAAGCTCTCCATGACGAGCATGGTGTCCACGGGGCCGCCATTCATCCCACCGTGGGCCTCGGGGATGCCGAGCCCGAGCACGCCCATCTCCGCGAGCGTCGCCCAGTGCTCCTTGCTGTAGCCCGCGGCCGAGCGGGAGATGTGGCGCCGCTTCTCGAAGTCGTACTCCTTCGCCAGGAAGCGGCGGAGGGAGTCCTGGAGCGCCTGCTGTTCCTCGGTGTAGCTGAAGTCCATGTCCGCTCGCCTCACAGGCCCAGAAGCATCTGGGAGATGATGTTGCGCTGAATCTCGTTGGAGCCGCCGAAGATGCTCAGCTTGCGCATGTTGAAGTAGTCACCCGCCGCCGCGGCCGCGTGCTCGCCTCCGACACGGGGGCCCGCGTAGCCCGCCTCCAGCGCCTCGGGCAGGTACGCCAGGGCGTCATGCCCGCAGGCCTGCATCGTGAGCTCGAAGATGGCCTGGCCGATTTCGGTGCCCTTGATTTTCAGCACCGAGGCAACCGGCCCCAGCCCCTTCTTCGCGTCCTTCGCCTCCGCCGACAGCACGCGCAGCAGCGTCACCTCCAGCGCGAGCAGCTCCACCTTCAGCTGCGCCAGCTTGTCGCGGAAGCGCGCGTCCTCGATGAGCGGGCGCCCGTTCGACGCCGTCTCCCGGCGGGCCACCTGCTCCAGCCGCTTGAGCAGCCGCTTCCACTGGCCCACGTTGGCCAGCCCCGTGCGCTCGTGGCCGAGGAGGAACTTGGCGTACGTCCAGCCCCGGTTCTCCTCGCCGACGAGGTTCTCGACGGGCACCTCGACGTCGTCGAAGTACGTCTCGTTCACCTCGTGCTCACCGTCCAGCATGATGGTGGGGCGCACGGTGATGCCCTTGCTCTTCATGTCGATGAGCAGGAAGGAGATGCCCTCCTGGGGCCGCCCCTCCGTGCCGGTGCGCACCAGGCAGAAAATCCAGTCCGCGTGCTGCCCGAGCGTCGTCCAGGCCTTCTGGCCATTGACGACGTAGTGCGCCCCCTTGCGCTCGGCGCGCGTGCGCAGCGAGGCCAGGTCCGAGCCCGCGCCCGGCTCCGAGTAGCCCTGGCACCACCAGTCCTCTCCGCTGAGAATCCGGGGCAGGAAGCGCTCCTGCTGCGCCTTGTTGCCGAAGGCCATGATGACGGGCGCCACCATCCGCAGCCCGAAGTCGAGCTGCCGGGGCGCGCCCGCGTCCGAGGCCTCCTCCTCGAAGATGTGCTGTTCGATGGCGCTCCAGCCCGTGCCGCCGAACGCCTTCGGCCAGCCCGGCGCGCCCCACCCGCGCCGGTGGAGGATGTGCTGCCAGCGGACCGTGTCCTCCTTGCCGAAGCGGAGGCGGTGCTGGACCTTGTGGCGGATGTCCGGGGGAAGCTCGGCCGCGAGGAACGCGCGGACCTCGCGCCGGAAGGCGGCCTGCTCAGGGGTATCGTTCAGGTCCATGCTCAGGCCACCTCGAAGAGACCGGCCGCGCCCATGCCGGTGCCGACACACATGGTGACAACGACGTGCTTCACGCCCCGGCGCCTGCCCTCGATGAGGGCATGCCCCACCAGGCGCGCCCCCGTCATGCCGTAGGGGTGCCCCACGGCGATGGCGCCGCCATTCACGTTGAGCCGCTCGTCGGGGATGCCCAGCCTGTCCCTGCAGTAGAGCACCTGCACGGCGAACGCCTCGTTCAGCTCCCACAGGCCAATGTCGTCCACCTTCAGCCCGGCGCGCTTGAGCAGCTTCGGCACGGCGACGACGGGACCGATGCCCATCTCGTCCGGCTCGCACCCGGCCACCGCGAAGCCGCGGAAGTAGCCCAGCGGCTTCAGGTTGCGCTGGGCGGCGAGCTTCGCGTCCATCAGCACGCAGGCGGAGGCCCCGTCGGAGAACTGGCTCGCGTTGCCCGCCGTCACCACGCCACCCGGGACGGCGGAGCGGATGCCCGTCACCCCCGCGAGCGTCGTGTCCGGGCGGATGCCCTCGTCGGCGGCCACCGTCACCTCGCGGGTGCCCAGGGCGCCCGTGGCCTTGTCCGCGGTGCCCATCACGGTGGTGAGCGGGACGAGCTCGTCGTTGAACTTCCCCGCCGCCTGGGCCGCCGCGGCGCGCTGCTGGCTGCGCACGCCGTATTCGTCCTGTGCCTCCTTGGGAATCTTGTAGCGGGCCGCCACCGTCTCGGCCGTCTGGAGCATCGTCCAGTACAGCTCGGGCTTGTTCCGGACCAGCCACTCCTCCATGAGGTACTTCGTGTTGAGGTTCGCCTGGACGGTGGAGATGGACTCCACCCCGCCAGCCACCATCACCCCGGCCCCATCCACGAGGATGTGCTGGGCCGCCATGGCGATGGCCTGCAGCCCCGAGGAGCAGAAGCGGTTGACGGTGACGCCAGCGACACTCACCGGCAGGCCGGCGCGGATGGCGGCCATGCGCGCCACGTCATTGCCGGTGGAGCCCTCGGGCAGGGCGCAGCCGAAGATGACGTCCTCCACCTCGGCCGGGTCCACGCCCGCACGCTGCACGGCGTGCTGGATGACGTGGCCCGACAGCGTGGCGCCGTGGGTCATGTTGAAGCCGCCGCGCCAGGACTTCGCCAGCGCAGTGCGGGCGGTCGATACGATTGCGACGTCGTTCATGGGTTTCTCCCGCGAAAATCAGTTGAAGGTCTTGCCCTCGGCCGCGAGCCGGGCGAGCAGGGGCGCGGGCTGCCAGAACGCACGGTGGCCGCGAGGGTTGGCCGCGAAGCCCTCCATCGTCCGCACCACGTTCATCAGCCCCACGGAGTCGGCGTAGAGCATCGGGCCGCCGCGAAAGACGGGGAAGCCGTAGCCCGACAGGTAGACGAGGTCGATGTCCGAGGCGCGCTGGGCAATGCCCTCCTCCAGGATGCGCGCGCCCTCGTTCACCAGCGCGAAGACGCAGCGATGGACGATTTCCTCGTCGCTCAGGGCGCGCGGCGTGACGCCCAGCGCCTTGCGAGAAGTGTCGATGACCTCGTCCACCACCGGGTCATGCAGGGGGTCGCGGCGGCCGGGCTCGTAGCGGTAGAAGCCGGAGCCGGTCTTCTGGCCGAAGCGCCCCAGCTCGCACAGCCGGTCGGCGATGAGCACGCGCCGCATGTCCGGACGCTCCGCGTACTGGCGCTTGCGGATGGCCCAGCCGATGTCGCCGCCCGCCAGGTCCGACATCTTCAGCGGCCCCATGGCGAAGCCGAACGCCTCGATGGCGTCGTCCACCTGCTCCGGAGAGGCGCCCTCCTCCAGCATCAACAGCGCCTCGCGCTGGTACATGGCAATCATCCGGTTGCCGATAAAGCCATCGCAGACGCCCGACACCACGGCCGTCTTCTTGAGCGTCTTCGCCAGCTGCATGACGGTGGCGAGCACGTCGCTGCCCGTCTTCTCGCCCCGGATGACCTCCAGCAGCTTCATCACGTTGGCGGGGCTGAAGAAGTGCGCGCCCACCACGTCCTGGGGCCGCCGCGTGAAGCCGGCAATCCGGTTCAGGTCCAACGTGGAGGTGTTGCTCGCGAGGATTGCCCCGGGCTTGCAGACCTCGTCCAGCTTGCGGAACACGGCCTCCTTGACGGACAGCTCCTCGAACACCGCCTCGATGACGAGGTCCACCTGGCGGAGGTCGTCGTAGGACAGGGTGGGCTTGAGCAGGGCGAACCGCTGCTCGGCCTTGTCGGCCTTCAGCTTCCCCTTGGCCACCTGGCCTTCGTAGATTTTGCGGATGGAGCCGAGCCCCCTGTCGAGTGCCTCCTGCTTCGTCTCCAGGAGCACCACGGGGATGCCGGCGTTGAGGAAGTTGATGGCGATGCCGCTGCCCATGGTGCCGGCGCCGATGATGCCCACCGTCTGGATGGCGCGGACCGGCGTGTCCTCCGCCACCCCGGCCACCTTGGAGGCGGCGCGCTCGGCGAAGAAGGCGTGACGCAGGGCGCGTGACTCGGCGGTCTGCATGAGGTGGACGAAGGCCTCGCGCTCCACGCGCAGGCCCTCCCCGAAGCTCTTCGTGGCGGCGGCCTCCACCGCGTCCACGCACTTGAGCGGCGCCGGGAAGTTCCTGGACGTCGCGCCGACGACCGTGCGGGCGTAGAGGAAGAACGCCTCGGGCTTCGGGTGGGACGCGGGGAGGTCGCGCACGCGCTTGAGCGGCCGGCCCTCCTCGACCACGACGCGGGCGAAGGCGAGCGCGCCTTCGAGCAGTTCTCCTTCGACAAACTGGTCGAAGAGGGCCGTGCCCTGGAGCTGCTCGGAGGGCACCGTGGCGCCGGACACAATCATGTTGAGGGCCGCTTCCACGCCGATGAGGCGCGGCAGCCGCTGCGTGCCGCCCGCGCCGGGCAGCAGGCCCAGCTTGACCTCGGGCAGGGCAATCTGCGCCCCGGGCTTCACCACGCGGTAGTGACAGCCGAGCGCGAGCTCCAGGCCTCCGCCCATGCACGCGCCGCTGATGGCGGCGATGACCGGCTTGGAGGACGACTCCACGTAGTGGATGACGGTGCCGAGGTTGGGCTCGGCGAGCGCCCTGGGCGTGTTGAACTCCCGGATGTCCGCCCCGCCCGAGAAGGCGCGCTCCGAGCCGATGAGGATGACGGCCTTGACGTCGGCGTCCCCTTCCGCCTTCCGGAGCCCCTCGACGATGCCGCTGCGTACCGCGTGACCGAGGCCATTCACCGGCGGGTTGTCCAGGCGGATGACGGCCACACTGCCGTGCTGCGCGTAGTGGGTGCTGCTCATGTCAGCTCCTCTCTCGCAGCCGCGCGCCGCGAGCCGGGTGAGTCACTTCTCCAACCTGACTCACGTTGAGTTTTCCTGTCAAGCCGGCTATTACCGATTCATGACGTCATCTCGACCCAAGCCCGCGGGCAGGAAGAGAAATCCGCCTCCGGTGGCGACCCGGCTGGCGCGGGAGCTGGCGGAAGGCGGGGCGAAGGCGAAGGCCACGCCCCTGGACGCGTTCCAGCTGGCCCGGAAGAAGTGGCTGGCGGGGGAGCGCATCGACATCGGAGCGCTCGCCAAGGAGCTGGGGGTGGGCCGGGCGACGATGTTCCGCTGGGTGGGCAGCCGTGAGCTGCTCCTCGGGGAAATCATCTGGTCCTTCCAGCTGCCCTTCATGGAGAAGGCCCGCGACGAGGTGAGGCGGAGTGGCGCGCGGGGCGCGGCCTACGTGGCGGGCGTCAGCGAGCGGCTGATGGAGGCCGTCCGCTCCTTCGCGCCGCTGCGCCGCTTCATCGAGAGCGACCCCGAGTACGCGCTGCGGGTGCTCACCTCGAAGAGCAGCACGGTGCAGAGCCGCAACGTCGACCTGGTGCGTGCCTCGATTGAGGACCAGGTGGCGCGCGGGCACCTCACCCCGCCCCTGCCGGTGGACACCCTCGCCTACGTCATCGTCCGCATCGGCGAGGCGTTCGTCTACGCGGACGTCATCGCCGGCCGCGAGCCCGCCATCGACCAGGCCGCCGCCGCCATCCTCGTGCTGCTCGGGGGCAAGGTGAAGTAGCGGGCGCGAGGGCCTCGGTGGTCAACGCGCTCCCGCCAAAGACATATCGGGAACGGGCGAAGTCGTTGTCCGGCGTGGGGTATTCCCGTGGCCGGAGAGGGAGCTGAGGGGCCCGGGCGCGCATTCCGTTTGTCCGGTAGCGGGATGCGATGGGCGCATCCCCGACCGGAGAACCCCTCATGTGGAGAAGTCCCTTCGCCTCACGGCGCGCCTGGTGCGCCGCGTCCCTGGCCCTGGCGCTGAGCACGGGCTGTGGCAGTCCCACGAGCACACCGTCACCCGAAGTCCCCGAAGCGCCTGACTCCAGCGCGTCCGTGGAGCTGGAAGGCGCCTTCGTGGCCGTGCCTCGCACGGTGAGCGTGGAGCAGAAGCAGCAGGCGGAGCAGAAGCTGCAGGGCGCGGTGGAGGACTCCGGCACCAGCTTCTACCTGGCCATCCGGCGCAGCGAGCTGGGCCAGAAGTGGTTCCTGTCCGCGTTCCTCAAGCAGCACCACCCCGGAGGCGTGGCCTTCGGCGCGTCGGTTCCCCTGGGGACCCGGGTGGTGAGCTTCAAGGAGCAGAACGGCAAGCTCTTCGTCCTGGATGTGGATGACCGCAAGGCCACGAGTGACGTGTTCGACCCGGACGTGCTGGTGGAGGCCTATCCCGTCGTCACCGACCACGGCCCGTTCAACCGCGCCCGGGGCTCGGGCCAGTACGTGCTCATCGACCCGACGGCGGGGCTCAACCGCTTCGGGGTGATGGGCGACTCGTTCGGCCCTCGTGGCATCCGGTTCCAGGTGGAGCTGAGCTTCGCGCAGCGCTTCCGGCGCCTGGCGGACGGCCTTTCCTTCGAGCAGGTCTTCACGGGCTACATGGACGCGCCCGACGCGTCCTATCCGGGCTTCCTGGAGGACAACCCGTTCCGCACCTCGGGCACCCTCGCCCTCGCCCTGCGGAAGTATGCGGAGGGCCCGGGCTACACGCCCACCCCCATGCCGACCCGGGAGTACTACCTTTCGAGCGCCCCACGCTTCATCCCCAACACCGGCCTGACCGAGAAGGTGGCCAGGAAGTGGAACATCCACCCGGGCATGCAGCCCATCCGGTGGCACATCTCGTCCAGCATCCTCACGGTGCAGAACGACCCGCGCTACCAGGGCTACGACCTGGTGGGCGCGGTGAAGCGCGGCATCGAGGGATGGAATCCCGTGTTCGGCTTCAAGGTGCTGGAGGCCGTCGTGGCCGAAGACACGTCGAGCTTCGCGGACGACGAGAAGAACACCCTCCTCTTCGACACGGACGAGAGCATCCCCTTCGCCTTCGCGGATTCGAGGACCAACCCCAACACGGGCGAGATTCGCGGTGCCAACATCTATGTCCCCGCGCTCTGGGTGTGGTGGGCGGACTCGCTGTTCAGCGATGACGCCACCGCGCGCGCCCTCGCCCCGCTGCCACGCCGGCCCCTTCCCCTGTCCTGGGCTGGCATGCAGGGCGATACGCTGTGTGAGCTGGCGCCGTGGGCCTCGCGAGAAGACACAGCCGACACGGCAATGCAGGCCCTGCTGGCGGAGCCGACCGGTGCCACCGCGTCGCTCACCAAGAAGCAGAAGGTGGAGGCGTACCTCACCAACGTGGTGCTGCACGAGATTGGCCACACCCTGGGCCTGCGCCACAACTTCATGGCCTCGCGGCTGAACGACGGCAGCCCCGGGAGCCCTCCCGCGTCCTCGGTGATGGACTACCTCGAGGACGCGGAAGCCATCCTCATGGACGAGCCGGGACCGTATGACGTGGAGGCGGTGCGCTACCTCTACGGGCTGTCCTCCCAGCTCCCCACCCATGCGTTCTGTGCCACCACCGGCGTCGACCCGTACTGCAACGCCAGCGACCGCTTCGATGACCCGCTCCGGAAGTTCTACATCCCCCGCTTCCATGCGCGAATCGACGGCTGGATGCGCGGCACGAGGCCCCTGGCCCAGGTGCTCCGCAGCTTCGACTTCGAGGTGAAGTTCCCCCTGCAGTTCGTGCGCGCGGGGGATGCGCAGACGCGGGCCGCCGCGTATTCCCTGGCCCTGGCCCCGCTCCGGCCCCCCTTGCAGATTCCCGCCAACGTGCCGGCGACCTATGCCGCCCACGCGGATGAGCTGGCCTGGCGCACCCTCGCGCGCCTGTACCTGGACCCCGCGGCGAGCCGTGGCCAGTTCACCGCCAATCCGCCCAACTCACCGGAGCTGCTGCCGCTGGTGATTGCGGATGCGAAGGCCATCCTGCTCAACACGGACGGCATCCGGAGCTACACCGCACGACGCACCATGGTGGACGTCCTCAAGGTCCAGCAGACCCTGTCCTCCTACGTGGCCCTGCGCGAGGCGCAGGACACGCTCGTCGCACAGCTCCCGTCGCTGGGAGTCGAGGACCGGCTGCAGACCGAGGAACTCCTCGCTCGCCTCTCCACGGCCGTCTCGCCCTACTACCGCTGACGTGGGCACTCGCGCCGGTGGAACGTCCCTTCCACCGGCGCGGCGTCCCACGCACCTCTCCCCGGGCGGACCTGGTATCGGCCTTCCGGGCGCGAGGTGCAGCGGCTCCGGTGCCTCGACCGGAGAGGCCGCGTCACCGGCCTCGAGTAGCGAAGAGGTGCAGGACGCCGATGCCGTCCACGCAGGCGCGGGTGAAGCGCCGCACGCACGCTGAAGGTCCGGTGGCCTCCATCCTGGCCCCAGGGGGCTGACCGGGCCGGCAGTTCAGCGCTACCCTGTTGCATCTGCTTCCGCAGGCGGAGCAGCGCCCCGGGATTCAGGGGGCCATCGTCACCACGGGAAGAGGAGTCTCGAGATGGGAATCACGATGTCGCCGCAGGACTACGCCACGGCGTTCCGCCTGCTCGCAGCCACCGCGCGGCACCCCGAGAATATCGGGCAGGTCGTCGAGCAGCGGCTCCTCCCCCGGATGCCGAAGCAGCCCACGCTGCTCGACGTGGGCGCGGGCTCGGGCAAGGTCGCCGAGCGGCTGGCTCCGCACTTCGAGTCGCTGACCCTGCTGGAGCCCAACCGGGACCAGATATCCCGGTTCAAGCACGAGAAGGCGAAGGTCTTCCTGGAGCCCCTGGAGCAGTACCACTCGCCCGAGAAGAACGAGCTCGTCCTGTGCTCGCACGTCATGTACCACGTGCCCCTCTCCGACTGGGGAGGGTTCATCGACAGGCTGCTGACGTTCGTGAGCCCCGGGGGCTACTGCATCATCGTCATGGCCGCGGACCGAGGGCCCACCTACGAGCTGTGTCGCGACTTCACCGACACGGTCATCTTCAGCGAGCAGGTGATTGCCACCGTGCAGCAGAAGGGGCTTCCCCATGAGGTGCTCGCGACGATGAGTGGCTTCGTCGCGAACACCTTCGAGGAGATGTACACCCTCTGCCGCTTCTTCGTGCTCGAGGGCTGCTTCACGGCAGCGCAGGTCGCCGCCATGAGCGAGGACCATCTGCGCGCAATCGATGAGAAGATTCGCGTGCATGCCGAGCGCTGCCGGGGTGCCGACGGCGTCTATCGCCTGGAGCAGGATGAAGACCTGATCATCATCCCCAAGGCGTAGCCGGGCCTGGCTCAGGCCGCCTGGACGGCCTGGGCCTTGACCGCCTGGACCTCGAGGGTGATTTCAATCTTCTCGCCCACGAGGACGCCGCCCGCCTCCAGCGCCTGGTTCCACTTCAGGCCGAAGTCGCGGCGGTCGATGGACGTCTTCGCCTCGAAGGCCGCCTTGACGTTGCCCCACGGGTCCTTGCCGACGCCCAGCTGCTCGGCCTCGAGCACCACCTCGCGGGTGATGTCCCGGATGGTCAGCTTGCCCGTCACGCGCAGGCCGTTGCCCGAGCCCTTCTCCACCTTCGTGCTCTGGAACGTCATCGCGGGGAACTTCTCCACCTCGAAGAAGTCCGCCGAGCGCAGGTGCGCGTCGCGCTGGTCCACGCCCGTGTTGATGCTCGCCGTGTCGATGCTGACGGAGACGGAGGAGGCGGTGACGTCCTGCTCGTTCAGGGCCACCGTGCCGCTGAACTTCTGGAAGCTGCCGCGCACCTTCGCGATGACCATGTGGCGAACGCTGAAGTGGATGCCGGAGTGGGTGGTGTCGATGTTCCAGGTCGTGGTCGTCATGTGCGTATTCCCCTTGGGTAGATTGTGTTTGGTGTGTGCCGCTGTTCGATGAGTGAAAGGTAGCGGCCCGGGGGCGCCCGGATTAGATGGGTCCGGCTGGAAGAACTGTTCCACCCATGGAACAATCCCAGCGCCAGGGACCGCCATGGACCTCAATGAGCTCCTCGTGTTCGCCAAGGTGGTGCAGGCCGGCAGCTTCACGGCTGCGGCCCGGGCGCTGCGCATGCCCAAGTCCACGGTGAGCCGGAAGGTGTCCGAGCTCGAGGAGCGCATCGGCGCGCAGCTGCTGCAGCGCACCACGCGTCAGCTGCGCCTGACGGACGTCGGGCAGGCCTACTACGAGCACTGCGCCCGCATCGTGACCGAGGCGGAGGAGGCCGAGCTCGCCGTCACGCGCATGCAGTCCGCGCCCCACGGGTTGCTCCGGGTGACGACTCCGCTCACCTTCAGCTTCCTCGGCCCGCTCGTGGGGGAGTTCCTGAAGCGCTACCCCGAGGTCCAGGTGGAGATGCTGTGCACGGACCGCTCGGTGGCGCTGATGGAGGAGGGCTTCGACCTGGCCATTCGCGCGGGGAAGCTGGCCGACTCCACGCTCATCGCCCGCCGGCTGGGCAGCATCGAGCGCATCGTCGTGGCGGCCCCCAGCTACCTCGAAGTCCACGGCACGCCCAGGACGCCCCGCGAGTTGGAGAAGCACGACTGCCTCATCTTCGGTCCGAACATCACCGGAGTGGTGTGGACGCTGCACTCCGGTGGGAAGTCCGTCGAGGTGCCGGTCCGTGCGCGCATGGCGGTCAACGAGCCGGACATGCTGCGCGCGCTCTCGGTGGCGGGGGCGGGCATCGCCCTCTCTCCTGACATCCACTACACGGAGGACATCGCCGCCGGGAAGCTTCGGCGCATCCTGCCGGAGTGGAGCTCCACGGGGACGCCGGTGAACGCCGTCTACCCTGGCACGCGGCATCACGTGCCCAGGGTGATGGCCTTCGTGGACTTCCTGCGCGAGCGCTGGCCGAGCTCCGTGGGCGGCAATCCCCGCCGTGGGCCCGGCGCCAGGGACTGACACGGCTGTGTCATCACGTGTCGGGGCGCTGAAGCCGTGTGCCCTCGCACAAGGGGGCTGAATTGCACGGGCTCCCCCGCCGCGCGCACGCCATGCCGGCTGGCACGTCGGTTGCCATCCCGGGGTGACACCCCTTCCCTGTCACTCCGGAGGTCGTATGCGTTCGTGGAGAGCCCCGTCTCGCGCGGGATACGCGCTGCTCTTCGCAGTCCTGTTCCTCACCTTCGCCCCGTCGCGGGCCGCCGCCCAGCAGACCACCGTGCAGCGGCTCGGCACGCCGGGCCTGTCCGGCCAGCCCGGGCAGAGCGTCACGCTGGCGATGCGCTTCAACGCCGTGCCCATGCCGGAGAACTACGAGGTCTTCGTTC
>JBKGHK010000500.1:0-7542 GCA_046520375.1 Pyxidicoccus sp. 3LFB2
CGGGCTCCAGCTGGGCGAGCACGGAGGGGGTGAGGGTGGCGGCGGTGATGGACTCCTCGCGCAGCAGGGTGCGCAGCGGGGCGCCGGGCATCAGCCGCTCGCGAGGCGCCAGCACCAGCGTGGCCCCGCCAGCAGCGCGCCGAAGAACGCGTCCATGAAGCCCGGAGACGTGGGCAGCAGCAGCGCCACCCGCTCTCCCTCGCGCACGCCCAGCCGCGCCAGGCCCGCCGCCGTGCGCCTCGCGCGGCGATGGACTTCCGACCACGGCACGGCCACCTCGCGCTCGGCCGCGTCCACGAAGGTGAGGCCATGGGACGTCGTGCGCGCCGTGGCAGCGAGCACCGCATTCACCGTCGCGTGCTTCAGCGCGGGCAGGGCCGGCCCCTTCATGGACGCACCTCCGCGACCCGGGCGGCCGCGGCCCGCTGCGCCACCAGCTTCGCCAGGTCCGCCACCGTGCGCACGTCCTGCGCGTCCTCCTCGGACAGGCGGATGCGGAAGCGGTTCTCCAGCCCCACCGCCAGCACCGTCAGCCCCAGGCTGTCCAGCTGCATGTCCCGCAGCAGGTCATGTGCCGGCTCCACCGCGCCCTTCCACTCCAGCTCGTCGGTGGCGATGCGGCGAATCTCCGCCAGCACTTCCAGTTCGGACTCAGTCACGGGGCACCTCCGGAATGAAGCGGGGACGGTGGGCGAACTCCCGCGCGTACGCGTCGCCGAGCGCCGCCTCCTCCGCGCGAATCCGCACGTAGAGCAGCGCCGCGTTGCCCACCGAGAAGAAGAGCGCCGTCCGCCACGCGCCGTGGATGAGCGGCACGCTCGCCAGCTCCAGCACCACCGCCACGTAGTTGGGGTGCCGCAGGAAGCGGTAGGGCCCGCCCGTCACCGGCGGCAGCCCCGGCACCACGATGATGCGCGAGTTCCAGCGGTCTCCCAGCGTGGCGATGGCCCAGTACCTCAGCCCCTGCGCCACCACCGCGCCGCCCAGCGCCACCCAGCCCCACACACCCGGGAAGGCCGGCTCCAGGACGAGCACCTCCGCCACGCACGCCACCAGGAACAGCGTGTGGAACACCACCATGAAGCGGTAGTGCGCCTGGCCCGTCTCCACACCGCCGCGCGCGAAGGCCCGGGCCGCGTTGCGCTTGGAGAGCACCAGCTCCACCAGGCGCTCGCCCACCAGCAGCGCCATGAAGCCCAGGAAGACGGCTTGGGTGGACGTCACCATCGCAGCAGCACCATCTCCGCGCAGAAGCCCGGCCCCATCGCCATCATCACGCCCCAGTCGCCCGGCTGCGGCTGGGCGCCCTCCAGCGTCTCGCCCAGCACGAAGAGCACGGACGCGGAGGAGAGGTTGCCCACCTCGCGCAGCGACGCCCACGAGCGCTCCAGCGTGGACGACTCCAGCTCCAGCGCGTCCTCGAAGGCCTGCAGCACCTTGGGCCCGCCGGTGTGCGCCACCCAGTGCCGCACGTCCTTCCGGGTGAGGCCATGCTCCGCGAGGAAGCCGTCCACGTTGCCGCGGATGTGCTCCTTCACCAGCGTGGGCACCTTGGCGGACAGCACCACCTTGAAGCCCGAGTCCACCACGTCCCACCCCATCACCCGCTCGGTGTCCGGGTAGAAGACGGAGCGCGAGGCCACCACGCGCGGGCCCTTCGCGCCCGGGGCCGCGGCGCCCCGCAGCACCGCGCAGGCCGCGCCGTCTCCGAAGAGGCCGGAGGCGATGATGTTGGGGATGGACAAATCTTCGCGCTGCAGCGTCAGCGAGCACAGCTCGGTGGCGATGACGAGCGCGGTGTGCGTCGGGAAGCCGCGCAGGTAGTCCGCCGCCCGGGCGAGTCCCGACGCGCCCGCCACGCAGCCCAGGCCGAACAGCGGCGTGCGCTTGAAGTCCGGACGGAAGTGCACGCGGTTGGCCACGCGCGCCTCGATGCTGGGCGTGGCGATGCCCGTCACCGTGACGAAGAAGACGTGGTCCACGTCCGCGGGCGTGAGCTCCGCCTTGTCCAGCGCCTGGCGCACCACCACCTCGCTCAGCTCGGTGGCCGCGCGCGTCCAGGCGTCGTTGCGCTGCTGGAAGGTGACGAGCGGCGGGTAGGCGTCGAGGGGCAGCGCCAGGTGGCGGCCTCCCACCTGCACGGCGCGGTGCAGGTCCTCCAGCCGCTCGATGTTGAAGTGCCGCGTCGCCCACAGCTCGCGGAAGGCCGCGATGAGCTGCTCCTGCGTGGCGTAGTGCGGAGGAAGGGCACGGCCTACCGCGCGAATGAAGGGCGAGCTGTCCTGGCCGGGTGCGCTGCTGTGCATGAAGTTCTCGGGTCCGTTCGCGGCAGTCGGAGGATGACGATTATCCGGCGGCCGGGTCCGACGCGAGACGTGCCGCGCCCACTTGAACTCCCCCGGACGCCTACCGTGCGTCAGTGTTGCACGGTAGACGCGCCATGCCATCCCGAGAAGTCGACGGGAGAGCGCTGTCACGCGGGTGACAAGAAGCAGCCCCGTTGAAGGAATGCACCCAAAGCCTCGACAGGCGTTGAACGCAGGCCCGGGAGGGCTGCCCCCTGCGTCAGCGCGAGCCGGAGGGGCAGTACGCCCCCGTCTTCATCGACCAGAGCTCCAGCGCCTCGGTGGAGAAGAAGAGGTAGCTCCCAGCGCGCGCGAAGACGGGGTCGCCAAGGAACTGGAAGTCGAACACCCGGGGCGCCGAGGACTCGGGCCCCGGCACGACGTCCTCCACCAGCCGAGCCCGTCCCTGGAAGACCTTCCAGGGCTCGCTCCCGTGCACTCCGTCATCCGCGACGAAGTAGAGCTTCCGGCTGGCGACCATCAGCCCATAGGGCGAGGAGCCCTCCGGGCCCGGGCGGATGTCCCGGGCGAGCCGCGTCCCCGCCGCCGTGCCGTCACTTCGCCACAGCTCGCGCCCGTGCTCGCCGTCATCCGCGGAGAAGTAGAGCAGGTCCTCGAACACCGTCAGCCCGCGCGGAGAGGCGCCCTCTTCTCCTGGAAGAATCTCCAGCAACTGCCCCGTGCCCTCGGGCGTGCCGTCGCTCACCCACAGCTCGACGTCCGCACCGGAGCCCTCGGGCTCCACCGCGGCGAAGTAGAGGCGGCCCTTGTAGGCGGTGAACTCGCGCGGGGTGCTGACCCCGTCCCAGGCGGCGAGCAGCGTGGCGGAGCCTGGAGTGCCGTCACTCGTGAAGAGCGCGGGCGAGCCGTCCGACAGGTCGACCAGGAAGAACACCCGGTCACCCACCGCGGCCAGCCGGAAGATGGCCGCCTCTTCGTTGCCTGCGACGCGGTACAGCTCCTCGACGGCGCCCGTGGGAGACACCTCCAGCAGCACGAGCATGTCCCGGTCCTCGCCCATGCGCGCATCGAGGACGAGGTTCCCGCTGGCCGTCTCCACGACCTCGCCCGTGGCGCCGGAGGCCGGGCCCGGGTTGGCGTCCAGGAACAGCCGGGTGCCCCCGGGTGTGCCGTTGCTCGCCCACAGCTCGAGTCCGTACTCGGGGGTGTACATCAGGAAGAGCAGCTGGCCGCGGAACTCTCCCACCATGAACAGGCTCGGGTCGAAGGTGGGACGCGGAGGCGCGGTGATGACGGGGAAGGTTCCGGCGTCCGTGCCGTCCGTCCGCCAGAGGGTGCTGCCCACGATGAAGAAGAGCAGCCCCCGGGCCTCCGTCAGCCTGCGCGGAGCGTCGCCGAAGTCCCGGAACAGCCGCGTGCCCCCGGGCGTCCCGTCGCTGGCCCACAGCGCCGGGGCGTCGATGCCTTCATTCACGACGAAGTAGAGCGTCTCCTTCACTCCGGTCAGCTCGGTGGGCCCCCCGTAGAACCCGCCCTCGAAGTCCGCGAGCCGCACGGCCGTGGGACACGTGCCTCCATTCGCGAGCGCTTCCGCCGCCGCCTCTCCTCCGGAGGCTTCCGGAGGCTCCACGGTGCCCACTCCACACGCCGACAGCCCGAGCCCCAACAGCAGCGCCCACGACTTCCGTCCCCAACCCCGCATCATGAGTTCCCCCTCCCGCCAGGGCGTGATGCCCTCGCGGCGAACGGAAACTCCGACAGTCGCGGGGCGCGGGCATCTGCTCATGGGCGGAGGCAAACGACGTCCACCGGATAGCGCCGCTGGCCTGCCTGCTTCCGCCGTGTCGGAAGAGTGCAGGGGCCGAAGCCCGCTACAGCAGGCCGTCGAGCCAGGTCAGCTGCGCGTCGAGGGTTTCCGAGATGGCGCGTGGCTGGTCTGACGCGCTCGGCTCGGTGTACGGGTTGCCAATCTCCTTGTGCGCCCACTTCACCCAGGTCTGCTTGTACCAGCCCCAGTCCAGGTGGGTGCCCGTCGAGGGAGGCGTAGTGCCCGCGTACGCCGAGAAGGCGCGAATGCCGGTGGCCGGCGCCACCTCCTGGCCCCCCACCACCTGGTACAGATGCAGCCGCTGGCGACGGGGGAACTGAGCCGACAGGTCCGTGGCCCAGGCGCCGTAGAACGTGCCCCAGGGGCGCACGGGGTTGTTGATCTTGGTGTCGAACGTGCCGAGCTCGCCCTGGCTGTTCCGGCACACGCCATCCAACGACGCCACGTAGATGTCGATGCCATCCAGCGCCGTGTTGGCGCGAAGCGCCTGGGCGATGCGCATCACCAGACACCCGCCGCGGGAGCTCCCCGCGAGGTAGATGGCCCGCGTCTCGGGCCGGACCTGGGCCTCGAGCCAGTGGACGAACCCGTTGACGATGCGCTGCTTCGTGTCGCTGTCGAACAGGTGGTCGAAGTTGCTGTCGTTCACCACGGACAGCTGCGTTCTTCCGGGGGGAAACCAGCCCAGGGCATTCAGCTTCATGGCCAGGGAGCGACCGTCCAGGAGCACATTGGGACAGGAGACGCTGTCGCAGGACCTGTCCCAGTCCGAGGCCTGGCCCGTCACTCCGCTGGAGTGGCCGCTGCTCGAGATTTTCTGCCCGGCCGACATCAGGATGATGGCCTCGCGCACGATTGGCGCCTCCACCTGGGCGATGCGGATGGCGTGGAGCGTGCTGTCGGCGGCACCGGCCGCGCGGAAGGGCTCGAAGCCCGGCGCCGCCTGGTAGCCGCCTGAGGCGTCCTTGTAGACGACACGCCGCGACACCACGGTCCGGCTGCTCCCGTTGGGATAGGACAGGGCCTGGGACTGTGAGTCCAGGGCCGCTTCGGACTCCCCGGGCAACGCCTCCGGCTCTGGCGGAGCACAGCCGGCCAGTGCGCCACCGAGCACCAGGGCCAGTCCCGCCCAGCGGGTGACGAGACGAGGCAAACCAGCGGTGGGGACCATGCAGTGCTCCAGGGCTCGGGGTGGGTGACGCGGGGAGGAAAACCCTGACTATAGGGCTGCCCCGGCCTGGGTGTTCCGCTGTTCATTCCCGCGTCGGCGCGCGCCCCTCCGCGCTCAACGCAGCCGGCGGCACGCGGCGGACTTCACCGCGAGGTACACGCGCGCGCCCGGTGCCACGCCGAGCTCACGCACGGATGTGGCGGTGAGCCGCACCACCCAGCTCACGCCCGCGACGTCCACCGTGGCCGCCGCTTCTCCCTCCGCCGCGGACTCCACTCCGCGCACCGTGCCCTCCAGCACGTTGCGCGCGGAGACTCCGGAGAGCGGGCCCATGGAGAGCAGCACGTCCTCGGATGGCACCGCGTACGCCGCACGCATTCCCGCCGCGAGCCCGGGCGCGTCCGGCACCCAGAGCGCCAGGCCTTCCGCCACGCGCAGCCGCAGGCCCCCGTTGTCCGGGCGCTCCAGCACGCCTTCGAAGATGTTCTCCTCGTCCTCGCCTTCCGCCGCGAGGAGGCCTCGTGCCGCCGGGCCCAGCACCTGCGAGGCCGCACCCGCCGCGCGGACCCGGCCCTCGTCCAGCAGCAGCGCTTCGTGGGCGAGGACTCGCGCCTCACCGAGCTGGTGCGTCACGTACAGCATCGGCACGCGCGCTTCGTCGCGTACCCGCAGCAGGTACGGCAGCACCCGCTCCTTCAGCGCCAGGTCCAGGGCGGCCAGGGGCTCATCCAACAGCAACAACGCCGGGTCCGTGGCCAGCGCCCGTGCCAAGGCCACGCGCTGCTTCTCGCCTCCGGACAGCGTCGCGGGATAGCGGCCCAGCAGTGGCGCCAGCTCCAGGAGGGCCACGGCCTCGTCCGCCCGTGAAGCCCGTCCCTTGCGTTCACCGAAGCGGATGTTCTGTCCCACGGTGAGGTGCGGGAAGAGCAGCGCGTCCTGCGGCACGTAGCCCATGCGTCGCGCCTCCGGTGGCACGTCCACGCCCGCGGCGCTGTCGAGCAGCACGCGCCCTCCAACCTCCACGCGTCCACGGGCTCCGCGCCGCAGTCCGGCCAGCACCTCCAGCAGCGACGTCTTCCCCGAGCCCGAGCGCCCCATCACCGCCACGGAAGCGCCCGCCAGGCGCGACTCCACCTCCAGCGTGAAGCGCGCCAACGGCAGCTTGATGGAGAGGACCAGGCTCACGCCCACCTCCAACCGCTGACGCGCTGGGAGTGCCCCCACCCAAGGCCACGCAGGCAGGCCACGGGATGCAATCGGCACCCACGGGTTCGCCCTGCCGCCGCGCATGTGAAGCACCCCGCCCTGTCGGCGGCCATGAGCCTTCCGCCCTTCACGCGCGCACCCGCCGTCCCCGCCGCCGTGTCACCACCTCCGTCGCGTACACCGCCACGAACGCCAGCAGCGCCGCCACTCCGGCCAGTTGCAGCGCCTGTGCGTCCTCCCCCAACTGCGTGCGGTGGAAGATGGCCAGCGACAGCGTCTGCGTGCGCCCGGGGATGTTGCCCGCCACCAGCACCGTCGCGCCGAACGTCGCCCAGCGCACGGGAGAACGCCAGCAGCGCCCCGACCAGCACGCCACGCCACGCCAGCGGCAGCGTCACCCGGAAGAAGGCCCGCACCCGCGTGTCCCCCAGCGTGCGCGCCACCGCCACCAGCCTCGGGTCCACCTCCTCGAACCCCGAGCGCGCCGAGCGCACCAGCAGCGGGAAGGCCATCACCGCGCTCGCCAGCACCACCGCCTTGGGCGTGAAGACCACCTCCACGCCCCACGAGTCCAACACGCGCCCCAGCGGGCCGTTGCGCGCGAGCAACTCCAGCAGCACCAGCCCCACCGCCGTGGGCGGCAGCACCATGGGCAGCGCCAGCACCGTCTCCACCACGCCCTTGCCCGGCCCGTCCCAGCGCGCCAGCGCGTACGCCACCGCCACTCCGAGCGGCAGGATGAGCAGCGTGGCCACCGCCGCCACCGTCACCGTGAAGAGGACCAGCTCCGCCGTGCCTTCCATCACGGCGCGCGCGGCTCCGTCGCGAGCACCAGGAAGCCATGGCGCATGAAGACCTTCCGCGCCGCCTCCGTCTGGAGGAAGCGCACGAAGGCCCGCCCCGCCTCCGGCGCCTTGCCCTTCGCCAGCGCCGCCACCGGGTAGACGATGCGCGGCGCGTCCGGCTCCGGCACCACGAACGCCACCCGCACCTTCTTCGACTGCGCCGCGTCCGTCGCGTACACCACGCCC
>JBKGHK010000501.1:0-7537 GCA_046520375.1 Pyxidicoccus sp. 3LFB2
GCACGTTGCCCTGCCTGTCACGAGGCGCCCGAGGCGCGCCGAAGCGCCGGTCCGACAGCGAGGCCGGCAACACCTCCACCAGCGCCACCGCGTCGTCGATGCCCTTCAAGCGGAAGGAGCCCAGGGGGCGCACCGCGGGGCGGCCCAGCACCTCCACGGCGGGCGCCACCTGCGCCCAGGCGGTGCCGCTCACCAGCACCTGGCCGCCATGGCCCGCCGACGTCACCCGCGACGCCACGTTCACCATGCGGCCCAGGTAGTCCATCCGGCCCGTGCGCTCGTCAATGCGGCACTCTGGCTCGCCCACGTGCACGCCCATGCGCACGCGCAGCCCCCGGTGCAGGAGCCCTCGCGGTCCCGACTCCTCCGCCGCCTCGGGCTGGGCGAGCAGCTCCGCCGGCCACGGTGCGCGCAGCAGCGCCTCCTGCGCCGACAGGCACCACTGCAGCGCCTCCAGCACCGTGGAGAACGCAATCATGAAGGAGTCGCCCTGCGTCTTCACCTCGTAGCCGGTGCTGTCCGCGAGCAGCGAGCGCAGCAGCGCATCATGCACCTCGAGCGCGGCGCGCATGCTCGCATCGCCGCGCTCCCACAGCCGGGTGGAGCCCTGCACGTCGGTGAAGACGAGCGCCACCGTGCCCTCGGGCGGCAGCGCCATGGACGTGTCATCCGACAGCGCCGACACGCGGCCCGGGAGGGCTCGCAGTGCGCCCGCCGCGGGAGGATTCAGCCTTCGCAAAGCATCTCCCATCGCCCTCTCCCGCTGTGCCAGTCGGGAACCCCCGGGCCGAAGAGGCCCGTCTGCTCAACGAAGATCTCACCACGTGATTCCCACGCCGCCCATCCGCGACGAGCGCATGCACGACGTGCTGACAGGGCCAGCATCTGGCAACGGACGGATGTGGAGCCCAGCGTCCACCACGCCACGCGGCAGGTGCCCCACAAGGCCAGGGGCGCCGCGCCCACGTGCAAGCACCGCGAGTCTCGCGACACCCATGCGCGAGCAGCACTCATTGCGGGACGCCCGCGCACACCTGCGTTCGCCGCCGCACGCTCCAAGTGTCTTGCGCCGGGGAAGCCCACAGTGCCGCCCACTTCCGTAGACGCACCCCTGACGCAACTTTCCCGCAACGAAGGCCACCGACTTCGTGCCCGTGCTCCCCGCGTGGTCTTCCCGGACCTCGCCAACGACGAGCCTCCGGTGGTGCCTGGAACCCGAGGAGCCGATGAAATCGAACGTGTTCGCGAAGAAGTGCCATGTGCTCATCACCGCGCTGCTCTTCACCAGCGGCTGTGGCGCCGTGGAAGAGGAAGTCTCCGCGCCCCCTCTGACGCTCGTGGAGCAGTCGGAGCTGTCGGACAACGGCCTGTCCTTCAATGGCCTGTCGTTCAACGGCCTGTCCTTCAATGGGCTGTCGTTCAACGGGCTGTCCTTCAATGGCCTGTCCACGAGCAGCTTCCATTCGTGGTTCCAGCAGGACCCCGCGATGGCCAACGGGGTGATGCACTACCTGGTCCGCTGCGCGGTGCCGGCGGGACAGACGCGCACGTACACGGCGTCCACGGGGCAGCAGTACACCTGGGCCGGCGGGCTGGGGCTGGCTCCGGGGTGGGCCGCTGGCGCGGCGCCCACGCCGCAGGAGCAGCAGGTGGTGTCCGCGTGCCTGGCCGCGCACGCCAACCGGCTGGGGGCGGAGGTGTCCATCTCCGTCCTGGGGCGGAACGCGCAGGACGTGGACATTCCCTATACGGCGGCGGAGCTGGGCTCGCATGCCCGGCGGGAGTCCTGCTTCTTCGGCAATGTCTTCACCGGGCAGGGCCTCTTCGTGGGCGCCGACCGCGACCCGCTGGGCGCGAGCGAGAGCACGTCGCGGGCCTGTGGCGGCCTGCTCCATGGAGGCACCGAGACCGCGGCCCCGTGCTCGCCCATGGTGCACGTGGGCGCCTGCATGACGTACTGCACGCTGGACAGCAGCGGGACCTTCTTCACGGAGTGCACGTACAACGGCACCACCTACCGTCCCCTCACCACCCGGCTGCGCGTCGCGGACGTCCATCAGTGTGGAGACACCAAGTGCCAGGCCACCGAGCGGTGC
The DNA here is from genome assembly GCA_046520375.1 of Pyxidicoccus sp. 3LFB2. Classification (GTDB taxonomy): domain Bacteria; phylum Myxococcota; class Myxococcia; order Myxococcales; family Myxococcaceae; genus Myxococcus. The sequence continues at coordinate 2,097 of JBKGHK010000501.1, forward strand.
GGGACCTCCTTCCGTCATGACAACTGCGGGCTGGACTGCGGTCCCTGCCCCTGAGTCGCGGGAAGTCTCCGGCCCGCTATAGTGGGCCGGGTGAAGGGGCTCGCCCGACGGCACCTCGTGGTCCTGCTCGCCTGCGCGTTGCTGATGCTCGTGGCCCTGCCGCGCCTCATCGCCGGGCTCAAGGAGGCGGAGGAGGCCGCGCCCCAAACGCCCGCGCCGGGGCTGCTGCTGGTGGCGCGGCCGGACCGGGTGAGCGGCATGTTCGACAAGACGGTGGTGCTCCTGGTGGAGACGGGCGGCGAGCGCACGTGGGGGCTCGTGCTCAACCGCGCGCGGCTCCCACCTGCGAAGGGGGCGGACCGCTGGGGCGGGCCCGTGCACCCCGAGCACCGCATCACCCTGGTGCGGGAGGACGCGGCGCCCGAGGGGGCCCGCCGGGTCGTCGATGGCCTGGCCTGGTATGAGGGCGCGCGCGGTGTGGGGGACGGCTCGCTCACCTTCGCGGGCATGGCGGCGTGGGGGCCGGGTCAGCTCGAGGAGGAGCTGGCCCAGGGTGCGTGGTGGCTGGTGGAGGGCAGCGCCCGCGCCGTGTTCACCGCCCCCGAGGCGTCATGGGCGGAGCACGCGGCGCGGCGGTTGTGACTGCGCCCCGCGGGCGGCTCAGTCGCAGGTGCCGCAGTCGTCCTTGCAGGAGAGGTAGTCGTTCTTCTCCCCGCAGGACTCGGTGGGCTGGCAGGTGCCGTCTCCGCACTTGTAGAGGTTGCGCTTGTCCATCCGCGTGGAGAGCGCCGGGTACGTGACACCGTTCCAGGTGCATGACGCATAGAAGGACTTCGACGCGTCCATGACACAGGAACTTGCGCACCGGCCGATGTAGACGAGCGGCGCGCAGCGGTGGCGGTTGAAGTCCAGGTCTTCGGGCGGGTCCTGCGCGAGGGAGCTCTCGTCGGACGTCTCGTCGTCATCGGACGCTGCTTCATCCTCCTTGTCACCCCGGCTGACCACCACCGAGCAGGCCCGCGACGAGCTCTCGCGGGACTTGAGCCGGCCCTTGTCGCGGCCCACGTGGACGCCCTCGCCCGTGAAGAGGTTGCCGAAGAAGCAGGACTCCCGCCACTTGTACTGCTTCAGTTCGTCATCCGTGACGGAGAGGGCCACGCCATCCGCCCGGCGCCCGAGCACGGAGATGGGCACCCGCTGGTTGTACTTGTTCGCATGCGCGGCCAGGCACGCGGACACCACCTGCTGCTCGGGCACCGTCGCTGACGCACCGCCCGCCCACGCCGGAGCCAGCCCCAGCCCGCCGGCCCAGGTGTACTGCTGCCCCGTGGACGCCGTGTACGTGCGCGTCTGTCCCGCCGGCACCGCGCAGTGGACCAGGTAGCGCATCACCCCGTTGGCCAGCTCCGGGTTCAGCTGGAACCAGGACGCGAAGGCGCTGCTCGACAACCCGTTGAACGACAGGCCATTGAACGACAGCCCATTGAAGGACAGACCGTTGAAGGACAACCCATTCACGGAGAGACCATTGTCCGTCTCCAGTGACTGGGAAGTGGCCGCGGCTTGCGGTGACGTCGCGGAAGGTGCCCCTACCCAAGGGTCCTCCGTCGGGCCGCAGCCGAACACGAGCAGCAGCGCCAGGACTGGCCCGACACGGCGACACCGGCGCGCTTCCATCCATTTGAGGCTCATGCATTTCCTCGTGCGAGTCTTCGTGGACACCGGACGAGGCGCCCCGCCCCATCCGAAGGGGCGAGCGGAAGTGGGCAGGAACGCGGAGAACCCCTGGCTGGACGGATACCCTGCTTTCTCATGCTGTGTGAGCCGCCCTGCACCGGCGTCCGAGGCCTCCGGCCAGCAGCAACCTTCGGCGCGTTGCTCGGCGGACACACCTCGTCGAGGGTCATCCTGCCGACAGAGCCCGTCCGCCCGGGCCTCGGCGTGGGAGCCACCCTCTATCGTTCGCGCATGCACCTTCCCCGTTCCCACACCTCGTCCCGCGTCGCCTCCGTGCTGCTGGTGGCCGCCGCGCTGCTGGCCCTGCCGTCCCATGCGCAGGCCAACACGCCGCTGGAGGACAACCGCATCATCACCGAGGGCTACATCCAGCTCGCCTATGAGATGGGCGGCGTCCTGGACCCGACGCTCCAGCCTGGCGGCGTCAGCAGCGTGCGGCCCAACTGGTTCGTCTTCGCGCCGCACGCGTCCCGCACCGGAGGCGAGGGCATGCTCGGCACGGCCCTCGCCCGGCGCATCATCGACGCGGCCCGTGGGCAGCCGTCGCTGTCGGTGCTCCATGCCCTGCAGCGCGTGGGGCTCACCGGTGAGCTGAGCCTCTCCGCGCAGCGGCTCGGCCTGGAGCTGGTGCTCCATGGCATTCCGCTCGACGCGGCCGCCTCGCTGGCCTCGCTGGCCACGGCCATGAACTGGGCGGCCCTGGCCGACCCGCGCACGCTGCTCAGCACCGCGTCGCGCTTCGCCGCGCTCTACTGGAGCGCCCCCGGCTTCTTCCCGCTCGACAAGACGGAGCGGCTGGTGGTGACGCTGGAGCGCACGCTGCACGAGGGCAACCTCGCCATCTACACCGACGTCGGTGGCGCGGGGCGCAGCTACCTCGACTGGCGCCAGGGCGCGGGCGCGGTGACGCCGGAGCGCGTGCTGACGGAGTTCACGCTGCCGGGCGCGGTGCCCGCCGAGGCGCGGCAGGCGTATGACTTCGCGCTGGCCCACGCGTACGACGTGCCCCGCCCGTACGAGTTCCACCTCCTCTTCCCGGGCATGCACTGGAAGAGCCTGCTCGTCGCCGCCTTCGCCGTGTACGAGGAGGCCCGCCTCGCGCCGACGCCGGCCGCGCGCGACGCGCTCATCGCCATGGGCAACAACTACGTCGCCTGGCGTGAGCAGCACGACATGGCCCAGCCCGTCTTCACTCCCGCGTCGCCCCGCGCGGACGAGGTGTCCCGCCCGGCGCTGCTGCAGGCCATCACCCCGCTGCTCACCACCGACTTCGGCACCATGAAGTGGAACTACGCGGACTACGCCTACAGCCGGCCGGACCGCGACGGCAATCCGCTCACCTCCCCGCCCACCGAGTACAACTGGGCCGTCTTCTGGGACCGGTGGACGGGCATCCTGTACGCCTTCGACCAGGCCTACCTCCAGCCCGAGGCCCTCTGGGCCATGCCCGAGCCGGTGGTGGACCCCACCGCGCCGTCCACCTGGAACTAGGAGGCGCCCGGGGGGAGTTGCCGACGGCCGGACGCTCCTGGGGGTCATCGGCTGCCGACAGGGGGCATTCGCTTGACGGCCCCGACACACGGGGTCACCTTGCAGGCGACATGAGTACCGTGCCTCCTTCGGCGCCCGGAAGCCCGGTGGAGCGCCCCCCCACCGAGCATTCGGCCCAGCCAGCGACTGCCGCCCACGAGGCGGGCCTCTCCTCCGAGGCGCGGCTGGGCGTGCTGCGGGAGATGATGGACGAGGCCTTCTTCTCGCTGGACGCGCAGGGGCGCATCCGCGAGTTGAACTCGCGCGCCGCCACGCTGCTGGGCCTGCCCGCCGAGAGGCTCGTGGGCCAGGAGCCCTGGCGCGCCCTGCCGGAGCTGGCAGGCACCGTGCTGCATGGACGGCTGATGGTGGCGCTCTCCACGCGGGTGGGCGGGCGCTTCCTCGCGCAGCTGCCCTCGCACGTCTGGCTGGAGGTGACGGTCCGCGCGGTGGGCGATGAGACCTGGGTGCTGGCCGCCGACATCACCCGCCGCCAGCAGGCCGAGGACGAGGTGGCGAACACCGTCGAGCGCTTCCGCCAGCTCGGCGAGCGCTTCCAGGTGGCCCTGGACTCCGCGCAGATGGCCGTCTGGGAGACCAACCTCGTCACCGGGCAGGTGTTCCGCTCCGAGGCGCATGACCGGCTCTACGGCTACCCCCAGCCGCTGGCGGAGTGGACACACGAGCGCTTCCTCGCCTCCATCCACCCGGAGGACCGGTCCGAGGTGGAGGCCCAACTGGCCACCATCTTCTCCAGCGGCTTGGACGCCTACGCCTCCACCTTCCGCACCCGCTGGCCGGATGGGACATGGCACTGGCTCACCAGCCGCGCCACGGTGGTGCGAGACGCGGCGGGACAGGTGGTGGTGGTGCGCGGGGCCATCCTCGACATCACCGCGCTGAAGGAGACGGAGGCCGCGCTGCAGGAGGCGGTGCGCACGCGCGACGACTTCCTGTCCCTGGCCAGCCACGAGCTGCGCACGCCGCTCACCTCGCTGCAGCTGCAGCTTCAGATGCTGCGGCGCATCGCCGACACCACGCCGGCAGAGCCGCTCGGTGCCGCGAAGGTGGCGGCGAAGCTGGACACCACCGAACGCCAGCTGCGCAGGCTGGGCGCGCTGGTGGACAACCTGCTGGACGTCAGCCGCATCCAGACGGGCAAGCTGGACTTCCAGTTCGCCGAAGGGGACCTGGCGGCGGTGGTGTCGGACCTCGTCGCGCGCTTCGCGGACGAGGCGCGGCAGGCGGGGGTGGTCCTCAGCGCGCGGGTGGACGGACCGGTGCACGGCCGCTTCGACCGGCTGCGCATGGAGCAGGTGGTGAACAACCTGCTGGTCAATGCCCTGCGCTATGGCGCGGGCACGCCGGTGCGGGTGTCGCTGTCACATGAGCAGGGCTCCACCCGGCTGGTGGTGTGTGACGGGGGCCCGGGCGTGCCGGAGCAGGAGCGCGAGCGCATCTTCGAGCGCTTCGCGCAGAACCACCACGCCTCGTACAAGGGAGGCCTGGGGCTGGGGCTCTACATCGTCCGGCAGATTGTCGAGGCGCACGGGGGCCGCGTCCATGTGGAGGAGTCACCCGGGGGTGGCGCGGCCTTCGTGGTGGACCTGCCGCTGTAGCGCCGGGGCTCAGGCCGCGTCGGGCTCGGCGTGGATGAAGGAGAAGCCCTCCGACACGTCCAGCCGGTAGCCGGGGTCCTCGAACACCAGCCGCGTGCCGGTGCCCTCCAGCAGCTCACGCAGGTAGCTCACGTGGACGCGCAGCGAGTTGTCATGCAGGCGCGGGTCATAGCCCGCGTCCCACATGGCGCGCACACACGCCTCCTTCGACAGCGTGCGTCCCGGCTGCCGGGCCAGGGCGTACAGCAGCCGGCGTGGCAGCACCCGCTTCCCCAGGGACACGGTGCGCCCCGCGACACGCAGCTCGTGCTGGCGCGCGTCCACCACCACCGCGTCCGGTGCGCCGGCCGGTGCATCCAGGCCGGGCTTCGCGCCCGTGGACGGTGCGGCGCGCGCGGAGCCAGCGCCGCGGGCGAGCTCCGGAATCAGCTCCGGGTCCACCTCGCCCTACGCGGCCTCGCGCGCGGCGGCCTCCAGCGCGGCCTGGGCTTCCCGTGTCGCGCCCGGCCTGCTGGTGCAGCAGGGCCCGTGACAGGTGGCCCAGCGCGCGCTCCA
>JBKGHK010000502.1:0-7529 GCA_046520375.1 Pyxidicoccus sp. 3LFB2
CTTCGACGCCGTCCGGGGCAACCTCGCCGGGCTCTCGCGCTGCGTCGAGGCGGGCCTCACCGAGGAGTCCATCGAGCCGCTGCGCCGCGCCTTCCTCACCGCCCGGCCCCAGGCGGAGGCCCGCGCGCGCACCCTCTTCACCCAGGGCCATGCGCTGGAGGTGCAGCGGGCCCTGCGCGGCGCGCTCCTGCGCTACTCCGAGGCGCTCGCGTTGGATCCGCTCAATGTCTCCTGGCTGCGCCACTACCAGCAGCTGCGGGCGCAGACCCAGGCTGTGGCACCAGTGAACCGTTCCCGGCCCTCGGAGGCCATTGCCTGAGCGGGCTGTCTCCCGTTCGGGGCAAAGCATTTCCCTCCGTGTCCCACCGCGCTTCGCTTTCCCTGGCAAGACGCGGGCCAAAAACGCTGGCGTGTCGCTTGCTGTAGGCGCAGGGCAACATGAAACGAATTGCCCTGCTTGCTGGACTGCTGTTGTGGATGGGGGCGTGTGGCGGCGCTTCCTCCAATCCTCCTCCGCCAGACATTCCGCCGGATGACTCCGGCCTGGATGACCGACCCACGCCCGCGCCCGACGCGGGAGTGCCCGACTCCGGCACGCCCGACGACGCGGGAGTGCCCGACTCCGGCACCCCCGACTCGGGGACGCCGGACTCCGGCACGCCCGACTCGGGCACGCCGGATGGAGGCCCCAGCAAGCCGCCACCGGACTGGCCGGCCCTGCAGACGTCCCTTCCCGTCTACCGCCTCACGGTGAGCGCCGAGCACCTCAAGGCGCTCGAAGACAACGTCGATGACCGGGACTACGAGGTGCCGGCCCAGTTCGCCGCGGACGACAAGGCGTACAAGGTGGACGTGCGCTACCGCGGCCGCTCCACCCGCTACGAGGTGAAGAAGCCCTGGCAGGTGCGCTTCGAGAAGGAGGACCGCTTCAACGGCGTGAAGCGCATCGAGCTGATTGCCGCGTACAAGGACGGCGGCTACCTCACGGAGAAGCTCTGGTACGACACCGCGGCCAGCCTGGGCCTGGAGGTGCCCCGCGCCCGCTACGTGAATCTGTACCTCAATGGCGAGTACCAGGGCGTCTATACGGAGCTGGAGTCCATCACCAAGGACTTCCTCCGGGCGCACAACCTGGACGAGGACGGCGACATCTACCGCTGCGGCATGCACGACTGCGAGCTGCGCCCGCCGCCGAAGCAGCCGTACATGGAGGACTGGGAGAAGCGCACCAACGAGGACCAGCCCTGGGACAAGCTGTGGGCCTTCCTGGACGGGCTCAACCGCACGCCGCCGGACCGGCTCGAGGCCTTCCTGAAGAAGAACGTCGAGCTGGACGACTACATCACCTGGATGGTGCTGGACGCGTTCATCGTCAATCACACGCACCAGGACGCCCGCAGCTTCCTCATCTACAGCCGTGAGACGGGCAAGTGGACGTTCGTCCCGTGGGACTTGAACAACGCCCTCAGTCTCTACAACCGCAAGACGCTGCACACCAACCAGGGCGTGAAGAAGGACTACCCGCACCCGGGCTACAGCGGGTACGACCCCAAGGTCTACGAGCTGTACGTCCACCGCCGGGACGACCTGGGCTACACGGACATGCGGCCCACCTGGAGCACGCTGACCACCCGCATCCTGGACGACCCCGAGCTGCGCGCCCGCTACATCAGCCGCATGCGGGAGCTGCTGACCACGCGCCTCACCGAGGAGAAGCTGGGCGCCCGCATCGACAAGATGCATGCGCTGCTGGCCCCCTTCATCCTCCCGGGGGCCGACGGCAAGGCGCAGGACCCGTACGTCAGCACCCCTCACGCCAGGGAGAGCGCGAACTACCTGCGCCGCTTCGTCCGGGAGCGCCGCGCCTGGCTGCTCGCCCACCTGGATGAGCTGGAGAAGCATGGCCAGGGCCCCCTGGTCATCGACCGGGTGGGGCGCAGTGCCTCCGGCGCCTACTGGGTCCAGCTCTACAACCGGGGCACCGAGCCCGTGCAACTGGGCGACGTGCGCCTGTCCGGCGACACCCGGGTTCCTTTTGCCCCCAAACTGTCCTCCCGCCTGCTGGCGCCCGGGGAGCACGCCACGTTCGACCTGACCCTGGAGCAGGGCAGGACGGAGGTGGCCCTCTTCAACGGGGCGGGGATGGTGGCGCTGGACATGCTCTGGTTCGCCCCGCTGGCCGCCGGGGAGGCGTACGGGCGGGAGCCTCGGGGGGCCGAGTCCTTCAAGAGTCAGTCCGGCCCTTGAGGCTTGTGCCTACCCACCCCGTGCTCGTGTAGAGTCCGCCGCCCTCTGCCATGCCCTCCGGCATGTGTCGGGGGCGGGGACCTCTTCATGAACACGCATATCTTTCGCGAGTACGACATCCGGGGTCTGGTCGACAAGGACCTGACCATTGAGGTGGTGGAGCTGCTGGGCAAGGGCCTGGGCACCATCATCCGGCGCCAGGCCGGGCGCGCCATCGCCGTGGGCCGCGACTGCCGCGAGTCCTCCACGCGCTTCCGGGACGCCCTCTGCGCAGGCCTCACCTCCACCGGCCTCAACGTGCTCGACGTAGGCGTGGTGCCCACGCCGCTGGTCTACTTCGCGGCCAACACGCTGCCGGTGGACGGGCTCGCCATGATTACCGGCAGCCACAACCCGCCCGAGTACAACGGCTTCAAGATTGGCGCGGGGAAGAGCACCTTCCACAGCCACGACATCCAGGCCCTCCGCAAGCTCATCGAGGCGAAGGACTTCGAGGTGGGCGCGAAGCCGGGCCGCGTGGAGCCCTACGACATCATCACCGCGTACAACCACTTCATCCGGCAGACCATCAAGGTCGGCCGCAAGGGGATGCGCATCGTCATCGACGCCGGCAACGGCACGGGCGGTGCGGTGGCGGTGCCGCTGTTCGAGTCCATGGGCTTCGACGTGGTGCCCCTCTTCTGTGAGATGGACGCCACCTTCCCCAACCACCACCCGGACCCGACGGTGCTGGAGAACCTCCAGGACCTCATCGCCGCGGTGAAGCGCGAGAAGGCCGAGGTGGGCATCGCCTACGACGGGGACACCGACCGCATCGGCGTCATCGACGACAAGGGCAACGTGCTCTGGGGCGACCAGCTAATGGTGCTCTTCGCCCGCTACGTGCTGAAGGAGAGCCCGGGCGCGGCCATCGTCGGCGAGGTGAAGTGCAGCTACACGCTGTACGACGACATCGCGAAGAACGGTGGCAAGCCTGTCATGTGGAAGGCGGGCCACTCGCTCATCAAGTCGAAGATGAAGGAGGAGCACGCGGAGCTGGCCGGCGAGATGAGCGGCCACATCTTCTTCAAGAACCGCTACTTCGGCTTCGACGACGCCATCTACTCCACCGCGCGCCTGCTGGAGATTCTCACCCACGAGCCGAAGAAGATGTCGGAGCTGCTCGCGGACGTGCCGAAGACGTTCGCCAGCCCCGAGCTGCGCTTCGACACGAAGGAGGAGAAGAAGTTCGAGATGGTCAAGCGCGCCACGGAGACGCTGCGCGCGGCGGGCCACGACATCATCGACGTGGACGGCGTGCGCGTGACGTTCCCCGACGGCTGGGGCCTCATCCGCGCCTCCAACACGCAGCCCATCCTGGTGCTGCGCTTCGAGGCCAACACCGAGGCGCGCCTGAAGGAAATCCAGGCGCTCATCGAAGGCACCGTCGCCAAGGTGCAGAAGGAAGTCGGGGGCTGAGATGACCGGCCCGCGCATCCTCGCCGTGAGCGGAAGCCTCCGGACCGGGGGCTTCAACCGGAAGCTCCTGGACCTGGCCGTCACGCACGCCCGCTCGCTGGGGGCGGACGTGGACGTGGTCGACCTGAAGACCCTGGGGCTGCCGCTCTACGACGGGGACGTGGAGGCCGCGGGCCTGCCGCCTCCGGTGGTGGAGCTGCGCGAGCGGGTGGGCAAGGCGCAGGGCCTGCTCATCGCCAGCCCGGAGTACAACTCGTCCATCCCCGGCGGGTTGAAGAATGCCATCGACTGGGTGTCGCGCCCGCCGGGCCGCATGTTCCACGACAAGTGGGCGGCGATGATGGGCACCACCCCCGGTGTGTTTGGCACCGCGCGCATGCAGCCGCACCTGCGGCAGGTGTTGTCCTCCGTGGGGGTGCACGTGCTCCCCACGCAGGTGCACCTGCCGAAGGCGGCGGAGGCCTTCACCCCGGAAGGGAAGCTGAAGGACGAGGCGCGCCAGAAGGAAGTGGAGACGCTGGTCGGGGCGTTGGTCTCCAGGCTGAAGGGCTGAGAAAGGACATTTGCCGATGCCGACGCTGGGAATCGACCTGGGTGGGACGTTTGCCCGCGCCGCCGTCGTGGACGCGGCCGGGAAGATGCTGGCTTCCGCGAAGGTGGCCTTGACCGAGCGCAGTCCGGCCGGCGTGGTGGAGACCATTGCCCAGGCCGCGGCCGACGCCGTGAAGGCCGCCGCGGTCGAGGTGCATGGAATCGGGGTGGGGGCCGCCGCCCAGATTCACAAGGACTCGGGCGTGCTGTCGGTGGCGCCCAACCTGGGCTGGCGCAACGTGCCGCTGGGCCAGATGCTCAAGGCGCGCCTGGGCCACCCGGTGCGCGTGGTGAATGACCTGTCCGCCGCGGCCTGGGGCGAGCTGCATGCCGGCGCCGGGCGCGGGGCCAGCGACATGCTGGTGGTGTTCGTGGGCTCGGGCGTGGGCAGCGCCATCATCGCCAACGCGAAGCTGCTGGATGGCGCGGGCGGCGTGGCGGGCGAGCTGGGCCATATCAAGGTGGTGCCCGGCGGGCGCGCTGCGGCTGTGGCGAGCTGGGGTGCCTGGAGGCGTATACGGGCGGCCACAACCTCATCGCCCAGACGCGCGAGCTGTTCGCGGCGGGGCGCTCGCCGAAGCTGGTGGAGCTGACGGGTGGGGACGCGGCGCGCATCACCCCGGCCACGCTGGAGCAGGCGGCGGAGGCCGGTGACGGTCCGTCGCGCGAAGTCTATGAGCGGGCGGGGCAGTTCCTGGCGGTGGCGGTGGCCAACCAGGTGACGGTGCTCAACCCGGCGCGCCTCATCCTGGGCGGCGGCGTGCTGACCCACTGCCCCGGCCTGCGGCGCCGCGTGGTGGAGGGCGTGCAGGCATGGGCGTCCCAGACGGCCCGCGAGGGGCTGCTCATCACCGAGGCGGAGCTGGGCGACGACAGCGGCCTCATTGGCGCGGCGCTGCTGGCGCTATAGCCGCGCCGGAGGCTCAGGCGTGCGCCACCGTGCGCGCGCCCTTCAGCCCGACGTATTGGAGCGCGGCGAAGCCGGCGACAGCCACCGCCTGGAACACGGTGAAGGCGTAGCCCAGCGCGGTGGGCGCCACCCAGTCGGTGGTCAGCAGCAGGAGGCTGTCCACCGCCCACAGCACGTTGTAGCCGACGATTCCCCAGACGAGCGGCCGGGACACCACCGGGCGCACCGCGAGGAACAGCAGCAGCGCGGCGAAGGGCAGCAGGCTGAAGCCGGCGATGCGCAGCAGGCGCTCGTCGAGTCCCAGCAGCCCGGCCAGCGGCCCGGCGGCCAGGAACATCAGCCCGCCCGTGGCGCCGCTGACGACGCCATCCAGCAGCAGGGAACGGCCGAGCAGGGTCTTCGCGGAGTTGATGGCGCTCATATGCAGGTCCTCCAATGGGGTGGTCACCCGCGGCGGCCTCTTCGTGCCGCCGTCGTGATGAGCCCAAATTGCGCCCGCCGCGTTCCGGCCTCAATTACGTGGGAGGTAATTGGAGGCACTACGCCTCGCTCCTATTGTCCCCACCATGATGACGCAGAGCCGACCGGTGGGAGAGTTGCTGCGCGACTGGCGCAACCGACGCAGCCTCAGCCAACTGGAGCTGGCGTTGCGCGCGGAGGTCTCCGCCCGCCATGTCAGCTTCATGGAGACAGGGCGCTCCAAGCCGAGCCGGGAGATGCTGCTCCACCTGGCCGAGGAGCTCGACATCCCCCTGCGTGAGCGCAACGCGCTGCTCATGGCAGGAGGCTTCGCCCCCGTCTACCCGGAGGGCAGTCTGGACCAGCCGGCCCTCCAGTCCGCGCGGGAGGCGGTGGACATGGTGCTCGGCGGCCACGAGCCGTATCCGGCCCTGGCCGTGGACCGCTACTGGTCGCTGGTGGCCGCCAACCGCGCGGTGGGCTTTCTGCTGGAGGGTGTGTCGCCCGAGCTGCTCGAGCCCCCGGTCAACGTGCTGCGCCTCAGCCTGCACCCCCAGGGGCTGGCCCCGCACATCGCCAACCTCTCGCAGTGGCGGGGCCATGTCCTCGGCCGCCTCCACCGGCAGGTGGACCTCACCGCCGACCCGAAGCTCGCCGCGCTCCATGAAGAGCTGCGCGCCATGCCCGTCCCCGGCGGAGGCACCTGGCCCAAGGCGGGCGCGCACGCGGAGCCCCTGGGCGTCGTCGTCCCGCTGCGCCTGGACACGCGCTTCGGGCAGCTGTCGCTCTTCAGCACCACGACGGTGTTCGGCACGCCGGTGGACGTCACCCTGGCCGAGCTGGCCATCGAGTCCTTCTTCCCCGCGGACCGACCCACCGCCGAGCTGCTGCGACGCATCGCCTCCGAGGGACAGCCCGCGGACGCCTGAAAAGAAGAACCCCGCCCCGGCACGCCATGAAGGGGCCGGGACGGGGCGGGGTGAGACTCAGGGGACTACAGCGTGGGGTAGCCCATGATGTTGCCGCAGTAGGCGCTCTTGCCGCACGTGGTGCCGGCGCTGGTGTACCAGGCCGTCTTGCGGGTGCCGTACTGGCGGTTGTCCGCGTGGACGTGGGCGCCGGTGGAGTTACCGGTGGAGCCCACGAGGCCCAGCGCGCAGCGGTCGCACGTCTTGGAGCCGGACGACACGTTGGCGTTCAGGTGCAGCTGGCGGAAGTCCCAGCCGCTGGCGCCCGTGACGACGTAGTAGTTGCCCGCGCCACCGTTGCAGGTGGTGCCGCCGCTGCAGTTGGCCGCACAGCCGCCGTAGTACTGGTAGTAGCGGCTGACGTTGATCATGCCGCGGTGGTTCCACTCGCTGCACGAGCCGTTGCTCATGTCGAGCGCGTTGTGGGCGCCGCTCGAGCACGAGTAGTAGGTGGTGGAGCCGACGCGCGCGGCGGTGTCACAGATGGCGCCCACGGCCGTGGCGGCGGTCACCGTGTTGGCCCAGCCGGCCACCACGACGGCCATGACGGCCATCATCAACTTCATCGTCTTCATGAGGACTTCCTTCGTTGGGGGTTACGCTGCGGCACTGCGTACTGCGGTGAGGCAGGGGTCACCTCCGCAGCCGCTGCTTTTCGCGCAGCAGCAGCGCCCACTCCTGGAGGTTGAGGCTCAGCGCGGACATCCACGCTTCGATTTCCGGGTCCATCGCGCGGTCCACGCCGCGCAGCGACTCCAGCACGGGACGCGCGCCGGACATGCCCAGCCGGGCAATGCCCTGCAGCGCGGCCTTGCGCACCGCCGGGTCCGTGTCCGTCTTGTAGAGGTCCACCAGCGCGCGCATGGAGCCCTCGCTCGACGCGCCAGGGCACGGCC
>JBKGHK010000503.1:0-7490 GCA_046520375.1 Pyxidicoccus sp. 3LFB2
GCGAGGACGCGGCCTCGCCCGAGGTGCTGGCCCCGGCCACGAAGGACGAGGTGCGTGAGCACGCGCTGTACGCGCTGGCTCGTTTGGTGGTGCATGCGCGCCTGCGCCGGGCCCTGCCCCGAGCGGGTGGCGCGGGCGACGCGGCGGAGGTGGCGGCCTTCCACCGCAAGTTCCGCGACGCGTACCGGGACCTGTACCTGGAGCAGCTGGTGCCGGTGAATGACGCGGGCGCCACGGGTGACCAGGTCATCGACGCCTGCGCGCGCGCCGTCCCTCCGGGGATGAGCGTGAGCATCATGGGCGCGCAGAACATCAAGGGTACGGGCCTGGACTGGGTGTACCGGTGGCTGGCGCTGGACCGGGTGGGCTCGGCGCTGGAGTCGCTGCAGAAGGGCTCGGCCGAGTCGCGCCGTCGGGCCCTGGAGTCACTTGAGACGTTCGCCGACTCCGGCCTGGTGGACTCGGGACTGGCGCGGGTGGCGCTACCCAGGCTGGCGAAGAATGCCCAGACTCCCGAGGAGGCCGAGCGGATGCGGCGCCTGGCCGAGCGGGCACGGGCCACGCACGAGGCGAAGCTCGCGTCGCTGCGGCACACGGGGACTTCGACGTTCATGCAGTCCGTCACGCGCAAGGTGGAGAAGGTCTTCGACTACCTGGACAGCGTGACGCGCCGTCGGCTGAGCGAGCTGCTGCTGGAGGACCTGGTGGCCGGACGCGTGTCGCACGCGCGGGCGGCGCTGGAGACGCGCAAGCTGTACGAGCGGCAGAAGGGTGGCTGGCTGTTCTCGGGGTTCGGCAAGGACAAGCAGGAGGAAGTGCCCCTGCTGCCGGCACAGACGCAGCCCGGAGTGTCGGAGCCCGCGGCGCCACAGCCGCTGCGGGATGTGTTCGAGGAGGCGTTGGAGGCGAAGCGCGGCGACGTGGCGGTGCCGGTGGTCCGGCCCGCGCCGGGGGCGAACACCCCGGTGGTGGCGACACCGAGGACGTCGTTGGAGGGGGGCCATGCGAAGCCCCGGGACGAGCGGGAGCCGGCGGCCCAGGAGGCTCCGGTGACACGCGCCCCGGTGGACGACGCGGGAGACCCGGCAAGCTGAGCCAGGGGCGTCGCGACAACCTGAGGAGAGGATTTCATGGAGGAGCTTCCCACCCCGGATGCTCCCGGCGTCGCGAGTGTGCCCAAGGGCCCACGCGTGGGAGTCGGAGTACCGGGTCACAACGAAACGACAGCGGCCCGGCGGCGGGCGCTGTTCTACGCGCGCCAGACGATGCGCGTGGACGAGGTGCGAGACCTGGAGGGCTTCGACGCCCTGGAGGCGGAGTGGAACGACCTGGTGACGCGCACGGACGACCAGGTCTTCTACCGCCATGAGTTCCTGCGCTGCTGGCTGCGGCACTTCGAGCCCAAGGGCCAGCTGCGCATCCTGACGGGGCGGGACGCGGAGGGCCGGCTGGTGGCGGTGCTGCCGCTGCAGGCCAAGCAGGGCAAGCAGTACGGGATGCCGGTGCGGCAGCTGTTGTCGCTGACGAACAAGCACTCGTGCCGCTTCGACCTGCTGGCGGATGACCCGCGCCGTGCGGGCACCTCGTTCCTGGCGCACCTGCTGAAGGACCCGAGCTGGGACGTGCTGCGACTGGCGGACGTGCCCGACGAGGGCTCGGCGTTCGCGATACTGGCGGCGGCGCGCCGGGTGGGCATGCCCTGCGGGACGTGGGAGAGCGCACGCTCGCCGTACGCGGCGCTGCCGGAGTCGGTGGACGCCTTCCAGAAGGAGCGGGGGCGCAAGTCCAAGCCGCTGCGTCGGCGGCGGCGCCGGCTGGAGGAGCGCGGCCCGGTGACGCTGGAGCGGGTGACGGGTGGCGAGCGGCTGACGGAGCGGCTGGAAGAGGGCTTCGCGCTGGAGCGCAGCGGCTGGAAGGCCGAGCGCGGGACGGCGATTGCACAGAGCGCGCGGCGGCTGGCGTTCTACTCGGACCTGGCGGACGTGGCGGCGAAGGCCGGCTGGCTGGGGCTGTACTACCTGCGGCTGGGACCCCAGGCCATCGCGTTCCAGTACGGGCTGGAGTACGGCGGCCGGTACCTGGCGATGAAGCCCGGCTACGACGAGAGCTTCGCGGAGGTGAGCCCCGGACAGCTGCTGACGGAGGGGCTCATCCAGGACTGCATCGGCCGCGGGGTGACGGAATTGGACCTGCTGGGGGACGACGCGCCCTTCAAGCGGGAGTGGACGGACACGGTGCGACCGCACCACTGGTTGTTCATCTATCGGAACTCGCTGCGAGGCCGGACGATGTGCCGGGCGAAGTTCCGCTGGGTCCCCGTGGCCCGGAGAATGGTGGGGAAATGGGTCCGACGGCGCTGACCTTCTATTGGGCCGCGAAGCGGCTGAAGAGCTGGGGCGTGCCCGTGCTGCCGGAGGTGGTGGCGGCGGTGGGCACGCGCATGCACCAGTGCCACGTAGACCTGGAGTCGCGGCTGCACGCCAGCGTGGAGCTGGGCTACGGCGGCATGGGCGTGGTGGTGGCGCCCGGCGTGGAGATTGGCGAGGGCAGCTTCCTCTCGCAGAACGTCAGCGTGGAGCCCAAGCCCGGGGTGGCCGGAGTGCCCCGGATTGGCCGCAACGTCTACGTGGGCGTGGGCGCGCAGATTGTGGGCCCCGTGACGGTGGGTGACGGGGCCGTGGTTGGAGCGGGCGCGGTGGTGACGGCGGACGTGGCGCCCGGAGCGGTGGTGGCAGGCATTCCCGCACGGGAGCTGAAGCGGAAGACGGCGACTGGAAGCTGACCGCACAGGGCATGCACGGAGCTTCTGTGCATGCGCGACTACTTCGCGAAGCGACCATCGTTCAGGAGCTTCCACGCCTTCCTGTACGTCGCCGACTCGCCCTGCTGGATGATGCCGAGCGTCTTGCCCAGCAACTCACTCGGGAACTCCCGGTTGATGCTCGCCCTGCGGCACCGGATGATGAACAGGCCCGCCTTCTCTGAGAGGTCCTCTCTCGCGACACAGCTTGATGCATATGCTGGGGGGACGAAATCCCAACCCTCCAGGGTCGGAGCGGCTCCGAAGGCCAGGACACAGGCAACGACAAGAAGTACCTGCTTCATGCGCAAGCCCTCCTGCTGACCGCGGGTTCTCGCCAGGACGGCAGCGTCAATCGACCGAGCCCCCCAGGAGTGGCTCGAAAGCGTGGTACGCCTCATAGTTCCTGAAGTGCCGGGCATAGAGCTCGGAGCCGGACTTCAGCCTTTCGTCCAGGACCAGGCTGACATCCACCAGGTGCTTCAGCGACCACTGGATGCTCTTGCCATCAGCACTCGTGTAGCGAACCTGCTCCTCGCTGGCCCGGACCAACGCGAGGCTTCGGGCTTCTTCCTCGCTCGTCGCCTGGAGCAGGACGAAACTCTCCTGGTACAGCGGCGGCTCGTGACCTGATTCGGCCCTGGCCTCATACAGCAGGACCGCGATGTACAAGGCCGCCTGGACACTGTCGGGCACGACTTCCTCCGCTCGCACAGGACCCTACCACCCGGTCCCGAGCGCCCTGTCCCGAAGGCTTGAGCCGACCGTCCCTTGCCCGACAGCGCCCGCCCGGGCACCGACCAGCCGCCCCTGCCCGGAACCGCCCCCTCTCCCGGCATGCCACCGGCCAGGTCAGCCCCAGGGAGCGTGGGCCGTCCTCCTACCCATGCACCCGCCAAGAACTCCTGCGCCGCCTCGCGTTGTGGCATATACCCACACCATGCCTTCCGCCCTCACCGCCTCCCAGATTCGCGAGGCGTTCCTCAAGTTCTTCGAGGAGCGTGGTCACAGCCGCGTCGCCTCCTCCTCGCTGGTCCCCGCCAATGACCCGACGTTGATGTTCACCAACGCCGGCATGGTCCAGTTCAAGGACGTCTTCACCGGCCGCGAGAAGCGCGACTACAAGCGCGCCACCACCTCGCAGAAGTGCGTCCGCGCCGGCGGCAAGCACAACGACCTCGACAACGTGGGCTTCACCGCCCGGCACCACACGTTCTTCGAGATGCTCGGCAACTTCTCCTTCGGCGACTACTTCAAGTCCGACGCCATCGCGTACGGCTGGGAGTTCGTCACCAAGACGCTCGGCCTGGACACCGCGCGGCTCGCCGTCACCGTGTTCAACGGCGAGGGCGGCGTCCCCTGGGACGAAGAGGCCTTCGAGCTGTGGGCGAAGCAGGGCGTGCCCCGCGAGCGCATCTACAAGCTCGGCCTGAAGGACAACTTCTGGGCCATGGGCGACACCGGCCCGTGCGGCCCCTGCTCCGAAATCCACTACTTCCAGGGCAACGACATCGCCTGTGTGGAAGAGGCGGCGGGCAACAAGTGTCAGGGCGTCGCGTGTGACTGCGACCGCTGGCTCGAAATCTGGAACCTCGTGTTCATGCAGTTCGAGCGCAAGGAGAAGGACGCGCCGCTGATTCCGCTGCCCAAGCCGTCCATCGACACCGGCGCGGGCCTGGAGCGCATCGCCTCCGTCGTCCAGGGCAAGCGCTCCAACTACGAGACCGACCTCTTCCAGAACATCATCGCGAAGGTCAGCGAGCTGTCCGGCAAGCCCTACTCGCAAGAGGGCGGCGCGTCCCTGCGCGTGGTGGCGGACCACAGCCGCGCGGCGGCGTTCCTCATCGCCGACGGCGTGCAGCCCTCCAACGAGGGCCGCGGCTACGTCCTGCGCCGCATCATGCGCCGGGCCATCCGCCACGGCACCCAGCTGGGCCTGGAGGACGTGTTCTTCTTCAAGGTCGTCGACCGCGTCATCGAGCTGATGGGCGACGCGTACCCCGAGCTGCGCGAGAGCCGCACCTTCGTCCTCGAGGTCTGCCGTCACGAGGAGACGAGCTTCCGCCAGACGCTCACCCGCGGCCTCAAGCTCATCGAGGAGGAGCTGGCGAAGCTGCAGAAGTCCGGCGGCAAGCAGCTCTCCGGTGACGTCGTCTACCTGCTGCACGGCACCTACGGCTTCCCGTGGGATTTGACGCAGATCATCGCCCGCGAGCGCGGCCTCGACGTGGACCTGAAGCGCTTCGAGGAGCTCCTCAAGGAGGAGGCGGACAAGAACAAGTTCGCGGGCTCCGGCGACAAGGGCGTCGGTGACGTGTACCTGAAGCTGCTGGAGCGGCTCGGGCCCAGCGAGTTCCTCGGCTACGAGGGCGAGGGCCACGAGGGCGAGGGCAGCATCCGCGCCATCCTCAAGGACGGCGCCGAGCTGACGCAGGTCTCGCAGGGCGAGACGGTGGAGGTGGTGCTGGACCGCACGCCCTTCTACGGCGAGTCCGGCGGCCAGCTCGGCGACACCGGCCGCGTCGTCGGCCACGGCGGCAAGTCGGTGGCGCAGGTGAAGGACGTGCAGCGCCCGGTGGCGGGCCTCATCGTCCACGCGGTGGAAGTCACCGAGGGCACCTTCAAGGTCGGCGACATGGTGCAGGCGGGCGTCAACGTGGAGCGCCGCAAGTCCATCCGCGCCAACCACTCGGCGACGCACCTCTTGCACAAGGCGCTCAAGCTGGTGCTGGGCGAGCACGTGAAGCAGGCGGGCTCCGTCGTGGCGCCGGACTACCTGCGCTTCGACTTCTCGCACTTCTCGCCGGCCACGCCGGAGCAGCTCGAGAAGGTGGAGGACCTGGTCAACGGGTGGATTCGCGACAACCCGTCGGCGGAGACGCGCGTCATGAACCTGGACGACGCGAAGAAGTCCGGCGCCGTCGCCATGTTCGGCGAGAAGTACGGCGAGACGGTGCGCGTCGTCACCGTGCACCCGGAGTCCACCGAGCTGTGCGGCGGCACCCACGTGCGCCGCACCGGAGACATCGGCCTGTTCAAGATTGCCAGCGAGAGCGGCGTGGCGTCCGGCGTGCGCCGCATCGTCGCGCTCACCGGCATCGGCGCGTTCCAGTACGTGCGCGAGCAGGAGCACGAGCTGCGCCGCGTGGCGGAGCTCTTGAAGACGTCCCCGAAGGAGGTGGCGAAGCGCGTCGAGGCCACCCAGAAGCGCGTGAAGGAGCTGGAGCGCAAGGTGGAGGAGGTCGCCGTGAAGGCCCAGACGGCGGGCAGCAAGGACCTCCTGGAGCAGGCGCGCGAGGTCAACGGCATGAAGGTGCTGGCCACGCAGGTGGACTCGGCGGACGACAGCGTGCTGCGCGGCATGGCGGACCAGCTGAGAGACCGCATCCGCTCGGGCGTGGTGGCCATCGGCGGCGAGAAGGACGGCCGGGCCATCATCCTCGTGGCGGCCACGAAGGACGTGGTGGCCAAGGGCATCAACGCGGGCGCGCTGGTGCGGGAGATGGCCAAGGAAGTGGGCGGCAAGGGCGGCGGCAAGGCGGACATGGCTCAGGCCGGCGGTCCGGATGCCTCGAAGCTGCCCGCGGCGCTCGAGAAGCTCTACGAGCTGGTGAAGGGCGCGGGCGCGGCGTGAGTCCCCGGTCCTCCCCTTCCCTGGCGCCGGTGGCGCTCCTCACCGCGGCGGCCCTCCTGTTGGGGGGCTGCACGAAGGAGGAGTCCGCGCCTGGCGCCCAGGGCGGTGGAGATGACCGGACGCTGCAGAAGCTCCGCGCGGAGGTGGACCGGGTGAACCAGGGGGGCCGTCCCACCCAGGGCCCCGAGTCCACGCGCGGAGACCCGAATGCGAACCTCGCGGGGCTGGCGGCGGGAGTCGACGAGGCCGCGGAGCGCAAGCTGCCGCTGCCCGAGGCCAACGCCACCGTGCACGTGGAGACGCTGGCGGTGAAGCTCACCGGGCTGGAGTCGTCCCACTCGGTGAAGGGCTCGGGGAAGGTGAGCCTCACCACGGAGGACTTGTTCCTGCGCGTGCAGCTCGTCACGCAGAACGTGGGCGCCGCGCCGCTGACCTTGGACCTGGGCGGCGCGAAGGTGGTGGGTGCCACAGGCCAGGAGGTACCGCTGGCCCGGGATGCTCAGGCCGTGGTGGGCACGCGCCCGCTGCGGCGCACCTGGGCCCCGGAGGAGCGCACCGACGTGGTCCTCCTGTTCGAAGTCCCCCCGGCGGTCCTGCGGGAAGACGGCCTGCACCTGGTCATGCAGGGGTCCGGAGGGGACGTACGGATTCCCCTGCGATGAGCGGGCTCGCGTCCAAGCTCCTTCCCCTGCGCATCCGCCTCCCGTACACCACGGAGGAGGAGTTCATCGAGAAGTACGGCTCGAACGTGGCGCGCGGTGGCGTGTTCGTGGCCACGCGTGCGCTGAAGCCCGAGGGCACGGGGCTCGCGTTCGAGTTCGTCCTGGCGGACGGCACGCGGCTGCTGCGCGGTGAAGGCGTGGTGGTGAAGGCGCAGGTCGACGCGGGCGGCGGGCGCTCCGGGATGACGGTGCGCTTCGTGAAGCTGGACGCCGCGAGCAAGGCGCTCATCGACCGCGTGGTGGCCCGGCGCAGCGGCGCGCAGGAGGCTCCCGCCCCGGCGGCGCCCGTCACCGCGAGGCGCGTGACGGAGCCCAGGCCCCAGGCGACACCGCC
>JBKGHK010000504.1:0-7489 GCA_046520375.1 Pyxidicoccus sp. 3LFB2
GAGTCCGTGGCCATGGCTGGCGTCGTACGCGAGGCCAAAGTCCATGACGACCGGGGCGGCGGGGTGGACTCCCGAGCGCGAGGCCGGGCTGCGGGGGCAGTTGCCTCCGCTGCCGCGACACTCCCACCACTGGAGGCACCGCACCGGCTCGGGAGTGCTGGTGCCCGTCTGGCTGCGAGGGAAGGTGGTGGGGGCGCTCTCCATGGTGGAGGACGGGGAGGCGCGCCCGCTGGGCCGCCGCGACGTGCTGCTGGCCGAGGACCTCGCGCGCCGGTGCGGGCTGGCCATGGAGAACGCGCGCCTGCTGGACGAGGCCCATGAGGCCATCGACGCCCGGGACGAGTTCATCGCCGTGGCGGCGCACGAGCTGCGCACCCCGCTGGCCACGCTCACCCTGCGCGTGCAGAGCCTCATCGGGCAGCTTCGTCGCGCGGGGGCCGGCTCGGGGGTGCTGGAGCGGCTGGGCTTCATCTCACGCCAGGTGTCGCGGCTGACGGGCCTGGTGGAGAGCGTGCTGGACGTGGGCCGGCTCAACACGGGCACGCTGGAGCTGCGCCGCGAGCGGGTGGACCTCACCGCGCTGGTGGTGGAGGGCGTGGAGCACTTCGCGGACGAGGCGGCCCGCTCCGGCTGCGAGCTGCGGCTGCGACGGGAGTCCTTCCACGTGTGGGGCTCCCTGGACCGGGCGCGGATGGAGCAGGCGCTCAACCACCTGTTGGGCAACGCCATCAAGTTCGGCATCGGCGCCCCGGTGGACGTGGACCTCACGCAGGTGGAGGGCCGCGCGCGGCTGACGGTGACGGACCACGGCATCGGCATTCCGCACGATGCGCTGCGGCGCATCTTCGGGCGCTTCGAGCGCGCCGTGCCCTCGCACGAGTACGGGGGGCTGGGCCTGGGACTGTTCCTCACCCGGCAAATCGTGGAGGCCCACGGGGGCTCCATCCACGTCACGAGCGAGGTGGGGGAGGGCGCCACCTTCGTGCTGGAGCTGCCGGTGTTCCCCAGGCCGCCCCTCCAGCGGGAGCCGGCGCAGCCCCATCCCGACGTCTGAAACCGCTCGCGCGCGGCCGCGTGCTTCCACTGACGCCACAGGGTTCCACCCACGGACGTCCCGGCGTCCCGGGTGGGCAATTCCCTTCCCACACCGGGTACCCTCGCGACACATGGAGGTGTCCACCGCCTGACGCCCGAGCAGCCGTGCGGGCTCGGCACGCGCGTTGCTCTGTCGCGCGGGCATGCATCGTGGAGTGTGGCTGGGGGCGGTGGTGGGGATGCTGCTGTGGGGCGGTGAGGCGGAGGCCGCGAAGAAGCGCGCGCCGAAGAGCCAGGCCACCGTCACGCTGGCGGAGCGGGCCGTGTGGCGCGCGAAGCAGTATGTGGGGCTGCGCTCGCTGGCGACGGTGAGCACGTCGGTGAACGATGACTGCTCGGGCTTCACGCAGCTCGCCTACCGCAAGCCCGGGTTGAACCTGATGCCGGAGCACACCTTCCCCGGCGAGAATGGCGTGAAGGCCATCTACCGGAAGGCGTCGGCCCTGGGCACGCTGCGCGAGACGCCGCGGCCGGGGGACATGGTGTTCTTCCGGGACACGCACGACCGCAACCGGGACGGGAAGCTCAACGACGGCCTCACGCACATCGGCGTCGTCGAGCGGGTGGGCGAGGACGGCACCGTGACGTTCGTCCACAAGGCCAGCGGCCTGGTGAAGCGCGGCAAGTTCAACCTGGCGCGGCCCGACGTGCGCAAGGACGAGAAGGGCCGCGTCCTCAATGACTGGCTGCGCCGCAAGGACAAGCGCAACCGGGGCTACTTCGCGGGCGAACTGGTGGCCGGCTTTGCCTCCGTGGACGAGCGCTGGGCGAGCGCTCCCACCACGCGCCTCGCCTCGGCGAAGCGGCGCTAAGCCAGCTGTCAGAGGGCCTCTCCGCCCCGGTCGAAAACCCGGGCTTCTGCGCGGTTCCCCCTGAGCGAACCGGGTCTCGGTGGCCTGGCTTCGCCGCGCCTGCACGGCCGGGGCAGGGGCGCGACGCTCGCTGGCCCCCCGGGGGCTGATGCGGTGGGCATGCACTCCGGGTGCGCGCGTGACGTCCGGCGCGGGAGGCGCTATGCACCTGCGCGATGTCCTCTTCGGATGGTGGGCCGGCTCCGGGGCCCCAGGAGCCTGAGCACCCGCACACGGCACCCCCGGGGGCCGAGCGTGGCGGTGCTTCCTCTACGAGCGCGGCTCCACCGTCCACCGGGGCGGCGCCTCCGGTGTCCGGAACCCCGCCGCCCGTGAGGCGAGGCTCCCGGCGCGGGAAGGTGCTGCTGGCCCTGGCAGGGCTGCTGCTCGCCTTCGCCGTGTACGAGTACGCCACGCTGCCGGACGCCGGGGCGCTGGAGAAGGAGAACCCGAAGACGACGGCGCTCATCGAGCAGCGCGCGGAGGAGGCCCGGGAGGCGGGGAAGAAGGCCCGCCGCCGTCAGCACTGGGTGGCGCTGTCGGGCATCTCCAAGCATGCGGTGGCCGCGGTGCTCATCTCCGAGGACGCCAGCTTCTATGTGCACGAGGGCGTGGACTCGGCGGAGATGCGCAATGCGCTGGAGGAGGCGTGGAAGAAGGGCCGCCTGGGGCGGGGCGCTTCCACCATCTCGCAGCAGCTCGCGAAGAACCTCTGGCTGTCCACGGACCGCAGCCTGCTGCGCAAGGCGAAGGAGCTGGTGCTGACGCGCCGGCTGGAGGACGCGCTCACCAAGAAGCGCATCCTCACGCTGTACCTCAACGTCGTCGAGTGGGGGCAGGGCGTGTACGGCATCGAGGCCGGCGCGCGGGAGCACTTCGGCGTGTCCGCGTCGCAGCTCACGGTGGCCCAAGGCGCCATCCTCGCCGCGATGCTGCCGGCGCCTCGCAAGCGCTCCCCTTCTTCCGGCTCGCGGGCGCTGTGGCGGCGCGCGCACTGGATTGTGGACCAGCTGGCGTCGGTGAATCGCATCACCGCCGCGCAGGCCGACGCGGCGCGAGGGGACATCGACCGGCTGCTGGGGCGCAAGCCGGCGGGCGGAGGCGCGGAGGACGACGAAGACGAGCGGTAGGGCCGCGTGCCTCAGCCCGGACGGCGCCGTGCCGCGAAGTGCTGGTAGGCGAGCGCGCAGACGGACACGGCGCCCACCCACGCCAGGAACGTCCCCACGAAGAACAGCACCGCCGTGCACGCCAGCAGCGACAGGATGGCCGCATACGAGAGCGGCGGGCGGAGCAGCCGGACGGCGGCGGCCATGGACAGGACGTACGTCGCGAGGAACGCCGACGTGGAGAAGGGGAGCAGGTCCGCGATGCGCAGCTTCGCGAAGTGCGTCACCCCGAGGCCGAGCAGCGCGACGGCACACAGCGCCACGAGCGCCCGGTGCGGCGTCCCCGACGCGGAGGTGACGCCCAGCCACGCGGGGAGCTGGCGCCGCTCGCCCAGCGCGAAGGTGAGGCGGCTGGTGCCCGCGACATAGGCATTCACCGGGATGAAGGACAGCAGCAGCCCCGCGATGCCCACCACGCGCGAGGCGCTCGGTCCGAAGACGTGCGCCGCGAGCAGGACGAGCGGCGTCTGGGCTCCCGCCTCACCGCCATGCGCCCGGGTGCCGACGGTGACAATCGCCAGCGGGAGGTAGACGAGGCCGACGATGCCCACCGCCAGGAGGCTGGCCCGCCAGATGTCACGCGGGTCCTTGAACTCCCGGGCGAGCGGGGTGATGGCCTCCCACCCGACGAAGGCCCAGAAGAGCTGCACCGACGCGAGCCCGACGGCCACCGGTCCGTGCGAGAAGAACGGGGTGAAGGCCCGGGCCTCCACCTCCGGGAGCGCGCGCCCGACAATCAGCGCGAGCCCGGCGACAATCACCACCAGCGTCACCAGCTGCGCCGTCGCGCTGACGCGCAGGCCCACGAAGTTGAGGACATACGCGGAGACCACCAGGGCCGTGCCGAACGCGACGGCCATCGTCGGGCCGCCGCCCATGACGCTCGCGCCGTACTCACCGGCAATCAGCGCCACCACCGCCGTCCCCGTGGGCACCTGCGCGAGGAAGAGCCAGCCGGCGACAGCCCCCCAGCGTGGCCCGAAGGCACGCTCAATCGCATCGGAGAAGCCCGCGGCATCGGCCCGCTGGCGCGAGAGCGCGGCGTACGTGAGCGCCAGCGGCAGGGACAGGAGCACCAGCCCCAGCCACGCCAGCACCGAGGCCGGCCCCGCCGTCTCCGCGGCGATGGCGGGCAGCACGAGCACCCCCGTCCCCAGCACCGAGCCGACGTAGAGCGCGACCCCCTGCCACAGCCCCAGGGTGCGGCGCAGGGGCTGGGCCCGGGCCTGTGAGCCAAGGGTTCCGTGGGATGCGGTGGCGGTGCTGGACGACATGAGGACCTCTCTTTCCGGCAGAGGTATTTCCCATGGGAGTGGTCTGGACAATGGCCACTCCGGCCCGGGGCGATATGACCACTGCTCACGGGCCGCCGGGAAGAAGGGCTACCATGCGGCCATGCGCTTCCCGTCCCGTGGGCTCGCGGTGCCACTGCTGTGCCTCTGCCTGCTGCTCGCGGGGGTGCCCGCACGCGCGGAAGCGCCCTCAGCTCCCGAGCGCGTGGTGGCCATCCTCCCGTTCGGCACGGTGAGCCAGGACGTGCTGGACCGGGTGGCGCAGGCGCTCCAGGAGCGGCTGCACGTGCAGGTGCGCATCGAGCCCCAGCGCGAGCTGCCGAAGTCGGCCTGGTACGCCCCCCGCCGCCGCTGGCGCGCGGAGAAGCTGCTGGAGGCCATCGACGCGGACCCGCCGAAGGGGGTGTGGAAGGTGGTGGCCATCACCGAGGGGGAAATCTCCACCACCAAGGACGACAAGCCGGACTGGGGCATCGCCGGGCTGGGCAGCCTGGACGGCCAGTCCTGCGTGCTGTCCACGCGCATCTACCGCAAGCACAGCAAGACGCAGGAGATGATGCTGCGGCGGATGGAGGACCTGGCCGTCCACGAGTTCGGCCACACGCTGGGCTTCGACCACTGCGAGACGGAGGGCTGCGTCATGGTGGACGCGAAGGGCAAGGCCGTCAGCTCCGCCGACAGCAGCACGGGCCACTACTGCGCGCGGTGCCTCGGGCAGCTGTCGCCGGAGGACCGCGCGCGGGTGAAGGTGCCGCAGGCCGGGAAGGACGCCGGGCCCGGCCCCCGTTGAGGCGCTACAGCCCGCCGACCTCCAGCGCGCCGCCCAGCCCGGGGAAGGGCTTGGTGAGCAGGGCCTGGAAGACGATGTCCTCGAGCCGGATGCTCACCGGCAGCTGGGGCGTGCCGATGCCGCTGCGCACCACCGTGTTGCTGACGATGAACCACACGCGGCGCCGGCCGATGGCCTCCTTCAGCGCGGGCGTGTCGATGCGCACCTCCGTGCGGGTGTTGGGCGCGAAGTCGCGCACCGGGAGGATTTCCGCCGCCGTGTTGTAGTAGGCGGGCAGATTCACATTCGTATAGACCTCCGGGTCCTCCGGCGTGGCGGTGCCCGTGAAGGACAGCCGCGCGGACGTGCGCAGCGTCAGCGTGGGCGACGGGTTCACCACGGTGAGCGTGGCGGAGACCTGCTCCACGATGATGTCCAGGTCCTGCGTATTGACGGACTCCTCCGGCAAATCCAGCGCCACCTCGGCGTAGACGGGCTGGAGCACGGAGGTGACGGGCACCACCTGGTCGAAGGGCTCGGTCTCGATGACGATTTCCGCCGAGCACGAGGCCAGGAGCACGAGGCAGGCGGCGAAGAGGGCTCGGGAGATGGCGCGGGTCATCATCGGAAGCTCCAGGAGAGGTCGACGGTGGGAAGCACGGGGAGGTTCTCGCCAGGGAGGGCCGGGTCGCTGAGGTCCACGTAGGCGGCGCCGAGCCCGAAGCCCAGCCCCTCACCGCCGTAGCGGATGCCGGCCGCGGCGCGGAAGGCACTGCCGCCCTTCACGCGCACGCCGGCCTCGGCCACCACGGACCAGTTGCCGAAGAAGTTGAGCCCGGCCCCGCCCGTGAAGGAGAGATAGTCGGAGGTGTAGTGGCCGTAGCGCGCCTCGCCCTGCAGCAAGAGCGGGCCCAGCACCAGGCCATAGACGCCGTAGAAGGACGGGCCGGACAGCTCCGGCTCGAAGCGCTGGATGGCGGGCTCCTCGGACTCCACCCTGTCCGAGTAGACAGAGGCACCCACGAAGTGCGTGTAGCGCGCGCCCACCACGAAGCGGTGCGGGCCCGCGGCCAGCGCCCAGCGCAGCCCCAGGTTGGGGGCGAGCAGCGCGTCCGCAATCAGGGAGGTGTCGACCGCTAGCCCTCCGAAGAGGGGGAGTGCCGTGCGCTGGAGGCCGAGCACCGGCGCGTCGATGACCTCCGCCGCGTCCGTCGTCATCAGGCGCGCGGTGTTGGTGCGCACGCCCGCGGGCTCGGAGTCCGCGGCGGCGATGAGGGGAGAGCACAGGGTGACGAGCGCGCAGGCCACGACAGCGCCTCGCGTGCCAGCAGGACGTCGGAGTATCAAAACATCAGCTCCTGAAAGAGAGGGCGCTGTCTCTTATTGCGGATTCATGGCTCGGGTGGCTCACCCCCGCGGCATGTGTCGACTGACAGTCGCTGTGCGCAGTCGTGGTCCAGGATGACCTCGCCGGATATAGAGCAGGTGCGCATCAGGGGACTGTCGACGTGGCGCTCACACGCGTGGGCGGACCGCCTGAGCGTCCGCATGGAGGAGACACGTGGAGGCAGTCCCAGAGGTCGCCTCGGGCGAGCGCGCACGGGTGCTGGAGCTGCTGCGCCGGTACGGGTGGAACGCCACATCCTTCCAGGTGCTCCAGCCGGGCTTCGGCTACTGGTTCGACCCGGCGGGCGACGCGTGCGTGGCCTACGTGGACACGGGCGGCGCGTGGGTGGCGGCGGGCGCGCCCATCGCCCCACCGGAGCGCTTCCCCGCCGTGGTGGCCGGCTTCCAGGAGGCCGCGCGCGCCGCGGGCCGGCGCGTGTGCTTCTTCGCCACCGAGCCGCGCTTCACGCAACTGGCCCCGATGCAGGCCCTGCCCGTGGGCGAGCAGCCCGTGTGGGACCCGTCGCACTGGGACGAGGTGGTCCGCTCCAGCCGGAGCCTGCGCGAGCAGCTTCGCCGCGCCCGCAGCCGTGGCGTCACCGTGAGCGAGGTGCCCGCGTCCGTCCTCGAGGACCCGGAGCACCCCACGCGCCAGGCGCTGGACGGGCTGAAGTCGCGATGGCTGGCCTCGCGCCGCATGGCCCCCATGGGCTTCCTGGTGCAGCTGCGCCCGTATGCCTTCGCCCGCGAGCGTCGCGCCTTCGCGGCGGAGGTGCAGGGGAGGGTGGTGGGCCTGCTCGCGGTGTCGCCCGTGTATGCGCGCGAGGGCTGGTTCCTCCAGGACCTGCTGCGAGACCCGGAGGCCCCCAACGGGACGGCGGAGGCGCTGGTGGACGCCGCCATGCGCGCCGCCTCGGCGGAGGGACG
>JBKGHK010000505.1:0-7477 GCA_046520375.1 Pyxidicoccus sp. 3LFB2
TGCCAGGCTCGCCACCTGCATCCGTCCCCGCGTCGGCCCCCTGCACCGTCCCAGCGTCGGCGCCCGCGTCGGTCATCCCCGCGTCGGTGCCGCTGTCAGAGGAGGTGGACGCATCCTGCGCGCCCGGATTCGGCCCTGCGTCGGAATCACCGGGCGGGTCATCTCCGCACGCGGAAAGGGTGAGGACGAGCGAGGCGAGCAACACCCCGACGAGACGCGAGTGCAAAGGCTTCAGGAGCATTTGGGACTCTTGGTGAAGGCAAACCGCCGAGGAGTGCAATTGTAGCCCCATCGCTGACAGCTCCAAGGCACCACCGGCTGCCTCCAGCGCGGCCCCGGGCAACGGATACCCGCCTGCCCGCCTGCCCGCACGGCCCCGTACCGCTTGCCTTTCACCCGCGCTTCTTGAAGAAGAAGCCTCCCCATGCCCGCCGAGCCCGCGCAGCCCTCGCTCCCCTCCGCACCGGAGGCAGGAGGCCCTCCCTTCGACACGGATGGCGCGCTGCTCACGTGGCTGCGGGCGCATGGCATCGAGCACGTCACGCGCCTGAGCCTGGTCCTGCTCGGCCCCCGGGTGGAGGCCGCGCTCGTCCCCCAGTTCCGGATGGCGATTGCAGGCCGCAGGCTGGTGGAGCTGACCAGCGCGGAGTCCGTGGCGCGCTGGGTCGCCGAGACGACGCCCTCCCCGAAGATGAAGGAGCTGCTCCCCCGCCTCGCCTGTCGCTACCTCGAGGACGAGCGCACGGCGGCCGAGGACGCCCGCGCCTCGCTCCCGGAGCGGCTCCGGCCTCCCGAGGAGTCCCGCACGCACGCCGTCCACCGCCTCCTCATGGAGCTGCGCAACCGGATTCCCGCCTCGGTGGCCCCGCGTCCCCGGCGCCTGCTGGCCGAGGAGTCCCTGCAGTGGGACGCCGTCCTCCCCGGCTTCCGCATCCGCGAGCCCCGCGCCTCGGTGCTGCCCCTGGGCGCCATCGCCGGCTTCATCCTCCCCGAGACGCGCCTCACCTTCTCCCCCACGGAGGTGAAGGCGGACTGCACCTGCGGCGCGACGGCCTGTGTGCACATCCTCGCCGCCATCGACACCGCCCTCCTCTGGCTGCGCCAGCCCTGGACGGACGCGTTCGGCGAGCTGCTGGAAGAGGTGGTGCGCCCCGCCTGGGAGCGCACGCTCCGCGCACTGGAGCGCGCTGTCGAGGAGAGCCCCGCCGGCGCCTCCGGCACGGAGCTGTCCTGGCGCCTGGAGGTCATCCCGAGCTACGGCGTGGAGTTGGCCCCCTACGCCCACCGCCGCAACAAGAAGGGCCAGCTCAGCACCGGCGCGAGGCTGACACGGCGGAGGCTCCTCCAGGAGTTCGCCTCCCTGCTGTCCCCCACCGACGCGCGCCTCGCCGCCCTGATGCCGGAGACCACGGCCCCGGCCTCGCGCGAGCTGCTCTTCGAGCTGGTCAACCACCCGCGCATCTACTTCGAGGACAGCGCGGACCTCGTGCGAATCGAACGCGCCCGGGTGGGGCTCGTCGCGGAGGACCGCGAGGGCACCGTCATCGTCACCGCCGGGGTGGATGGCGCGGCACTCCCCGCCCCCCTGCTGGAGCGCGTGCGTAGGTCGAAGCCCGAGGAAGCGCTCTTCCTCTGGGACGAGGGCCCGCGCCGGCTCACCGTGCTCGACGTCAGCCCGGAAGCCCGCGCGCTCCTCGCGGTGCTCCAGCGCCACGGCAACACCTTTCCTCCGGAGAGCCACGGCGCGCTCCTGGAGCGCCTCTCGAAGTTCTCCCAGCGCCTGCCCGTGGCCATGCCCCGCAGCGTCATGGGCGAGGCCCTTCCGCCGCGAAACGTCTCCGTGTTGCGCCTGGAAGCCCAGCCCGGCACCGCCGTGCGCGTCGAGCTCCGCGTGCGCCCGCTCCCCGACAGCGGCACCTTCGTCCCGGGCGAGGGCTCGCGCGACGTGCACGTGCGGCGCGGCACCACGCCCTTCCACGCGGTGCGCGACTTCGTGGGCGAGCGCAAGGACGCCGAGGCCCTCGTGGCCCGGCTCCCGCTGGACACCGCCGAGCCGCAGGAGCTGCCCTTCACCTACGTGTTCGACAGCGCCCAGGGCGCGCTGATGCTCCTCAAGGTCTGCGCCTCGCTGGAGCCCCGGCCGGAGGTGGAGTGGACCGGCACGCCCATGCGGCTGCTCGCCGGGCGCGGCCCCGCGGCCCTCAAGGTCTCCGTGGGGAAGCGGCGCAACTGGTTCGGCGTGCTCGGCGAGCTGGCCGTGGAGGGAGAGCGCGTGGAGCTGGCCCGGCTGCTGGACGCGGCCCGCCGCAAGGTGCGCTTCATCCACGTGGGCGCGCAGTCCTATGTGGAGATTGAGGACGCCCTGCGCCAGCACCTGGAGCGGCTGTCGGACCATGCGTACCTCTCGCGCCATGGCCTGGAGGTGGGGCCCTCCGCGGTGGAGGCGCTGAGCGCGCTCGGCGCCGCGGGCGCGCAGGTGGAGTCCGACGCCGCCTGGCGCGGGCTGGCCGAGCGCATCTTCGCCGCGAAGGAGCTGCGGCCCCGGGTGCCCGCCACGCTGAAGACGGAGCTGCGCGACTACCAGCTGGAGGGCTTCCGCTGGCTCACGCGGCTGGCCTCGTGGAACGCGGGCGGCGTGCTCGCCGACGACATGGGCCTGGGCAAGACGGTGCAGGCGCTGGCCGTCCTCTTGGAGCGGAGCAAGCTCGGCCCCGCGCTGGTGCTGGCGCCCACCTCGGTGGCCTTCAACTGGATGGACGAGGCGAAGCGCTTCGCCCCCTCGCTGAAGATGACGC
Source organism: Pyxidicoccus sp. 3LFB2 (assembly GCA_046520375.1). Lineage (GTDB taxonomy): Bacteria > Myxococcota > Myxococcia > Myxococcales > Myxococcaceae > Myxococcus. Next base: position 2,796 of record JBKGHK010000505.1, read on the forward strand.
TCTACGCGGACTCGGAGGACCGGGGCGGCACGCTGGAGCGGCTGGGCCCCCGGGACGTCCTCGTCATCAGCTACGGCCTGCTCACCCGCGATATTGAACGGCTGTCCGCCCTGCGCTTCGCCACCCTCGTCTTCGACGAGGCCCAGACGCTGAAGAACGCCACGACGCACCGCTTCCGCGCCGCGCGGGCACTCCAGGGCGACTTCCGCTTCGCCCTCTCCGGCACCCCGCTGGAGAACCACCTGGGCGAGCTGTGGGCCCTCTTCGCCGTCGTCTTCCCGGAGCTGCTCGGAAGCTGGGAGGCCTTCCGCGAGCGCTTCGCCGGGCCGATTGAGAAGGGCATCGACCCCACGGCGGCGCCCGCGCTGGCCCGCGTGCTGCAACCCTTCCTGCTGCGGCGCACCAAGGCCCAGGTGGAGGCGCAGCTGCCTCCCCGCACGGACGTGCGCGTGCCCGTGGTCCTCTCCTCGCCCGAGTGGCAGCTGTACGAGGACGCCCGGCTCGCGGCGCTCTCCGATTTGGAGACGCGCAAGCCGGTGCTGAAGGAACAGGAGCGGCGGGTGGAAGTGCTGGCCGCGCTCACCCGGCTGCGCCTGCTGGCCTCGCATCCGCGCCTCTATGACCCGTCGTCGACGCTGGAGTCCTCCAAGCTCCGGCGCTTCATGGAGCTGGTGCGCGAGCTGAGGGCCGAGGGCCACCGGGCGCTCGTCTTCAGCCAGTTCACCTCGCACCTGGCGCTGGTGCGCGAGGTGCTGGACGCGGAGGGCATCCGGTACGAGTACCTCGACGGCCAGACGCCGCAGGGCGCGCGGGCGGAGCGGGTGCGGGCCTTCCAGCACGGGGACGCGCCACTGTTCCTCATCTCACTGAAGGCGGGTGGCTTCGGACTCAACCTCACCGCCGCCACCAGCGTCATCCACCTGGACCCCTGGTGGAACCCCGCCGTGGAGGACCAGGCGTCCGACCGCGCCCACCGCATCGGCCAGGACCGCCCCGTCACCGTCTACCGGCTGGTGACGCGCGGCACCCTGGAGGAGCAGATGCTGGCGCTGCACGAGCACAAGCGCGCGCTGGTGGCCGGGGTGCTCGAAGGAAAGGACCAGGCGGGCCGGCTCACCACGAAGCAGCTGCTGGCCCTCCTCTCCCAGAAGCTCGCGCCTCCGGCCGCCGACGGCGACGAGCCGCCCCCCACCCAGCACTGAGGCAGCACCGCGCGCCGCCGACGGGCCAGCCCTCACCCACCCCGGGCCGGAAGCTCGCGCTGCCGTCCGCCCACGGCGACGAGCCGCCCCCTCACCTTCACTGAGGCAGATCCGGGCCACCCCGGCCCTCGCGCACCCGCTCGTGGGTAAAGCCCGTCACCGCCGTGTGGCGCGGCGGGGTACGCCGGAAGGAACGTTCGTTCCACTCGGCCCCCGCCGCGTTCGCACCGGAGCGGGCAGGCGGGCAGACGTCGCGTGCCCTGTTGCTGGCACCTCATGGCGTGCGGACCCTCCCTACGTTGGAGGGGGTTTCATCATGCGTCTGGGGTGGCGTTGGGTCCGGTCCGTCGTCGGAATGACGGTTCTCGGATGGGTGGGGATGGTGACGGGCTGCAGCACGGGTGGCGATGTCCAGGAGCCGCCCGACGTGGACGGCTGCGAGGACACGCGCCCGGGGGGCTGCAACACGCCGCCCGAGCCACCTCCCGACGATGGCATTGACGTTCCACCACCCGTGGAGGAGCAGCCCCGGGAAGAGCCCCCACCCACGCAGCAGCCGCCTCCGCTGCCTCCGCCGCCCCCACCGGGCCCGGGTGCCACGCTGTGGCTGGCGCGGGAGGGCACGCCCCAGGACGACCTGGCGCTGGATGCCACGGTGGACCTGGGCGGCGACATCCTCACCGCGGCCGTCCACGGGATTGACGACCTGCACACCCGCAACCCGTCGGATGACCGGGTGCGGCTGGTGCTCACGCGCCACTCTCCGGACGGGGAGACGCGCTGGCGGCGGACCTTCGAGGTGCGCGCCCCCGAGACGCCGGTGGAGCTGCGCGCCGACATCCGGGCCCACGTGGCCGCGGACCCGCAGGGAGGCTTCTTCATCGCCGGCAACGTGCAGGGCCTGCTGGACTTCGAGACGCGCGAACTGGGAGACGGCGCGTTCGTCGCCCGGCTGGATGCCAACGGCAACCTCCTCTGGGCCAGCACGCCCCGGGGCAATGGCCTCACCGTCGTGGACCTCACGGTGGACGACCAGGGCCGCGCACTGGTGGCCGTCAACACGGCGGGCCCGGCGGACTTCGGCGGCGCCACGCTCGGCACCGGCGCCGGGGTGGTGACGTACTCGCTGGAGGGAACGGCGCAGAGCGCCCTGCGCATCGGCCGGCCCGAGGGGGCAGAAGACCGGGTGGAGCTGACCACCGTGGCGGTGGACGGCCGTGGCCGGATGGCGGTGGGCGGGCGCTACCTCGGCGCGGTGCGCTTCGGCAGCCAGCGCGTGGAGTCCACCCGGGACGGCAGCCCCTTCCTCGCGCTCTATGACGAGGGCGAGCTGGCCTGGGCCAAGGCGCTGCACCACGCACGCGGCTCGGTGCAGGCGGTGGGCGTGGACGGCCAGGGCGCGGTGGTGGCCACCGGCCCCTTCCTGGGCACCGTGGACTGGGCGGGGAAGAAGCTCCAGGGCCACCCATACCGCTCCACCCCCTTCCTCATCTCCGTGCGTCCGGGAGGCGAGGAGCGCTGGGGCCGCAACCTGGGCGACGGGCTCCAGGTGGGCTCGCTCGCGGTGGAGCCCTCGGGGGAGGTGGTGCTGGGAGGCTTCACCTACAACCGCATCGAGGACGGGACGGCGGGCCCGGACGGCATGGGCTCCGCGCAGCCCGTCGCGCTGCGCTACAGCGCCACGGGGGCCTCGGTGGCCACGCGCATGTTCCTGTCGGACCCGCCCGAGCCGCGAGGCGAGCTGGCGGGCCTGGAGGCAATGCCCACCGTGGCCGTGCTGCCGGGCGGAGACGCCATCCTCTTCGGCCACACGGACCGCGACAGCGACCTCGGCACCGGCCGCCGCTTCGCCGAGCGCGGCGACGTCTTCCTCCTGCGCCTGAAGCGCTGACCGCGTGGCACGTCGGCCAGGCCGGAGCCCACGCTCTGTCCTGGCCCCGTGGCCGCGTGGGTTTGCGACATTCGCGGACACCGCACGTTCTTCTCTGCGAGCAGCACGCGTCCCGCCCCGCCCGTCCTGGCGGAAGCGCGCGGGGCCTACCGAGCGGAGAAGCCGTCATGTCGAAGAGAATCGCGGTTGCCGTGGGCGCCCTGACCAGCGTGGCCATGCTGCTGGCGGCCTGTGCCCCCGAGGAAGGCGCGCAGGAGGCGCAGCTCGCGGGCGAGGCGCAGGTCTCCGTGCAGGGACTGACGGCCAACGAAATCAGGTCCATGGTGGTGACGGCGCAGCCGGCCAACGTCACCAAGGAGCTGGTGTACTCGCCCGACGCGGGCGTCTTCGCGGGGACGCTGGTGCTGCCCACGGGCCCCCAGACGCTGACCGCCAATGGCTATGGCCGGCTCCGCTTCACCGACGGAGGCACGCCGGACGCGGGGCCCGTCGTGGACGGCGGCTCCACAGGGGATGGCGGCACCGCCGGCCTGTCACTGGTGGCCACGGGCACCGCGAGCATCCACATCGTGGCCAACACGACGGCCGCCGCGTCCATGCGCATCTATGACCTGACGCCGCCGCTGCCCCAGCCCGACATCGCGCCCATCCTCCACTCGATGACGGCTTCCAGCGTGAGCGCGCTGGTCGGCCAGGCCATCACCCTGTCGGTGGTGGCGGAGGACCTGGACGGAGACACGCTCTCCTACACCTGGACGAACGACTGCGTCGGCGGCGCCTTCTCCCACCGGACTGCTCCGACGACGTCCTGGAGCAGCTCCGCTCCGGCGACGTGCACGCTCACCGTGACGGTGTCCTCGCGTGGCCAGACGGTGTCCAGCTCCCAGGTGGTGACCGTCTCGGCGGGCGGGGCGGATGGCGGCACGGGCAGCGCCCAGGTGAATGGGGATTACCTCCCCCGTCCCGAGGTGTACCGCCTGGCCATCTTCAACGGCACGCACCTGCCGCTCACCGCCGTGGCCCGCAACGGGGCCACCGCCAACCTGCCGAACGTGCGCCCTGACGAGGCGTACACCCTGGAGGTCTCCACCTTCTTCGGCACGCGGGTGGGGACCCAGAGCACGGGCCTGACGGTGTCCTGCGGCACGGTGGTGAAGACCGCCGAGAACTGCCCGGCGAACAGCACCTCCTGCTTCACGCGGTACACCTGGAACACGCCGGCCGCCGGGCCGAATGGCACGGCGTGCAGGGTGACGGCGAGCGCCTCCAACGACACGCTGACGGACAGCTTCTCGGCGGGCGTCCTGGTGAAGTAGCCGGCCGGCCCCGGCGGGCGCTCACGAAGAGCGCCCGCGGAGGTCTTGTTCACGCGCCCGGTTCGTTCAGGGAGGCCCCGCGGCGGCCCGGGTTTCGGGCCTGGCGGTGAGGCCCCCTGACAGGACCTGGGCTGGGTTGCTTAGCGGCGCGTGGTGCGGCGAGCGCCGCCGGACTTGGCCTTGGCGCGGCCCGTGCCACCTCGGGCAGGAGCCTTGCGAGCGGTGGTCTTGCGGGCGGTCCGCCCCGCGGCGGCCGTCTTGCGCGTGGTGGCC
>JBKGHK010000506.1:0-7464 GCA_046520375.1 Pyxidicoccus sp. 3LFB2
CTCCTTCAGGGACGCGCCCAGCTTGCGCTCCACCTCGCGCCGCACCTCGGGAAAGGCGCGGTTGGGGCGCACATTCCAGCGCTCCTCGGCCAGGAGGGAGCCGTCCTTGGCGGAGTAGACGCGCACCTCCACGTCCCAGCGCTTCGTCCCCTTCACCGAGGCGGTGACGAGCGCGTCCGCGCCGAGCTTCTCGGCCAGCGCCTGCCGCTGGTCATCCGTCTTCAGGCCGCCCCGGATGCGCTTCACCTGGGCATCCACGGTCCGCGCGGGCAGGACTTCGCGCCCACGGCCCTTCTTGCCCAGCTCCTGCACCAGCACCTTGCGCAGCGCCTCGCCCTGGGGGCCCGTCGGGCGCACCACGGCCACCCGGACCTTCTGCGCCTGCGCGGCCTCGACCGGGCCGGACAGGACCAGCGCCACCGCCAGCAATACCCACCCCGTGGCGCGGCTCACAGGGCCACCTCCATGGAGGGGACAGTCGGGGTGCTCGCGGCCGGGAGGACTTGGACGAAGGGCGGGGAATGCATGAGTGCTCGGCTTCCAGTGGTGAGACGGGACTGTCTCATCCCAAAGCAAATGAAGGGCCAGACTCCTGGAGCATATAGGGCGCACGCGGGCCCTGTAGAGGGTGGAGTGCGTTGGGGGGCCCGAAACGCGGGAGCCCGCCGCGCGGGCCATGTGGGCAGCCCCGGGTGCGACGGGGTGGAGCGCACATGTGGGGACGCCTGCACCCCTGCCTGCCGGTGTGACTCACGCAAGCCAACGGGTCCACCGTTGGGCTAGAAGGTGCGTATGATCCGCTCGCCTCTCCTTGTCCTGGCCCTCCTGGCAACGGTCTCCATCGCCTGCTCCTCGGGGCCCGAGCAGGGGCGCGAACCCGAGCCGGAGCCGACACCGGACGCCACGAAGGCCCCGAGCGTCCTGCGCTTCGACGCGACCCCCACGAGCATCGCCGCGGGCGGGTCCGCCGAGCTGACCTGGGAAGTCACGGGCGCGCGCAGCGTCTCCATCGACAATGGCGTGGGTGAGGTGAGCGGACGCTCGGTGCGGGTGAGCCCGGCGGCGACGACGACGTACACGCTCACGGCGACCAACGAGCGCGGCAGCATCACCGCGAACACCACCGTCTCGGTGCGCACATCGGGTGGGACGACGCTCTCCGGGAACCTCACGACGCGCACGCTGACGCTCGCGGGCTCGCCGTACCAGGTGACGGGGGACCTGACGGTGCCGGCGGGCAACCGCCTCACCCTGGAGCCCGGCGTTCGCCTGGTCTTCATGGGGCGCTTCAAGCTCGCCGTGTATGGGCGCATCACCGCGAAGGGCACCGCCGCGAGCCCCATCGTCTTCACCGCCGACAACACCACCGCCGGGTGGACCGGACTGCGGCTGGCGGCGACGTCTGACTCCGGTGCGGACACCCTGGAGTACTGCATCTTCGAGTACGGCAACAAGGACGGCGGTCAGAACGGCATGGGCGAGGACGGCTCCTACTCCGAGGACGCCGGTGGCGCGCTCTGGATTGGCTCCCGCGCGAATGTGAACGTGAACTACAACGAGTTCCGCTTCAACAAGGCGCCCACGTACGCAGGCGCGCTGATGCTGATTGCGCCGACCAGCTCGGGCGTGGCCACCGGGAACAACTTCCACGACAACGAGTGCACCGGTCCGAGGACCCAGTTCGGGGGCGTGGGAGGGGCGGTGAACACCGCGCACCTGTCGGCGGACAATCACTGGACGTTCCGTGGCGGCGAGTTCCGCAACAACCGGGCCCAGGAGGGTGGGGGGCTCTACTTCTTCGACAGCAACGTGACGCTCGACGGGATTGCGATGTCGGGCAACCTCCCGCGCAACTGGGCGACGCCGGAGCCGCAGCGGCTGACCGTCGTCAACACGCCGAGGTAGCGCTCCGGGCGCCCCCACGCCAGGGGCGCCCGTTCACGTGCCCCAGGGCAGCACCACCACGTGGCCATCGTAGAAGCGCACGGCCAGGGGGAGCCTTCCAGGCTCGGCTTCGAACCCGACGTCCACCGTCAAGACCAGGTCCGGCGTCATCTCTTCGTCGTCCACCATGAAGTAGCTCGACACCTCCTCGTTCAGCCGGTGGGCCTCCTCCTGTCGCCCATCCGGGAACGTGAAGAACGCCTGCACGGGCTTCACCGTCTCGCAGCGGATGCATGCCGGGCTGCTCGACAGCAGGGTGGCGTACTGCAGCCACCGGCTCCCCAGCCCCCACCACGCCACCTGGGCCGTATGGGGCGAGCGCGCGCGCACCTCGAAGCGCAGCTGCACGTGCGTCGTGGGGTCGGATGGCTGCGGGCCGCGCTTCTCGTTCTGCTCGATGAAGAGGGGCGTGATTTCCAGGCCATTGACCACGAAGGGGTGGTCGAGCTTCACCCGGGCGGAGGGCGCGGGAGGTGAAGCGGCTTGAGACGCCTCGGCCGGTGTGGAGGCGCTGCCCGGTGAGGAGCTGCGAGCCACCACCGCCAGGGCGAGGCATGCCACCGTCACCCCGAGCGCCGCGCGCCAGGGGAACGTCGTTCGCGCGGGGCGCCCCCGTGACTTCCACCTGGCCCTGGGGGGCGTGGGTGCCTGGAGCGCGGCCAGCGCCTCCTCGGCCGAGCGGAAACGCCTGCTCGGGTCCACGTCCAGGAGGCGCGCCAGGAACGCCTGCGTCTTCGGGGAGACGTTGACCTCGCCTTCGAACTGAAGCCGCATGCCTGGCCCCAGCAGCTCCGAGGGCGGCTTCCTGCTGAGCAGGTGCACCAGCGTCGCCCCCAGCGCGTAGAGGTCGCTGGAGGCGTCCACCGTCCCTCCGAGCTGCTCGGGGGGCGCGTACCCGAAGGTGCCCACCAGGGTGGACTGGTGGGTGACGCCCTTGCGCAGCTCCCGGGCGCAGTCGAAGTCCACGAGGAAGAGCCCGTCCTCGCGCTGGATGAGGTTGGCCGGCTTGATGTCGCGGTGGAGCACCCGGGGCGAGAGGCCGTGAAGGTAGCGGAGGACCTCCAGCACCTCGCGCGCGACCGCGAGCGCGTCCGCTTCGGAGTAGTGCTGGGAGGTGAGCCTGTCGAGCAGGGACGGGCCGGCGATGAACGTCTGCACCAGGTAGAAGCGCAGGTGGACGCCGCGGCCTTCCTCGAAGAAGCGCACCAGGCGGGGAATGCGCGGGTGGGCCAGCTGGTGAAGCGTCCGCGCCTCGCGCTCGAACGCGTCAATCTCCTCCACCGACGGCACCGAGGCGAAGACCAGCTCCTTGACCGCGAGTTGGGTTCCGTCCTCGGCGCGGGCCAGGTACAGGCGACCCCGGGCGCTCTGGTGGATGAGCCGCTCGACCCGAAGGCCCCCGGGGTTCAGGGCCGCGCCACACTCCTCGCAGCGATTCGAGACGGTGGGGTGCTGGCAGGCGGGGCAGGGCACAGGGGAAGTCATGGGTTCCCAGAAGTGATGTTTCGGCGGACAGGCTTCGTTGGCTGGAGGTTCCCGGGCCCAGCGAAGCCTGTGGACAGGGCGGGTGCGCTGTCGCCGACAGGAGAATGCGCTCGGTCCTATTTCAGGAGGATCGCGACATCGACCTCATCAACAAGTGCATCATTCGTCGCCCTTGCCGAAATTCTACACACGGTGTTGGCCGCTGTTGGCGGGGTCCAATCGTAGTCGTAATCACAAATGGAGCCAAAGCTACCAGTTACGCACTGCGGCGCTCCCGTCGACGTAAAGACTCCGCCGCAGTCGTCACTCACCGCGAGAGCGGCGGTGCCGTACTGGGTTGCCCGTTCGACCCTGACAGACAGGTGATAGAGCCCCCCTGCGCTTGCATCCGGGAAGTTCGCTCCCATGGCCTCCGCGTTGTCACGCCAGAGCAAGCCCATGTAGGAACTCCCGGTCATGGAAGACAGCCTCATCATATCGATGCGCGGACGCGAAACATACCTGACGCCGACATCGACAACCCCGTCAAGACCACTCCCGGACCGCACCCGCACGGGGATGGTCGCACTGAAATCCACTCCATCTGAGACCACGCTCACCGTGAGCGCACAAGATGCGGCCTGGCTGCTCATCCAGGTCGTCGTTGCACTGGAGGGCGCGGAGAAGACTCCACTCACGCAATCACTGGCCCAGGAGTACGTCACAGGCTTGTTGTCGTAGTTGACCACATCGACGAGCAGCGTCGTCGGCGTATTCACCGGGAACTCAACGATGGACGCCGTGACTGACCTCACGATGGCGTTGATGGTGGGGCGGGCTTCCTGCTCGGTTTGATCAACGATGGCGATGGTTGCCGCCGTCGTGCCTCCGCCAATGACGGTAATCGCTGCCGCTCCGGTTGCGGCAAGGGTGGTGGTCCCCTCCAGGTACCCGTTGACCGTGAGCACGTACTCCCCAGCTGGAAGCACCAGCTCACCCTGGTACAGGTTCGTGTCCCCATCAAAAACCAGGGTCTTCGATTGATTTCCTGGCTGCGCCGAGACGACGACTGTGCCCAAGGAGGCAAGCCCGAACCCCTGGACTCCAATTCGCGCACGGCCGTTCATCCGCTGATCGTCATTCAATGGACCGCACGCAGCAACTACGGCGGACAAGACCACCAGCAACACCTTCAAGCGACACTGCATGTAGCCCTCGCACGGAAATGTGACGGCATGTCACGGGAACGCAAGCTAACACGGGCTCAATGGCTTTCTAATCTCGAAGCGTGTGGTCACGCGCTGCTTGCCTTCAAGCCTCGAAGAGATCGTACAGCCCGGACCGCTACCGCTACTCATCAAGTGGCGCGGAGTACCGGGTGTTTGCCCGTGCCGCAGGGAGCTTCACCGGGGAAGGGCCGAACCTGCGACGCCCTGCTACCGCAGGACCCGCGAATCGCGCCAACCCTCTATGGCCGGTAGGACCAGGGTGCACCGCTCGCGTTGAGCCACCATGGCCGGGTGACGCGCCTTTGTGGCTCAGGTGATGCTCGGTGGCCACGGAGCGGCCCTGACCGCCCGTCCAGCCTCAACAGCGACTTCTGGCGGATGGATGCGCCCCATCCCGCATGTGTTTAATGATCTGTCATACGCGTAATTCGTGATTAGGTTGCAATTGCCCTTTACTTTCGAGTCATGGCTCGGGAGGATGCGCCCTGCACGCATCGGGTGCTGCCATCGAGCATCGATGACGCTTCTCATGCTGTCGGCGTCATGCAGTCCAGCCCTCTCACGAACGCCGGTACGCGTTCGCTTGGAGAGCCTCATCTCCGCTCACCGCCGGCTTGAAGCCCGCTGCTTCCCCGCAACCTGCTCGCGCGGATGCACCGGTGCCGGCAGTGGCGTCAGGCCAGTTGCAACAAGACGGTGAAAAGCACTGAAGGAGCAAACGCATGCGCATCAACAGCTTCCCCGGTGGAGCGTCTCGGTGTGGTCCGCTTCTGACAGCGTGTCTCTGGCTGGTGATGGCCTTCGCATCTACGGCATACGCGGAAGTCAGCCACCTCTATGTCGCTTCCACTGGAAACGACACTACGGGCAACGGCTCGTCCGATAGACCCTACAAATCGATTCTGAAGGCATCGCAAGCCGCCACTCCCGGCGCAATCATCCATGTTGCTCCGGGCACGTATACCGGCGGCTTCATGACGACCGCGAGCGGGAGGGCAGGGGAGCGCATCAGCTACGTCTCCGATATCAACCCTGTCACGAAAGCAAGAGCCCGGCTCGTTCCGCCCAGCAGCACGGTGACGACCGGGAGCATCTGGGAGAACCGCGGCGCCCATGTTGACATCGAGGGATTCGAGTTTGACGGCACAGGCACCAAGATGCCGAATGGCCTGATCAATCAGGGTTCTTACGTCACGATAAAGAACAACCACGTGCATCATGTCATCTATGGTGACAACCAACTGTGCGACGGCGCGGGCGGTTCCGGTATCAACATCCATGACTACGACATTCCCGGACTCATGACAGGCACGGTGGTCACCGGTAACAGGGTTCACGATATCGGCTATGACTGTAGCAAGATCCAGAACATCTACATCAGCACCCGGGCCACGGTAACGAACAACCTCTCCTACAACAATCCCGGCGGGGCGGGCATCCATCTCTGGCATGACGCCCATCTCGTCATCATCGCCAACAACACGGTGGCCAACACCTGGATGGGCATAATTGTCGGCGGCGGCAACTACTACGAGACGACCGGGCCCGCCGACTACGTGGATGTGTCCAACAACATCGTCTACAACAACGACTACGGCATTTCCCTGCAGGGGCGGACCGGAACCAACAACACATACACGAACAACCTCGTGTACCAGAACAGCGTGTACAATTTCAGTCCCGGCCTCGTCCATTCCGGGACCGTGGCCCGGGCACCCCTGTTCGTGAACCAGGCCGGGGGCGATTTCCACCTGGCACCCAACTCGCCGGCAATCAACGCGGGCTCCCCCACCTTTGCGCCTTCCGTCGATCTGGATGGCAATGCCCGCCCTTCAGACGGCGCCTACGATATCGGAGCCTACGAATACGGCGCTTCTTCTTCGGGGCAGACGCTCACGTTCTGGGAGAAGGACAGCGAGGCCGGCACCACCGCGGGCTATTGGTACAAGCAGGCGCTCGTCGATGGCGTGGTCGTATGGGAACGCGACGTCACGGCAGACGGCACGGCCTGGCAGGCACATTCGGTTGTGATCAACCCCGCCAGCTCCAGCTTCGAGTTGAAGTTCCGGCTCATCAGCAAGGCGGGCGTGTCGAACTACCCCATCTCCTTCAATGTCGACGATGTCGCCATCAACGGCGTGGCCATCGTGAACCCGGGTTTCGAGTCGACGACGGGATGGACCTATACCGAGGACAAGGCGGCGTTTACAGGCGTCTATGATACCGCCTTCCACGGGGGTGCAAGGTCGTACAAGCTGTCCTATCCGGGTTCCACCCCATCTGTTGCGGGAGACAGCAGCACCGTCTCGCAGCAGGTGAGCGCCAACAAGACGCTCACGTTCTGGGAGCGGGACAGCGAGGCCGGCACCACTGCTGGATACTGGTTCAAGCAGGCGCTCGTGGATGGCGTGGTCGTATGGGAGAGCGACGTCACGGCAGACGGTACCGCCTGGCAGGCGCACACAATCTCGATTGCGCCCGCCGGCCCGAGCTCCACGCTGCAGTTCCGGCTCATCAGCAAGGCAGGCGTCACGAACTACCCCATCTCCGTCAACATCGATGATGTCGCGGTGAACGGCGTTGCCGTGACGAACGGGGGCTTCGAGACGGCGACCGGCTGGAGCTATGCCGAAAACAAGGCGAGCTTCACCGGCAGCTACGACACCGCTGCATTCCATGGCGGTGCCGCGTCGTATCGGTTGTTCTATCCGGGAGCAACGACGTCGGCGGCGGGTGACAACAGCACCGTCTCGCAGACCCTGGCCAACTAGTCGCAATGCCGGTCAGTTAGGGCGAGGGCGCTTCACCCACTTCTTGTCGTAGTTGC
>JBKGHK010000507.1:0-7463 GCA_046520375.1 Pyxidicoccus sp. 3LFB2
GGCGCGCACTGGGCCGCACTGAAGACTCCGGGCCGAAAGGCACCCGCACGCCTCCCCCTGGCGAAGACTCCGGACCCAAAGGCACTGGCACTCCTCCGCCAAGCACCGAAGAGGCTTCACCGGGAACACCGGGCGGCTTTGCGGCCGTCTCCGCCCCCACGCTGCCGAGCGCATCGGAGGCCGACTCAGCTCGAGATGACGGGGCGCTCCAGGGATTTCATCAAGCACCGGTGGCCGACTCGCGCCCAACAGGTGCTGCTGGCGAAACACTCGTGAGGACGTTGGTGGTGCCGGGCACCGATGCAGCCCCCACTGTCGACGTGAGCGCGGCGCTTCGGCTCACCGGAACATCTGGCGAGCGAGAGAGAGCGTCAGGAGTCGGTCGTCCACGGATGCGATTCGCCCGGTGCCGTTCAGCATGTGACGGTATCGACGCCTGCCGCTGTCATCCTCAAGCACCATCGAGTGCCCGTTTGCTCGCCCATCCAGTAGAGCGGGCTGAATGCACAGACCGCACGCGTCGAAATCCTCGTCGGTCACCCTTCCGCGGCCCACGGTGTCCAGGTGGCCTCGCCCGTGCGTCGTTCTCCTGCCGCTGCTTCTATCGGCGGGGGCCGAAGCACAGGCCTCGGATGGGCGGCCCAGCGGCTTCGTGCCCATGTCCCCCACGGCGGGAACTGAAGCACAGGCCTCGGATGAGCGGCCCAGCGGCTTCGTGCCCATGCCCCCCACGGATGCTCCTTCGGAAGAAACCTCACGGGGCCTGCATCATCCGGCGACCGCAGGTGCCGAGGCGAATATCTTCGCGGAGTCGATCGTCTTTCGATTCGAGGATGACCGCCCTCGCACCGGAGATGACCTCTCACTCTTCGGAGAGGTTCGCCCTCACGCCGGAGGGGTTGGTGGTGGCACCGGGGATGACCGCCCTCGCGCCGGAGACGATAGCCCTCGCGCTGCGGAGGACAGCTCTCTCACCGGGGACGATAGCGCTCGCGCTGCGGAGGATGAGCCTCTCGCCGGGGATGCTCGCCCTCTCGAGGGAGAGGACCGGCCTTCTGCCGATGAGAACCAGCCTCCCTCCGAGGATGACCGCCCTCGCGTCGAGGAGGACCGGCCTTCTGAGGACCGGCCTTCTGTCGATGAGGACCGCCCTCCTTCCGGAACGGTCGTCACGGGTACCCGACGGCCGCGCCCCGTGCGCGACGTTCCCGCCACCACGGTGGTGATACCTCGCGAGGAAATCGAGCGCAGCCCCACGCTCACGCAGGACGCCCTCGTGCGCACCCTGCCCTCCGCCGCCACGTTCCGCCGCACGCCCAGCCTTGTCTCCGACCCTACCGCCCAGGGGCTCAACCTCCGCGGACTGGCGCCTTCGGGGGTCGCGCGCAGCCTCGTCCTCCTGGATGGCATCCCCGTCAATGACCCGTTCGGCGGCTGGGTCTTCTGGCGCTCACTGCCCCGACTCGGCCTCGACCGCATCGAGGTCGTTCCCAGCGGCGGCTCGGCCCTCTATGGGAGCGCCGCGCTCGGCGGTGTCGTGCAGCTCCTCTCCCGCCCCATCCCCGGCCCCAGCCTCGATGCGGACATCGTCTATGGCAGCCTGGACACCGGCCTGTTCGCCGCGCGCGGCGCCGACAACTGGGGCCCCGTTCGCGCCGCGCTGGAGACCGAGCTGCTCACCAGCGACGGCTATCCCCTCGTCATCGCCTCGCAGCGGGGGCCCATCGACACGACCACTCCCAGCAACCATGCCGTCATCAATGGCCGCGTGGAGACGGACGTCTCCGACTCGCTCCTCCTCTCCGCTCGCGCCGGGCTCTTCCGGGAGAATCAGAACGGCGGCACCCGCTCCACCACCGCCCGCGTGGAGCTGGCCCACTTCGGCGCGGGCGCTCGGCTGCGCACGGAAGCCCGGGGCACCTTCACCCTGGACCTCTTCGGCCGCCTGCAGCGCTTCGAGCAGCAACGCGCGCGCGTGGCGCAGGACCGCTCCAGCGAGGCTCGCTCCGCGCTCCAGGACGTCCCCGCGGATGACCAGGGCGCCTCGCTGGTCTGGACGGGCCCCGCCTGGACGGCAGGCGGCACCCATGTCCTCACCGCCGGCCTGGACGCGCGCCGCGTGGCGGGCACCTCCGAGGAGCGCCTCTTTCCTCCCGAGCCCACGCCGGCCTCCACCCTGCTGCGCTCCGCGGGCGGCCACCAGCTCTCCGGCGGCCTCTTCCTCCAGGACCTCTACACCGTCTCCCCCGCCCTGGAGCTGTCCGCCGCGCTCCGACTGGACGTGTGGCGCAACACCCGAGGCGAGCAGCGCGTGGAGCGCGCCAGCGGCGACGTGCAGACCACCGCCTTCGACGACCGCGGCGAGCAGCAGCTCAGCCCCCGCCTGGGCCTGCGCCTGCGCCCCGTGGAGTGGCTCACCCTGCGCGCCTCCGGCTACCGGGCCTTCCGCGCCCCCACGCTCAACGAGCTGTACCGCCCGTTCCAGGTGGGCACCGTGCTCACCGCCGCCAACGCGGCCCTGCGCGCCGAGCGGCTGTGGGGCGCCGAGGCCGGCCTGGAGGCTGAAGCCGCCGGCGGCCTCACCACGCGCGTCACCGGCTTCTGGAACGTGCTCGACGAGCCCATCACCAACGTCACCCTCGCCGAGCCGCTGCCAGACGGGACGTCCCGCCAGCGACAGAACCTGGGCCAGGCGCGCGTGCGCGGCGTCGAGACGAGCCTGGACTGGCGGCTGTCACGCCAGTGGACGGCGCTCGTCGCGTACACCTTCGTGGACCCCATCGTGACGCGCTCGCCCGGACAGCCGGAGCTGGTGGGAAGGCAGCTCGCGCAGGACCCACGGCACCGGGGCACCGCCATCGTCACCTTCGACGAGCCCTCCCTCGTCACCGCCACGGTGCAGCTGCGCGTCACCGGCCCGCAGTACGAGGACGACCTCAATGAGCGCGGCATGGGCGGCTACGCCGTGGTGGATGTGTCCGCCAGCCGCCACCTCTTCTGGAAGGTGGACCTCTTCGCCGCCGTGGAGAACCTCTTCGACCGCGAGTACCTCGCCGGCCGCGCGGGCGTGGACACCCTGGGCCCGCCGCTCATGGCGCGCGTGGGACTGCGGCTGCGCGGCGCCCCCTGAGTCCCGCCCGCCCCTCCCTGTAAATCCCACCTCGCTTCATGCGAAGAGTTCCGCTCGAAGCCGTCCGCGATGTCCGACCCGGCTGGGAAGCTGGACGGACAGACCGCGTGGATGCGTGGACCTGGCAGAAGAGGCGAGCACATGAGACGAGACATCAAACGAGCGGTCCTCGGGGCGCTGACCCTGGCGACCGTGGCGGCGTGTAGCGACGGAGCGTCCCCGGAAGCCGAGCAGAAGACGGCGAAGCAGGGGCTGCTGGACGGCCCAGACTTCGTGGTGACGGTGCTGAGCGCGCCGCCCAGTGCACTCCCGGGAAGCTCGTTCATGACGAGCCTGCGGGTCTGCAACCACGGCACCTGGGCCGGCGGGACGGAGGTGGCGCTGGTGCTGTCCCAGGACAGCGACATCTCCCTGTCGATGGATGGCCAGGCCGGAAGCATCTACGCCGGCTACCTGGCTCCCGGAGCGTGCGAGACGCACTCCACCCTGCTCTACACCCCGCCGCAGGGGACGTGGTTCCTGGGCGCCATCGCCGACCCGTACGGCAGTGAGCCGGAGCTGGACGAGGGCAACAACACGCGGCTCGGCGGCCCCATCACCATCGGCTACGGGCCGGACTTCGTCGTCACCGGCGTGAAGGCCCCGGCCAGCAGCCTGCCGGGCGGCAACCTCACCGCGGACGTGACGGTCTGCAACCAGGGCACCGAGCCCGACGGCACCGCGGTGGCGCTCTACCTGTCCGCCGACGCCCTCCCGCCGCAGCCGGAGCAACCCGTCGCGGCATGGGCCGCCGTGGGCTTCATCTTCCCGGGCCAGTGCACCACCGTGCCCGCATATGGCAATGCCATCCTGCCCCCGCCGGGCACCGAGGGCGCCTACCACCTGGGCGCCCGGGTGGACCCGGACAATCATCGCCTCGAGCTGCGCGAGGACAACAACACCCACGTGGGCGCCGTCATGGGCGTGGGCCACCGGGCCGACTTCGTCGTCACCAACGTCCAGGCTCCCGCCAGCCTTCTTCCCGGACAGTCCTTCACGGCGCAGGTGACGGTCTGCAACCAGGGCACCCAGCCCGACAGCGCCGACGTGGCGCTCGTCCTGTCCGCCGACGCCATCATCGACCCGGGCACCGGGCCGGAGCCGACGGAGGACGTGCTCCTGGGCCAGCGCCCCGCGGGTGACCTCTTCCCGGGCCAGTGCGTCACCCTGCCGATGTTCGTCAACGCCACGCCGCCCCCGCCGGGCACCGAGGGTGCGTACCGCCTGGGCGCCGTGTGGACCCGCTGAACCAGCGCGCCGAGTTCCTCGAGGGCAACAACACCCACGCCGACTTCGTGGTGGGCGTGGGCTACCGGGCCGACTTCGTCGTCAAGGCGGTGAAGGGCCCGGCCGCCCTGCGGCCCGGGCAGGACTTCGTGGCCCGGGTGACGGTCTGCAACCAGGGCAACACGCCCGACAGCGCGGACGTGGCGCTCGTCCTGTCCGACGACGCCCTCATCCAGCCGAGCACCGCTCCCGGGGCGCCGGGGGATGTCATCGTGGGCTGGGTCCCGGTGAGCACCCTGGGCCCGAACCAGTGCGCCACCGTGCCGATGACGGGCAACTCCCCGAGCCTCCAGGGCCTGTACCACCTGGGCGCCTTCGTGGACGTGCTGAACCAGCGCCCCGAGCTGCGCGACGACAACAACACCCACCCGGGCTACCGGCTGGGCGTGGGCAACGGCGCCGACTTCACCGTCCAGACGGTGACGGGCCCCGGCGGCGTGGAGCCCGGGCAGTTGCTCACCGCGCAGGTGAAGGTGTGCAACCAGGGCACCGACGCGGGCATGGCCGAGGTGATGCTGCTCCTGTCCTCCGATGCCACCGTGCAGTGGGGCGGCGGGCCCTGGGGTGACCTCGTCATCGGCGTGGCGCCCGTGGGCCTGCTCTTCCCCGGCCACTGCGTCACCGTGCCGGTGTCCGGCAACGCGAGCCTGCCCTACCCGGGCCACGAGGGCGCGTACCACCTGGGCGCGGCGGCGCTGGCGAGCCAGGGCACGGACCTGAACCCCGAGAACGACCTCCACTCCGGCTACCGGCTGGGCGTGGGCCACCGGCCCGACTTCACCGTCACCGACGTGAAGGCCCCCCCGAGCGTGGAGTCCGGGCAGGGCTTCCTGGCGCAGGCCACCGTGTGCAACCAGGGCACGCAGCCCGAGGCCACCGAGGTGCGGCTGTTCCTGTCCGACGTCGCCCCCATCGTGGCGAACCCCGGGCCGTGGCAGGGGGGCGTGAGCGTGGGCGCGGCCAACCTGCTCCCGCTGATGCCGGGCCAGTGCGTCACCGTGCAGGTGCCGGCCACCTGGAGCCAGCCCTACACGCTCCCCGAGGGCGCCTACCACCTGGTCGCCGTGGTGGACCCGGGCAACCACCGCGCCGAGCTCATCGAGGACAACAACGCCCACGCCGACTTCGTGCTGGGCGTGGGCCACCGGGCCGACTTCATCGTCAAGGCGGTGCAGGCGCCCGCCAGCGTGCAGCCCGGCCAGTCCCTCACCGCCCAGGTGACGGTCTGCAACCAGGGCACCCTGTCCGACAGCGCCGACGTGGCGCTCTTCCTGGCCTCGGAGCCCTTCAGCCGGCCGGCCCCTGGCGAGGAGATGCTGGTGACGTACCTGGGCCAGGCCCCCGTGGGCTTCCTGGCCCCGGGGCGGTGCGCCACCGTGCCGATGACGGGCACCGCGACGCTGCCTCCGCCGGGCTCGCCCGGCGCCTACTACCTGGGCGCCCTCGTCGACTTCAGCAACCAGCGCCCCGAGCTCATCGAGGACAACAACGCCCACCCGGGCGCCGTGCTGGGCGTGGGCAGCGAGCCGGACTTCGTCGTCACCGACGTGAAGGGCCCCTCCAGTGTGGAGGTCGGCCAGCCGCTCACCGCGCAGGTGACGGTGTGCAACCAGGGCACGCAGCCCGACGATGTCCAGGTGGCGCTCGTCCTGTCCACCGATGACGTCATCCGGCCCGAGGGTCCCGGACCGGTGCCGGGGGAGGACCGCCCCGTGGGTGGCGCCTCCGTGGGGCATCTGCTCCCCGGTCAGTGCGCCACCGTGCCGGTGTCCGGCAACGCGTACCCTCCTCCCCCGGGTGACGAAGGCGCCTACTTCCTGGGCGCCTTCGTGGACCCCGGCTACCAGCGCTTCGAGCTGCGCGAGGACAACAATGCGCATGCCGGCCACATGCTGGGCGTGGGCCACGGGCCGGACTTCGTCGTCACCGACGTGAAGGGTCCTCCCAGCACGCAGACCCCCCATCCCTTCACGGCGCAGGTGACGGTCTGCAACCAGGGCACGCAGCCTGGCGACGCCGCCCTGGCACTCGTCCTGTCGGCGGACTCCGTCATCCGTCCGCAGAAGGCGCCGGGCGTGGGTGAGGACCCGGTCGTGGGTGGAGCCCTCACGGGCCCGCTCTACCCGGGCCGGTGTGCCACCGTGCCGGTGTCCGGCAACGCCAGCGTGCCCTCCCCGGGCACCGGGAGCGCGTTCCACCTGGGGGCCTTCGTGGACCCGGAGGACCAGCGCCCCGAGCTCATCGAGGACAACAACACCCACCCGGGCTACGTGCTGGGCGTGGGCAATGGCGCCGACTTCATCGTCACGGCCGTCAAGGGCCCCGCCAGCGTGCAGTCCGGCCAGCCCTTCACCGCCCAGGTGACGGTGTGCAACCAGGGCACCCTGCCGGACACCACGGACGTGGTGCTCTTCCTGAGCCGGGATGGCGCCCTCCCGCCGGCCTCCGGGCCGGGGGGCTCGCCCATCGGCGGCGCGCCCGTCAACTTCACGCTTCCCGGCCAGTGCCTCACCGTGCCGGTGTCGACCAGCGTGAGCGTGCCCGCTTCGGGCCCCGAGGGCGCCTACCACCTGGGCGCCGTGGTGGACCCGGGCAACCAGCGCACCGAGCTCCTCGAGACCAACAACAGCCACCCGGGTTACGTGCTGGGCGTGGGCTACCGGGCTGACTTCATCGTCTCCGACGTGAAGGCCCCGGCCAGCGTGCAGCCCGGTCAGCCGCTCACCGCGCAGGTGACGGTGTGCAACCAGGGCACCAGGCCCGACAGCACCCAGGTGGTGCTCATGCTGTCCGCGGACGCCACGCTCGTTCCGCCGACCGTCCCGGGGTCGACAGCGGACACCGTCGTGGGCTCCGCCTCCGTGGGCCTGCTGTCCCCGGGCCAGTGCGCCACCGTGCCGGTGACGGGCCCCGCGAACCCGCCCTCCCCGGGGGCCGGGAGCGCCTATTTCCTGGGCGCCTTCGTGGACCCCGGCTACCAGCGCTTCGAGCTGCGCGAGGACAACAA
>JBKGHK010000508.1:0-7457 GCA_046520375.1 Pyxidicoccus sp. 3LFB2
CGGCAGGGGCCCGGGGTGAGGCCGCGAGGAGGCTCGGAGGTGCGGGCTGACGGCGCGGGCCGCTTCGTGCTGGAGGGGCTCGACTGCAGCGGGCGCACCGAGCTGCTCGCCCAGAGCGCCACGGGCGTGGGCGAGCTGGCCCTCGAGCCATTTGGCGAGGACACCTCGGGGGCGGACATCTCCCTGGTGCCGGCGGGCGGGCTCCGCGTCCGGGTGGTGGAGGCGCGCTCGGGCCGGCTGCTCGAGGGCGCGAGCGTCCAATCTCCGGCCGCCCCGGAGGTCGTCTGGCGCGAGGAGAGCGTGGGGCACTTCCAGGCCGCGCCATTGATGCCGGGCCCCCATGTCCTCATCGTCCGGGCACCGGGCCATGGGGCCGTGCAGCGAGCCATCGAGGTGGGCCCGGGCCCCGAGACGCAGGTCGAGGTCGAGCTGCCGCTGGAGAGCGTGCTCGCGGGCCGCGTCCTTGGCCCCGAGGGGCTGGGGATGGCGGGCGCGCAGCTCCACCTCATGGGGCCAGGGCGAAGCGGGGCGGAGGAGGTGCTCACGGGCGCGGATGGCCGCTTCGAGGTGCGTGGGCTCACGGAGGACACGTATGAGCTGCGCGTCGAGCGCCCGGGTTACCTCTCGGTGACGCGCGAGCTCAGGCTGCCGCGAACCGAGCCGCTGGAGCTCTCCCTGACGCCCGCGGCGGCGGTGGTCGTGCGGGTGCTCGGCGAGCGTGGCGAGCCCGTGGAGGATGCGGCCGTCTCCCTGACCCTGGTGGGCGAGGGGCGCGGGGAGACGGTGCGGGAGGAGGGCACGGATGCCCGGGGGAGCGTCCACTTCGGAGGACTCGTTCCGGGCAGCTACCTCGCGACGGCGCGGGCCCCGGGCTACCTCACGTCCGAGCCCGTCCCGGTGGAGGCCTGGGACGAGGAGGCCGTGCCCCTCTCGGTGGTGCTGCGACAGGGCCTCACGCTGTCCGGCCGCGTGCGGGACGTGCGGGGCGTGCCGGTGGGCGAGGCGGAAGTCGTCTTCATGGCGGATGGAATGAGCGTGGGCAGCACCCGCACGGACGCCCAGGGCCGCTTCACCCTGTCGGGCCTCGGGCCGGGCCGCCTCCGGCTCCGGGTGGAGAAGTTCGGCCACCCGATGCGAGAGGCGGAGGTGGAGCCGCCCGCGTCGAACCTGGAGCTGCTGCTGGAGGGCCCCGGTTCCGAGTGAGTCCCCAAAAAGAAGCTCCTCCCAGGGAGGCCCTGGGAGGAGCGGAAGCGACGACAGTGACGGCTCGCGCCGTCCTCAGTTCTTCAGCTGCGAGCGCCTCAGGACCTTCGTGGAGACGGTGACACCCGCTCCCGAGATGGACGAGCGCTGCTGGGGGTTCTGGATGACCTTGAGCGTGACGGTGGGGTCCGCCAGCGTCGTGTTGAACTCCATGATGCCGAAGCTGTACTCGGCGGGCGTGCTGGGCGAACCGATTCCGGAAGAAATCAGCTCATACAGGGGGTAGCCGCCAGCGGGCGTCCTGTCGGTGATGAGGCTCCGGTGGATGTCACCCGTCACGAAGAGCACGCCGCCAATCTTGTTGTCGGCGATGTAGTTGAAGAGCGCCTGCCGCTGGGCTCCCCAGCAGTTGTTGCCCAGGGTGGAGCCATTCACAATCACCTTGAAGATGGCGGCGGAGGCCTTCAGCTCGGTCTTCAGCCAGCCGAACTGCGTGGCGCCATACATCTGCGGCGTATGCCCCGCGGGAGGGTTCTTCGGGCAGTCGCGGCCCCAGCGGTCGTCCATCATGAAGAACTCCACGCCACCCCAGTTGAACTTGTGGTTGATGCCGGCGCCCGCGAACGGGGGGTGGGGATAGAGGGCCGCGTATGCATCGCGGGCCACGGCCTTCTGGGCGAAGGTGCCATCCTCGTCGTTCGGCCCGTAGTCGTGGTCATCCCAGACGGCGAACGTCGGGAAGGCGCGGAAGACTGTCGCGAACTGCTGCACGTTGCGCTGCTGGAAGTACTTGAACCAGTAGTGGTCCTTCGACGGGGGATTCTCCGACGTGTACATGTTGTCCCCCACGAGCAGCTGGATGTTGGGCTCTCCCGTGTTGAGCTGCTCGTGCATGATGTCCCACGAGGGCTGGCTCGGCGCACTCCCGCCGTTCATGCAGGACGCGACGCCGACCTTGAAGCGCGCCCGCCCGGCGGGCTCGGTCCTGAAATAGAAGCCACCGCGCTCGCTCGTGGAGCCCGAGGCGAAGATTCCATAGTGATACCGGGTGTTGGGCGTCAGGCCGTCGACGGAGCCCTTCCAGGAGCGGAAGCCACTGCCGGTTCCCGAATCCTCCATCTGCACCGTGGCCACCCAGCACGTCTCACAGGCGCTCGCCTCCCGGACGCGCAGCGTCAGCGTCTCACCGGCGGCGTCGCCGAAGGACTCCGAGGTGCCCACCCAGATGCTGGTGCCAGTCGTCCAGGTCCGGCCCACGAAGGGGACACGCACCAGGGGCTCGGCGTAGGCCAGCGCGACATCGGGCACCATGAGGCCGATGGCCATGAATGCTCCCAGCAGGGCGCTGGGTACGGAATTCCTTGTCATTGTCTTCTCCACTGGCACCGCCGGGGGGGATGCCGCTCCAAGGGAGGTCTTCTCCCGGGCAAGTGAGGGCCCATCCCGCCTTTCGTCTTAAAAAAGAAATATGGCTTCATTTCGGACAGCGCCCCAGCCGACGCCCTTCTTGTCGCTGTCTGGCCTGAGGAGGCAGGATTGCCCGATGCGTCGACGTTGAAGCGCGTGGGCAGCAAGCCCGCGCGTGAGGCCGGGGGCCTGGAGCCACACGTCACACGAAGCCGGAGGATGGGATGAGCGAGCCACGACCCGCCGCACCGGAAGCACTGACGCGCCGAAGCCTGCTCAAGCGAGGCCTCTTCGGGGGCGCCCTGCTCGCACTGGGTGGCAGCGCGGCGCTGGCCTCTCGAGACGGGCTGACGCTTCCGCTGCCTCCGGAGGGGCTCCAGGTGCTGGGCCCGCGCGAGTACGCCGCGCTCCAGGCGCTGGCCCGGCGTGCCTTTCCCCCCCGTCCCGGTTGGCCGGATGCGGACACCGCGCGCGTGGCCTTCACGGCGGACGCGCTGCTCGCGCGGGGAGACCCGGCCGTCGCGAAGGAGGTGAAGGACCTGCTCGGCCTCTTCGACAACGCGCTCGCCGGCTTCCTCTTCGCCGGCCGCGTCACGCCCTTCTCCCGGCTGTCCCCCGAAGCCCAGGACGCCGCCTTCGAGGACTGGCGCACCTCGCGCCTGACGCTGCTGCGCACCGGGCACCATGCGCTGCGCACCCTGGTGTACAGCGCCTACTACATGCACCCGGCAACGGCGGTGGCCGCGGGCTACGTCGTGCCGGAGGGCTTCCACGATGCGAATGCGCCCGTCTGGAAGGGCGACGGCCCGCGCCCCGCGCCGCTGACGCAGAAGGAGGGCTCCACGCCATGAGCGGACGCATCTTCACGGGAGATGAGCTGACCGAGGACCGCGTCGTCACCTGCGACGTCTGTGTGGTGGGCAGTGGCGCGGGAGGCGGCGTGCTGGCCCACGAGCTGGTGCGACGCGGGCTGGACGTGGTGATGCTGGAGGAGGGCGGCTACCGCACCCGCCGGGACTTCGACATGAAGGAGGCCACGGCCTACCCGGCCATGTACCAGGAGCTTGCCAACCGGGCGACGGACGACCTGGCCATCAGCATCCTCCAGGGGCGCACCGTGGGCGGCGGCACCACCATCAACTGGTGCGCCAGCTTCCGCACCCCGCCGGAAATCCTCCAGCGCTGGCGCGACGTGCACGGCGTGAAGGGCCTCGACGAGGCCACCCTCGCGCAGCACTGGGACTGGCTGGAGGAGCGGCTGCACATCCGCGACTGGCCCATTGAAAGGGCCAACCGCAACAACCAGCTGCTCTGGGAGGGACTGGGCAAGCTTGGCTACAGCCGGGGCACGGTGAAGCGCAACGTCAAGGCGTGCGCGGCCCTGGGCGCGTGCGGCCTGGGCTGCCCCACGGACGCGAAGCAGTCCATGCTGGTGACGCTGATTCCCGACGCGGTGGAGCAGGGGATGCGCGTGTTCGCCAACGTCAGCGCGCGCAAGCTGGAGATGGACGGCATGCGCGTGGCGGCGGTGCATGCGGACGTGCTGGACCCGCGCACGGACCGGCCTTCGGGCCGGAAGCTCACGGTGAAGGCGAAGGTGACGGCGGTGTGCGGCGGCGCCATCAACTCGCCAGCGCTGCTGCTGCGCAGCGGGCTCACCGCGCGGGGGCTCGTGGGCAAGCGCTTCTTCCTGCACCCGGTGGTGGTGTCCACGGCCCACTTCCGGGAGCGGGTGGATGCATTCTACGGCGCGCCGCTCAGCGTCTACTCGCGCCAGTTCATCGACCGGGGGCCGGGGAAGCTGGGCTGGCTGCTCGAGGTGCCGCCCATCCATCCCCTCCTGGCCTCGGTGACGACGCCGGGCTTCGGCGCCACGCATCAGGAACTGATGGAGCAATTGCCCTACGCCAACGCCGTCATCTCCATCACCCTGGACGGCGTGAATCCGGGCGACGAGGGCGGCACGGTGTCGCTGCGCGGCGAGCGTGAGTACTCGCGGGTGAAGGTGGAGTACCCGCTCACGGACTTCCACTGGGAGGGCTTCCGCGAGGCGCTGAAGGTGTCCGCGCGCCTGCAGCTCGCGGCGGGCGCGGAGCAGGTGCGAAGTCCCCACTCGTCCCCGGTGGTGATGCGGAGCGAGCAGGACGTGGCGCTGCTGGACAAGGCGCCCTACGCGCCGCTGCTGTGTCGCGTGGCCAGCGCACACCAGATGGGCGGGTGCGCCATGGGTGGCAGCTCGAAGACGAGCGTGGTGGACAGCACGCTGCGCTTCTGGGACGCGGACAACCTCTTCGTGGTGGATGGCTCCGTCCTTCCCACGGGGCTGGGCGTCAACCCCATGCAGACCATCCTCGGCATCGCGCACTGGGGCAGTCAGCATGTCGCCGCCGCGGTGGGCGGGCGCGCCTGAGGCAGTTCCCCCGCGTCCAGGCACTCCGGGTCACTTGGCCCGGAGTGTCACGGAATGCTAAGTGCCGGCTCCGGTGTCTGTCCTTGGCACCAGGGCCTGTCGTTGTCAGGCTTTGGCACCCGGAATGGTCCACCCTGATTCAGGTCCGCCGGGGAGGCGGGGGCGGCCGGCCCCACATGCAGTTCCCCGGAGGCCTTTCCGGAGCTGCATGAACGTCCGAACCTATCTTCCTGCCCGTACCCTCAGGGCGGCCCTCGTCCTGCTGTCCTGCATGCTGGGCGCCTGCTCCACGCTGCCGGAACGCGGGCAGGTGATGATGCGCGATGTGTCCTTCCCGCTGCGCGACTTCCGCATGCCCTCGGGCCTGCGGGTGGTGGTGGAGGAGGATCGCCGCTCGCCGGTGGTGGCGGTGGTGGCGGTGGTGGGAGTGGGCGGCTCCAGCGACCCGCGCGGCAAGGAGGGACTGGCCCACCTGGTGGAGCACCTGGCCTACCGCGCGCGCCACGAGGGTGGCCCCTCCGTCTGGACGCGCCTGGAGCAGGAGGGGGCGGGCGGTGTGCACGCCTTCACCGGGCTGGACCACATGGCCTTCCAGACGCTCGCTCCGAAGGAGGCGTTGCCCGCGCTCCTCAAGGTGGAGGGGCAGCGGCTGGCCGCGCCGCTCGCGGGGGTGAGCCCGGAGGTGTTCGCGGTGGAGCGCGAGGTGGTGCGCAACGAGCTGCGCGAGAAGAACGAGACGGGCTACGTGGGCCAGGTCTTCAGCTGGCTGTCGGCGGAGACCTTTCCCGCGGACCACCCGTACTCGCGCCCCGTCATCGGCACGCACGAGTCGCTGTCCAGCCTCACGGTGGGCGACGCCCAGCGCTTCGCCCGGACGCACTATCGGCCGGAGAACGTGACGCTGGTCATCTCCGGTGACGTGGACCTCGCGGCCATGGAGGGGGTGCTCCACCAGAACCTGCCGGCGTCCTGGGTGGGCACTGGCGCGCCGCTGGCCCTGGAGCCGCGCCTGTCGGCGAAGCCGCCCGAGACGGTGACGAAGCCGCGCGCGAAGGAGATGCCCGTGTACGAGGCCGCGGTGGCCTCTCCGGAGCTGTACATGGCCTGGGCGCTGCCGCGCGGCTTCGACGAGGCCAGCGCCATCCACCAGTTCGCGCAAAGCGTCTTCTTCCCCTACCTGATGGGCGCCGGGAGGCATGACGGCGACATCTCCGGCTTCTCCACCCACCTCATCAGCGGCACGCGCGCGTCGATGCTGGCGGTCCGCGTGGTGCTCCACAAGGGGGACGACCCGGAGCGCTCCGCCGGGCGGGTGATGGACCAGTTCTACCGGGCGTGGAACCTCGCGGTGGACCCGGCGAACCTGAAGTGGCGGGACATGGACATCCACGCCATGCGCCGCACGGTGGTGACGGGCATGGCGCTGGAGGCCGAGGACCTGCTCGCGCGGGCCACGCGCCGCGCGGAGCTGACCCACTTCCTCCAGGACTCACGCGCCTACAACCGCTCGCAGCAGGCGCTGGCGGCGCTCGGGGGCGGGGACGTGACGGACTTCGGCTACCAGTGGCTGAACCGGGAGCGGGTGCGCGTCATCCTCGTCCGGCCGGGCGAGACGGGGACCGCGGCGGTCCAGGGGGTCGGCTCGCCGCTCTCCGATGACGAGGGGCCCACGCCGGCCACGGCGCGCCTCGTGCCCGCGGCGAATGCGGCCGTGGCCACGCCCGTCCAGGTGCTGAAGCTCGACAACGGCATGGAGGTGCTGCTCAGCCCCCGGCCGGGCCTGCCCGTGGTGCATGTCGGCGTGGCGCTGGCCGGTGGCAGGGTGAGCGAGCCCAAGCCGGGCGTGGCGGAGCTGGCCGACTGGGGGGCGTACCGCGAGTCCACCTTCGAGGGGTTTCCGGGCCACTGGGGCCTGCACCCCTCCTGGTGGCTGGCGAACGACCAGCTCCGCTACCGGCTGTCGGGCACGTCCGGCAACGTGGGCAACATCCTCGCCGTGCTCGCCGAGCAGCTCGATAGCATGCGGACGAATGAGTACGTGGTGATGGGCTTCCAGGAGCACGTCCTTCCGTGGCGCCGCGCCGTGGACCAGCGGCCGGAGGTGCTCGCCCAGCGCCAGCTGCTCCACGCCCTCTACGGGGACCAGGCCTACGGGCACGAGGCGACGGGCGACGACCTGGAGGACGTGTCCTGGCGCGAGGCCAACGCCTGGCTGGAAGAGGTGCACCGCCCGGCCAACGCCGTAGTGGCGATTACGGGCGAGTTCGACGTGAAGGAGGTGGAGCCGCTGGTGCGCAGGTACCTGGGCGGCTGGCGCCGGGGCAAGCCCACCGCGGTGGAGCCCCCTTCCGTGCAGCCGCTGCCTGCCGCCTCGCCGCTGCCGAAGTCCTTCCTCACGCCCCGGCCCGGGGCCACCGCAGGGCTCGCTGTCCGCGGC
>JBKGHK010000509.1:0-7449 GCA_046520375.1 Pyxidicoccus sp. 3LFB2
CTCGGTGGCGCCCATGGTGCCGTCCATCGCCCCGGCCATCCCGTCGGTGGCGCAGCGGATGCCGCCTCCTCCTCCCGCCGCGGCCATGTCCCCGCCGCCCCCGCCCGCTGAATCCAAGGGCCCCGGGCTCGACCTCCAGCAGCTCGCGGACCTCGAGTCGCGCTGCGCCAGGCTGGACCAGATGGACTACTTCGAGGTGCTCCTGCTCGAGCGGACCGCCGCCCCGGCGGACATCAAGAAGGCCTTCTACCGCGAGAGCCGCACCTACCACCCGGACCGCTTCTTCCACATCGAGGCCCGCGAGCTGAAGGAGCGGGTCCACGAGCTCTACAAGCGCGTCACCGAGGCCTACTACGTCCTGCGCGACGACACGAAGCGCAAGAAGTACCTCGCCGACGTGACGGGCCCCGAGCGCGCCCAGAAGCTCCGCTTCACCGATGCCTCCGAGGCGGAGACCAAGGCCGCCGTGAAGAAGGAGCAGGAGGAGCAGATCGGCACCCACCCCAAGGGGCGCCAGTTCTACGCGCAGGCCCAGAAGGACAGCGACGGCGGCAACCTGTCCGCCGCCGAGCGCAACCTCAAGATGGCGCTCACCTACGAGCCGTCCAACGCCCGCTACAAGGAGCGTCTGGCGGAAGTGCAGAAGCAGCTGCAGGACGAGTCCAAGGGCAAGGGCGACTCGTTCAAGATTCGCTGACGGCCCCCGGAGCGCACCACCATGGTCCTCGACCTCACCCTCCTTGGCATGGTGCTGTTCTTCGCCATCATCGGCGCCCTCACCGGCGCCTCGCGGCAGGTGGCGAACATGGTGGGGCTGATGGCGGGCTACTTCGCCTCCAGTCGCCTGGGCCCCATCCTCGGCCCCCGGCTGGCGGACTCCCTGGGCGCGCCGATGTTCGTCGGCATCATCCTGGGCTCGGTGCTCGTCTTCTTCGTCGTGTGGCTGGCGGTGCGCTACGCCCTGGGCGCGCTGCTCATGCGCTTTCTGGGCACCGGCAAGCACTCCGAGGACCGCAGCGTGGACCGCTTCCTCGGCTTCATGCTGGGCGGCGCGAAGATGGCTCTCATCGCCTGGGTGGCGCTCAGCGCCCTCACCTTCTTCGAGCAGCACGTGGTGGTGGCCGGCCGCCGTGTCGGCGTCTCCACCAAGGAGTCACTGGCCCTCGGCGTGGCGCGCCGCTTCAACCTCTTCGAGATGACGCAGTTCTCCCAGGTGGGCAACCTGGTGCGCGTGGCCAAGGCGTCCGGAGACCCGGAGGCCGCCGGCCGCCTCCAGGACGACCCCGCCTACAAGGCGCTGCGCAAGGACCCGCGCTTCCAGCGCCTGCTCCAGGACGAGAAGCTGAAGCAGGCCCTCGCGCGGGGCGACACCGCCGCCCTGCTGCGCAATGATCTGGTGCTCCAGCTCATCCAGGACCCGGACGTGGCCGCCCGACTGCGAGCGGCCGTCCGGGCCTCGGAGCGCGGGGACTGACTCAGACGCCAATCTGCGCCGAGTCCAACCCCACCAGCCGCTGGCGCACGAAGTCCGCGTCCACCTCCACCCGGCGCCTGCGGTGCTCGGGCGCGTCGAACATGATGTCCGCCATGATGAACTCGAGGATGGAGCGCAGCCCACGCGCGCCCAGCCCGCGGTCCACCGAGTAGCGCACCACCTCGCGCAGGCCGCCCTCGGCGAAGTCCAGCTCGATGTCGTCCATGGCCAGGAGTTCGCGGAACTCGCGGATGATGGAGTCGGGCGGCTCGGTCAGCACGCGGATGAGCTCCGGCTCTCCCAGCCGCTCCAGTTGCACCACCACCGGCAGGCGGCCGAGGAACTCGGCCATCATCCCGAAGTCCACCAGCTGCTTGGTGCTGATGCGCTTCTTCGAGCGCTTCGCCGCGTCCTCCGCGCCGAACCCCACCGGCCGGCCACCCTCGTCGCCGTACTCGTGCAAGTCACTGAACGTGCCCGCGCAGATGAAGAGGATGTCGCGCGTGTCCACCTGCACGAAGTCGCTCTTGTTCCACGCCTGGGTGACGTTGAGGGGCACGTACACCTCCCGGCCCTCCAGCAGCTTCAGCAGCGCCTGCTGCACCCCCTCGCCGCCAATGTCCCGGCTGC
Organism: Pyxidicoccus sp. 3LFB2; assembly: GCA_046520375.1. Taxonomy (GTDB): domain Bacteria; phylum Myxococcota; class Myxococcia; order Myxococcales; family Myxococcaceae; genus Myxococcus. The sequence goes on from JBKGHK010000509.1 coordinate 2,105, forward strand.
CGGCGCCGTTGCGCGCGCCCTGCGAGCGGCGGGCAATCTTGTCCACCTCGTCGATGAAGATGATGCCCCGCTGCGTGTCCTCCACCGAGTGGTTCGCCTTGAACAGGAGGTCGGAAATCATCACCTCCACGTCCTTCCCGTAGTACCCCGCCTCCGTGTACTCGGTGGCGTCCACGGTGGTGAACGGCACGTTGAGGATGTCCGCCAGGTTCCGGGCGATGTGCGTCTTGCCGCTGCCGGTGGGCCCGATCAGCAGGATGTTCGATTTCTTGATGAGGGACTGCCTGCGCAGCCGCCTCGCCTGAACACGCTTGAGATGGTTGTGAGCGGCGATGGCCACCGCACGCTTGGCGGCATCCTGTCCGATGACGAAGTGGTCCAGCCGATCGAAGATCTGCCTCGGCGTCAGCACCGTCTCTTCCCTGCGTGCGGACGACTCCATGTACCCTCCCCTTGTATCCACGCGTCCTCCTGGACTCCCTCGCGAAGGGTAGGAATTGAATGGAAGGCTGGCCCGTGGGACTACAGGCACTCCACACAGGTGGAGCCTGCCCGCCTGCCCTGCCGGCAGGCGGCTGTTGCCTAAGGTGGGGCTTTCCTATAGTTCCCGCGCACTTCCGTTGTTCTGGGGAGTCACCCCCTTTTTCCCTGGGAGCCTCGAGACGCCGATGCCCGTAAACGCACCCCCGCACCGCTGGACCCTCGCCGACGCCCAGGAGCTTTACGGCATCCGTAACTGGGGCAACCCCTACTTCGGCATCAACGAGAAGGGCCACGTGTGCGTGCACCCGGACGGGCCGCAGGCGCCCAGCATGGACCTCAAGGAGCTGGTGGACGAGGTCCGGCGCCGGGGCATCGGCCTGCCGCTGCTGCTGCGCTTCACGGACGTGCTGCGCCACCGCGTGGTGCACCTCAACGAGGCCTTCCGCAAGGCCATGGTCGACCAGGGCTTCAAGGGCGGCTACCGGGGCGTGTACCCCATCAAGGTGAACCAGCACCGCTACGTCGTCGAGACGCTCATCGAGGCGGGCAAGGGCTACAACTACGGCCTGGAGGCCGGTAGCAAGCCGGAGCTGCTGGCGGTGATGGCGCTGCTGGAGAACGAGGACGCGCTCGTCATCTGCAACGGCTACAAGGACGAGGAGTACATCGAGACGGCGCTCTTCTACTCGCGCCTGGGCCGCAACGTCATCCTCGTGGTGGAGAAGCCCAGCGAGCTGCCCCTCATCGCCGAGGTGTCGCGCCGCACGGGCATCGCCCCCCGGCTGGGCATGCGCGTGAAGCTGTCCACGCGCGGCGCCGGCAAGTGGGAGGCCAGCGGCGGAGACCGCTCCAAGTTCGGCCTGTCCTCGTCGGAGCTGATGAACTGCATCGGCTTCATGAAGGAGACCGGCATGCTGGCCTCCTTCGAGCTCTTGCACTTCCACCTGGGCAGCCAGATTTCCAACATCCGCAACGTGAAGAACGCGCTGCGCGAGGTGGGCTGCTTCTACGTCGAGGTGGCCCGCCAGGGCGCGCCGCTGAAGTACCTGGACGTGGGCGGCGGCCTGGGCGTGGACTACGACGGCTCCCAGACGAACTTCGCCTCCTCCATGAACTACACCACGGAGGAGTACGCCAACGACGTGGTGTTCGGCGTCATGGAGGCGTGTGACCGGGCCGGCGTTCCGCACCCGACGCTGGTGTCCGAGTCGGGGCGCGCGGTGGTGGCGCACCACGCGGTGCTGGTGGTGGACGTGCTGGGCACCAGCGAGACGGACCCGGCCCAGGTGCCGGACAAGGTGGACGAGAAGGCCCCGTCGGTGGTGCGCAACCTGTGGTCCACCTTCCGCGAGGTCACCAACAAGAACCTGCTGGAGGCGTGGCACGACGCGCAGGACGCCAAGGAGGAGAGCCTCACCCTCTTCTCGCTGGGCCACCTGTCGCTGGAGCAGCGCGTGGCGGCCGAGAACATCTACTGGGCCATCTGCCACAAGATCATGCGCATCGCGAAGGAGGCGGGGGAGATTCCCGAGGAGCTGGACTCGCTGGAGAAGGCGCTCAGCGACACCTACTTCTGCAACTTCTCCGTGTTCCAGTCGCTGCCGGACTCGTGGGCCATCGACCAGCTCTTCCCGATGATGCCCCTGCACCGGCTGGCGGAGAAGCCGACGCGCCGGGCGACGCTGGCGGACATCACCTGCGACTCGGACGGCAAGATTGAGCACTTCATCGACAAGCGCGAGGTGAAGGACGCGCTGGAGCTGCACGCGCTCAACAACGACGACTACTACCTGGGCATCTTCCTGGTGGGCGCGTACCAGGAAATCCTCGGCGACCTCCACAACCTGTTCGGCGACACGCACGCCGTGCAGGTGTCGTTGGCGCCCAACGGCGGCTACCTCATCGACAACGTGGTGGCCGGCGACACCGTGACGGAGGTGCTCAACTACGTCAGCTACACCAAGGACGACCTGGTCGCGAAGCTGCGCAAGTTCACCGAGGTGGCGCTGCGCAACGGGCGCATCTCCCTGGACGAGTCGCGCAGCCTGCTGCGCATGTACGAGGACGGCCTGTCCGGCTACACGTACCTGGAGCGCGAGGTGGACGCGAGCTACGCCACCAACGCCAACCAGCTGCGCCTGGTGCCCCAGCCGAACACCGCCCCGGGCCAGCGCCCCACGCTGCCCCCCTCGGGCACCTGAGGCGCGCTTGAAACGCCACAGGCCCCGCCCGGTACCGTCCGGGTGAGGCCCTGAAATCCACGTGAAGCCCCCTCGAGCCCCCGGGCGATGAGGGGGCTTCTTGCGTTTCAGAGGTTGGCGATGACGGGGTCGCTGCTGCCGAACGGGGCGGGCTCGTCGGCGAAGGCCACGTCCGCGGCGCGGGCGCGCAGGTGCTGGAGCGCCGCCTGCTGCGTCTCGCCCCGGGCGATGAGGGCCTCGAAGTCGTAGCCGGCCAGGCGCGTGTCCTTCGCGGACAGCCGCGCCAGCGTGCGCCACAGGGACAGGCGGCCCTCGGTGGCGACGCACAGCCCCTCCAGCTCCACCAGGCGGCTCAGCGGGGAGTAGCGCAGCAGGGAGCCATTGAGCTTGAGACGGCCGAGCTTCTCGGAGACCCAGGCGCCGCGCGTCTTGAGCGGGTCCTCCTTCAGCTCCAGCGTCTGCATGACGGACTTGAGGATGGACTGGTCATGCCGCAGCTCGGGGATGAAGGCCGCCAGGTAACGGCCCACCGGGTTGCTCCGGTTCTCCGTCTCCGTCCGCACCGCCAGCTCGATGCCGCCCACCGAGCCCGCCAGGTGGTCATTGAGGTAGATACCCAGCCGCTTCGCATCCATGCCATGCCCTCCAGTTCCGCACTCCCGCAGCCCGGGAGGGTGCTCACGGAGCGGCCCCCTGGCAGCACGGGCCAGTGGGGCCGCCTGGAGGGCAGGCAGGCAGGCGACGCGCCGGCTCAGTCCGGGTAGCTGAACGTCAGCGGCAGCTTCACGTCCGGGTGGAGGCTGCGGGCCACGGGGCATCCGTGGGCCACCTCCTCCAGGCGCTTGCGCTGCTCGGCGTTGAGGCCCGCCGGCATCTGCAGGTCCAGCACCAGCTCGCCAATGCGGCGCGGGGGCGGCGTCATCCGCTTCTCCACGCGGCCGTGCACCTCGCCCAGGGGGATGCCCTCGCGCGAGGCGAACAGGTGCATCGTCGTCACCGCGCAGGACACCAGCGCCGCGCCCACCATGTCCGTGGGCGAGAAGCTGCCGCCGGTGCCGCCGTTGTCGCGCGGCGCCTCGGTGACGGCCGTGGAGCCGGACGGGCCATGGGTGAGCTGCGTCTTGAACTGCGGCTGGCTGACCACGGTCATCACCACGCCCGTGGCGGGCGGCTGCGGCTGGCTCATGTCGGCGCTCCTTGGAAACACAGCGGGTGCTGCAAGCGGGTCAGCGGACGAACGTCTCGTGCTTCTTCACGTCGTCCTCGGTGGAGGGCTCCGCGTCCTCCACGCTCCAGTCCAGCGTCTTCATCAGCGACTTGCGGCGCTTCTGCACGTCCGCGTCCAGGAAGGAGATGGCGTCCGCCATCCGGTCCATCAGCCGCATCGGCTTGCGCTTGTTCTTCGGCTCGTTCAACAGCGCGTGCGTCAGCCAGGGGAACACCGCCGTCACGTCGCAGTGCACGTACACCGAGCCCGTCTCCACCGCCTCCACCGAGACCTTGCCCCAGGTGTGGCCCTCGCCGGCGGGGCAGCTGGACAGCGCGCCGTTGTCCACCGGGTCCACGCAGAACTGCACGTCGATGTCGAAGCCCGTCGTGGGGACGTTGAGAATCTGGTCCAGCAGCGGCTCGCCCTGCAGCGTGTAGTTCTTCGGCACGCCGCCGCCCAGAATCCAGATGGCCAGCCGCTTGCTGCCGTTGTGCCGGCAGAAGTGCTGCATGGCCGCCATGGAGTAGACGTCGTCGTTGATGTCGAGCTCGAACTTGAACTCGTCGCCCAACAGCCGCTTGAGCTTCACGACGTTGAGGAAGATGGAGCCGTCCTGCACCGCGCCCACCCAGATGGGCACCGCGTGCTTGTAGGCCGTGGCCAGCAGCGACGGCTGCTTCACGCCGAGCTTCTTCTCAATCTGGTAGATGGCCTTGCCGAGCAGGTAGTGGAACTCGGGGGTGGTCATCTTCTTCTGGAACTCGGGGCCGCGGATGATGGCGGAGAAGAGCCGGTCCGTGTCGAGCAGCGCCTCTTCCCAGAAGCCCAGGTCGTAGATGCGGATGATGCGCGCCAGCCGGTACTGGAGGTCGCCCGCGTTGGGGTTCACCTCGCGGATGGCGTGGCCGATGATGCGGTGGGCGTCGTGGTAGAGGTTGGCGCCCGTCGTCGTAATCGCGGAGATGATGCCCTTCTCGATGAGGGGAATCAGGCAGCTCTGGTGCAGGCCCGCGGGCGTCATCGCACCGGACAGCGTGAGGAAGATGGAGGCGTCCTGCTCCATCGACTGGGACATCAGCTCGAAGGCCGTGCGCTCCTGGCGGCCCACGTAGGCGCTGAAGGCGTGGGCGAGCAGCTCCGCCGGCTTCTCCTTGCCGGTAATCGGGCGGGGATCCGCCTTGCGCGCCCCGGAGTACGCGGCGCGAAGGGACTTCTTCGGGTTCGAGGAGGTCTTGGCCATGGCGCGGCACATAGCACCGCCAGCCCGCCAAGGGGAGCGCCGGCTGTGCCCCGGACGCTACTTGTTGCGCTTCTTGCCGCCGTCCTCGTCGCCGGCCTCGCCGGGCGCGTCCTCGTCCAGCGCCTCTTCGGGCTCCGGCAGGCCCAGCACCCGGTCCCTCACCTGCTCGGCGGACAGGTGCGCCGTGTCGGACACCACGCAGGAGACGTAC
>JBKGHK010000050.1:0-27022 GCA_046520375.1 Pyxidicoccus sp. 3LFB2
CGCTCCGAAGGCCCCGCCCTCGGGCGTGTACGCATTGGCGCTTGCCGAGGGGACGCCGTGGCCGCTTACTGTCCGAACACGCCAACCGGGCGACCGCGTCCGCACGGGCGCGGGACAACGAAAACTCCAGGACCTGTTGGTGGACCTTCGGGTGCCGGAGGAAACGCGCGGCGCGTGGCCGGTGGTGGTGGATGCCGAGGGAGTCGTGGTGTGGCTCCCGGGGCTGTGGGCACCCGCGTCAGCAGGAGTTCCTTCCGGACACTCCCTGTGGGCGGCACCTCCGGGCCCGAGCATTCAGCGGACCCCTTCGTTATAGGGTGGAAGAGTGCAGAGCGAGGGGAAGGCCGCGCCCCCGTAAATAGTTGAGGGCTTTTTGCTGTTGCTGATACGGTCCGACGTTGGGTTGCTCGCCTGGTGTCGGCCAAATGATGGAAAAAGCTGGGGTTCTTCCCAGCGCGGCCCTCATCCCGCCGAGTACCGAAAGGGCAGCTGACACGTGCGTTCGACCTACAAGACCATCGGGCTCTGGGTCATCCTGATCGTCCTCTTCGTCGCCTTCTACAACTTCTTCTCCCAGGGCAATGACCAGGTCCAGGAGCCATCCTTCACGCAGCTGCTGTCGAAGGTGGAGGAGAAGAAGGTCAAGGAAGTCGCCGTCAAGGGCAACACCTACTCTGGCAAGTTCGTCGATACGAGCGAGAAGTTCCGTACGACGGGCCCCGCGCCGGACGCGGCCATGCTCAACCAGCTCCGCGCCAATGGCGTGGACGTGAAGTACGAGCGGGAGGAGCAGAACAGCCTCTGGCTCACCATCCTCGGCCAGTGGATGCCGGTGGTCTTCCTGTTCCTCTTCTTCATCTTCTTCATGCGCCAGCTGCAGGGCGGTAGCGGCAAGGCGATGACCTTCGGCAAGTCGAAGGCCAAGCTCCTCAGCGAGAGCCACAACAAGGTCACCTTCGCGGACGTGGCCGGCGTGGACGAGTGCAAGGAGGAGCTGGAGGAGATTGTCGCCTTCCTCAAGGACCCGAAGAAGTTCACCAAGCTGGGCGGCCGCATCCCCAAGGGCGTGCTGATGATGGGCCCCCCTGGCACGGGCAAGACGCTGCTCGCCCGCGCGGTGGCCGGTGAGGCCGGTGTTCCGTTCTTCTCCATCTCCGGCTCGGACTTCGTGGAGATGTTCGTGGGCGTCGGCGCCAGCCGCGTGCGCGACCTGTTCGAGCAGGGCAAGAAGAACGCCCCCTGCATCATCTTCATCGACGAAATCGACGCCGTCGGTCGCCACCGTGGCGCCGGCCTGGGCGGCGGTCACGACGAGCGCGAGCAGACGCTGAACCAGCTGCTCGTGGAGATGGACGGCTTCGAGTCCAACGACGGCGTCATCCTGATTGCCGCCACCAACCGTCCGGACGTGCTGGACCCCGCGCTGCAGCGGCCCGGCCGCTTCGACCGGCGCATCGTGGTGCCGCGTCCCGACCTCAAGGGCCGCCTGGGCGTGCTCAAGGTGCACACCCGCCGCGTGCCGCTGGCTCCGGAAGTGGAGCTCGAGGTCATCGCCCGCGGTACGCCGGGCATGACGGGCGCGGACCTGGAGAACCTGGTGAACGAGTCGGCGCTCATGGCCGCGCGGCAGAACAAGGAGCGCGTGGACCTGAGCGACTTCGAGGCCGCCAAGGACAAGGTGTTCATGGGCCCGGAGCGCCGGTCCATGATCATGACCGAGAAGGAGAAGCGGAACACCGCCGTCCACGAGGCGGGCCACGCGCTGCTGGCCAAGCTCCTCCCGGGCTGCGATCCGCTCCACAAGGTCACCATCATCCCGCGCGGTCAGGCCCTGGGCGTCACCTGGAGCCTCCCCGTCGAGGACAAGGTCAACGGCTACAAGAAGCAGATGCTCGACCAGATCTCCATGGCCATGGGCGGCCGCATCGCCGAAGAGCTCATGTTCAACGAGATGAGCAGCGGCGCGGCGAATGACATCGAGCGCGCCACCGAGACGGCGCGCGCCATGGTGTGCCGCTGGGGCATGAGCGAGAAGATGGGCCCGCTGGCGTTCGGCAAGAGCGACGGTGAGGTGTTCCTGGGCCGCGACTTCAACTCGTCCAAGGACTACTCCGAGGACACCGCGCGGCAGATCGACTCCGAGGTCCGTGCCATCGTCGTGGGCTGCTACGACAACGGCAAGCGCCTGCTGACCGAGAACCTCGAGGCGCTCAAGCGCGTCTCCGAGGCGCTGGTGGAGTACGAGACGCTGGACGCCGAGGACGTGAACATCCTCCTCCAGGGTGGCCAGCTCACCCGTGAGCGTCCGCCTCCGCGCGTCAACGCTCCGCCGAAGGCGACGGAGAAGAAGGACAAGCGCAAGATTCTCGACGCGCTCGACGCGATGCCGACGATGGAGCCGAAGAAGGCGTAGTCCCACGGCGGCACGGCTGAAATGACGAAGGCCCTTCCCAGTCCACCGGGAAGGGCCTTCTGCTTTGCGGGCTCAAGCCGCTCAGGCCAGGTCGAAGAGCAGCGCTTCGAGAGGCTCGGAGGCGGTGAGGACCAGCCGCGACTCGTCGGACACGGCCACGCCGTCACCGGCCTTCACCTCCACGCCGTTGAGCGTGCCCTTGCCTCGGGCCAGCTGCACCCAGGCATGGCGGCCGGGGGCCAGCGTGTACTCGGCCTGCTCGCCCACGCCCAGCAGCGTGCTGTGCAGCGACACGTCCTGGTGCACGGTGAGGCTGCCCTCGCGCGCGTCGGGGCTGGCCACCACGCGCCAGCGGCCCTGGCGCTCGGACTCCGGAAACGCCTTCTGCTCGTAGCCGGGCTTCAGGCCCTTGCGCTCGGGGATGATCCAGATCTGCAGGAAGTGCAGGTCCTGGTCCGAGCCGTTCATCTCGCTGTGCAGCACACCGGTGCCGGCCGTCATCCGCTGCACCTCGCCCGCGCGCAGCAGCCCGTTGCCGCCCGTGCTGTCACGGTGGGCAATGGCCCCGCTGAGTGGGTAGGTGATGATTTCCATGTCGCGGTGGGGGTGCGTGTCGAAGCCCTCGCCGGCCGTGACACGGTCCTCGTTGATGACGCGCAGCGCGCGGAAGCCCATGTTGTCCGGGGCGTAGTAGCTGCCGAACGAGAAGGTATGGTGGGAGTCCAGCCAGCCATGGTTGGCATGTCCGCGGGCTTCAGAGGGGCGAAGGGTGATCATGGGGTGCTCCTTTTCTTTCGGGGGCGGCGGCCCGCAGGGCCTTCCGTCCTCCGCAATCAATATGCGTCCGCGACGCCTCCTCACCAGACGCGACGGCCGGGAAGCACTGTTCCATCCGTGGAACGAAACCCCGCGGCAGATGCCAGACGGTGGTGGTCGCTTCGGCGAGAACATCCCCGCCGGAGCACGCGGGAGAGCGCTATAGGGTCCGTGACTCGCGCCGCAGGAGCCGACTCCCATGCCTCGTGCCCGTCCGATAGTCGCCGACCGCCCGGAAGACCTGCTGCTCGCCTTCCGGCGCATGGGGCTGCCCACGTCCTCCCGCGAGGACCTGCTGGAGAAGCTCCCCCACGCCCAGCTGCTCCTCACCGGGCTGACAGAGGACGAGAGGCGCTTCCTCCTGTCCCTCCACGCCACCGCGCCGGAGGACTCCCCCACCTGGCTTCCCGGTGACGCGCAGTCACGGCCAGGCACCGGGCTGCTCACCGGACGCAAGGAGCAGTTCGACCGGCTGCTGACCACGGCGCGCGCGGAAACGTCGCTGACGGCGCTGGCCACCGCGCTGGAGCGGGCCCTGGAGGCGGGAAGGGCGCCCGCCACGCTGGAGCTGGGCGGGCGCACCTTCGCGTGGGGCACGCGCACCTACGTCATGGGCGTGGTGAACGTGACGCCCGACAGCTTCTCCGACGGCGGGCGCTTCTTCGACGCCGAGGCCGCCATCGCCCACGGCGTGACCCTGGCGGAGGCAGGCGCGGACCTGCTCGATGTGGGTGGAGAGTCCACCCGCCCCGGTTCCCTACCCGTGGCCGCGGAGGAGGAGGTGGCCCGGGTGCTGCCCGTCATCCAGGGGCTGCGCGCCCGCACCGCCGTGCCCCTGTCGGTGGACACCACCAAGGCCTCCGTCGCGCGTGAGGCGCTGAAGGCGGGCGCCCACCTCATCAACGACATCACCGGCTTCCGCTCCGACCCGGAACTGCCCCGCGTGGTGGCCGAGGCGGGGGCGGCCTGCTGCCTCATGCACATCCAGGGCACCCCGGCCACCATGCAGCAGGCGCCGCGCTACGACGACGTGGTGGGCGAGGTGCTGGCCTTCCTGGAGGAGGCGCTGGAGCGGGCGGACGCCGCGGGCGTGCCCCGAGGGCGTGTCCTTCTGGACCCGGGCATTGGCTTCGGGAAGACGTTGGACCACAACCTCTTCCTGCTGCGCCGGCTGGGCGAGCTGCGCGTACTGGGGCTGCCGTTGCTGGTAGGCACCAGCCGGAAGGGCTTCCTCGGGAAGTTGACCGGGGGCAAGCCGGCCACCGAGCGACTGGCCGCGACGCTGGGCTCGGTGGCCGCAATGGCCGTCCTGGGCGGCGCCGATGTAGTCCGGGTGCACGACGTGGCGGAAGCCCGGGACGCCCTCGCCGTGGCGGATGCGATCCGGCAAGGATTGGAGGGTGGCCTGCTGTACGGCCGGTAATTTGGTGTGGCTTTCAGTCCTCGGGGTGTGGATTTCCGGGCACCACCGGAGGGCAGCCAGGGAGGCTCTGTACTGCGGCCATCGCTCTCATTGGACCCCTGGAACGAGGCCGCCGGAGTGCTTCGCGGGCGTTGGTACTGATTTCGCAATCTCGTTGAGGCTGATAAGCCTGCACGCCTGGGTGGTTGCCCAGGGAGCACCGGGTCCGTAGCTTCGGGCCCGTACTGAGGGCGGGGTATAAGCCCCGACGTCGAAGGCCGGCGCAGGCCCGGCGTGGGAAAGGTGGAGCGGCACACATGGCGTACAGGATGAACATGCCTCCGAAGGAGGAGCGGGCGTCGCAGAAGCTGTTCGGTACGGACGGCGTGCGCGGCAAGGCGAACGTCTACCCGATGACGGCCGAGGTGGCGATGCAGCTCGGGCGCGCGCTCGCGTTCCTCATCCGCAACGGACCGCACCGGCACCGCGTCATCATCGGCAAGGACACGCGACTGTCGGGCTACATGCTCGAGCAGGCGCTGGCCGCCGGCATCATCTCGATGGGCGTGGACGTGGAGCTCGTGGGGCCGTTGCCGACGCCGGGCATCTCCAACCTCACCACCTCCATGCGGGCGGACGCGGGCGCGGTCATCTCCGCTTCCCACAACCCGTACGAGGACAACGGCATCAAGTTCTTCTGGCGCGACGGCTTCAAGCTGCCGGACGAGACGGAAGGCAAGATTGAGGAGCTGGTGTCCAGCGGCTCCATCGACTCCATCCGCCCCACGGCCACGAAGATTGGCCGGGCGTTCCGCATGGAGGACGCGCGCGGCCGCTACATCGTGTTCCTCAAGGCCACCTTCCCGCGCGAGCTGACCCTCGAGGGGATGACGGTCGTCGTCGACTGCGCCAACGGCGCGGCCTACAAGACGGCCCCGGCCGTGCTGGAGGAGCTGGGCGCCAAGGTCATCACCCTGGGGGTGAACCCGGACGGCAAGAACATCAACCACAAGTGCGGCGCGCTCTTCCCGGAGAACCTGGCGCGCGCGGTGGTGAAGCACGGCGCCCACATCGGCATCGCGCTGGACGGCGACGCGGACCGCCTCATCGTCGTGGACGAGAAGGGCAAGGTCGTCGACGGCGACGCCATCATGGCCATCTGCACGGATGAGCTGGTGGCCCGCAAGCTGCTCAAGAAGAAGACGCTGGTCACCACGGTCATGAGCAACATCGGCCTGGAGCGGGCGGTGTCCAAGCTGGGCGTCAAGGTGGCCCGCACCCGCGTGGGTGACCGGTACGTCGTCGATGAGATGCGCCGCAACGGCTACAACCTGGGCGGCGAGCAGAGCGGTCACCTCATCTTCCTGGACCACACCACCACCGGCGACGGCACCCTGGCGGCGCTGCAGCTGCTGGCCGTCATGTGCCGCTCGGGCAAGCCGCTGAGCGAGCTGGCCTCCATCTTCGAGCCCGTCCCCCAGACGCTGCTCAACGTGGTGGTGAAGCAGAAGAAGGAGCTGGGCGAGCTCCCCGAGGTGATGAAGGCCATCAAGAGCGTGGAGCAGCGGCTGGGCAATGCCGGCCGGGTGCTGGTGCGCTTCTCCGGCACCGAGCCCAAGGTGCGCGTGCTCATCGAGGGCGAGGACGCCGTGCGCAACGAGGCGTACGCCAGGGAAATCGTCGAGGCGCTCTCCAAGGCCCTCAACGGCTGAGCCGCCGCTCACGGCGGTTGACTTCCGGACGCCGGCCGCGAAAAGAAGGGCCGGCGCGTCCCGGGGCCATCGACAATCCCGTGCCCGCGCAAGCGAGGTGCGGTCGATGGGACAGCGACTGGGTGTCAACGTGGACCACGTGGCGACGCTGCGTCAGGCGCGGCGCACCACGTATCCCGATCCGGTGACGGCGGCGGCCATGGCCGAGCTGGCCGGCGCGCAGCAGATCACCATCCACCTGCGCGAGGACCGGCGTCACATCCAGGACCGCGACCTGCGCATCCTCCGCGAGACGGTGCAGACGCTGCTCAATCTGGAGATGGCGGCCACCGCGGAGATGGTGAAGATCGCCTACGAGCACAAGCCGGACGTGGTGACGCTGGTGCCCGAGCGGCGCGAGGAGCTCACCACCGAGGGCGGCCTCGAGGTGGCGGGCCAGCGCGAGCACGTCGCGAAGATCATCAAGAACCTCAAGGACGGGGAGATTGCCGTCTCGCTGTTCATCGACCCGGACCTGGACCAGGTGCGCGCGGCGCACAAGGTGAACGCGGACCGCATCGAGCTGCACACCGGCCGCTACTGCGAGGCGCGCAACGAGAAGGAGCGCGCGCGGGAGCTGGCGCGAATCATCGACGCGGCCAAGGCGGGCACGAAGCTGGGCATGGGCGTGGCCGCGGGCCACGGGCTCAACTACGACAACGTGCACGCCATCGCCCGCATCTCCGAAATCGACGAGCTGAACATCGGCCACGCGATTGTGGGGCGCGCGGTGCTGGTGGGCTTCGACCGCGCGGTGCGGGAGATGTTGGACCTGATGCGCAACCCGGGGTAGCGCGGCATGGGAATCGTCGGCCTCGGCCTGGACATCTGCTCCATCGACCGCATCCAGCGCATCATGAAGGGGCCGCGCGCCGAGGCCTTCCTGAACCGCGTGTACACGGAGGCGGAGCGGGCGCTGTGCGGCGGGCGGAACGACGCGGCCAGCGCGTACGCGGCGCGCTGGGCGGCGAAGGAAGCGCTGGTGAAGGCCCTGGGCGCGCCTCCGGGCATCCGCTGGAAGGACATGGAGGTGCGCAGGGATGGCGGCCCTCCGTACTTCGCGCTGTCCGGCGTGGCGCGCGAGGTGATGGAGGCGCGGGGGCTGGAGGCCTTCCTCGCGCTGTCGCATGACGCTGGCGTGGCGGCGGCCACGGTGGTGCTCCAGAAGAAAGGGACGTGAGCGCATGTTGCGAGTCCTCACCGCGGCCCAGATGCGTCAGGCCGAGCTGAATGCGGAAGCGCACCACGGGATGCCCTCCGCGCTGCTGATGGAGAACGCGGGGCGGGGGCTCGCCGAGGTGGCCCGGAGCGTGGCCGGCCCGGAGGGACGCTTCACCGTGCTGTGCGGCCCCGGGAACAACGGCGGGGACGGGCTGGTGGCGGCGCGTTTCCTTCAGGAGGGTGGGGCGCGCGTCGTCGTGGCCCTGGTGGGCGACGCGGCGAAGCTGACGGTGGAGTCGAAGCGGAACCTCGCGGCCCTGAAGGGCTTCGGCGTGGTGCCCCGCTCGCTGGCGTCGCTGCCGGAGCTGGGACACGGCGATGTGGTGGTGGACGCGCTGTTCGGCACGGGGCTGAGCCGTGCACCGGCGGGAGAGTTTGCCGAGGCGATTGGCGTGATTGCACGCTGGCGGTCCGCGGGGGCGAAGGTGGTGGCAGCGGACGTGCCGTCGGGCCTGCAGAGCGACACGGGCGAGCCCTTCGCGCCATGCGTGGAGGCGGATGTCACGGTGGCCTTCGGCTTCCTGAAGCCGGGGCAGGTGCTGGAGCCCGGGGCCTCGCTATGCGGGCGGGTGCGGCGGGTGGACATCGGCATGGGTGGCGAGGCCTCGAAGGAGCTGGAGGGGCCGAAGCTGCTGGTGGTGGAGGAGGCGGATGCTCGCGCCACGCTGCCGGTGCGCCGGGCGGACTCGCACAAGGGCACCTTCGGGCACGTGCTGGTGGTGGCGGGGAGCCGGGGGAAGACGGGCGCGGCGGCGCTGGTGGCGAAGGCGGCGCTGCGCTCGGGCGCGGGGCTCGTCACGGTGGTGGCGCGCGGGGATGCGCTGGACTCGATTCAGTCCCACTCGGCGGAAATCATGGGCACGCCCCTGGAGGGCTCCGGGCCGCTGGGGCTGGGAGATCTGGACGCGCTGCTGGCGGCGGCCGAGGGCAAGGATGCGCTCGTCATCGGGCCCGGGATTCCGCGCGGCCCGGAGACGGGGGCGCTGATTGGCGAGCTGCTGTCCCGGTTGGAGCTGCCGGCCGTGCTGGACGCGGACGCGCTCAACGCGGTGGCCACGGACCTGTCAGTGCTGCGGCGGGCGAAGGGGCCGGTGGTGCTCACGCCGCACCCCGGGGAGATGTCGCGGCTGACGGGCAAGCCGACGAAGGAGGTCCAGACGCGGCGGCTGGAAGTGGTGAAGCAGCTGTCCTCGGGGCTTGGGGTGACGGTGGTGCTGAAGGGGGACCGGACGCTGACGGCCCATTCGGATGGGCGCGTGTTCATCAACACCACGGGGAACCCGGGCATGGCCACGGGCGGCTCGGGGGACGTGCTGTCGGGCCTGTGTGGTGCGTTCCTGGCCCAGGGCTTCCCGGTGCCGGACGCGGTGTGGACGGCGGTGTATGCGCACGGGCTCGCGGGTGATCTGGTGGCGGCACGGCGCGGACAGCTGGGCTTGATTGCCGGAGACCTGGTGGAGCAGGGGCTGTGTGACCTCTGGGTTCGGTGGGGACGATGAGCACCGCAACGCGAGTGAAGACGCTGCGACTGTCCTCCCCCGAGGAGACGCATGCGCTGGGCGTGCGGCTGGGCAAGCTGCTGCAGCCGGGCGACTTCGTGGGACTGATTGGCGAGCTGGGCGCGGGGAAGACGCACCTGACGCGCGGCGTGGCCGAGGGCGCGGAGGTGCCCCGCTCGGAGGTGGCCAGCCCCACGTTTGCGATTGTGTATCCGTACTCGGGAAGGATTCCGGTGTACCACGCGGACCTGTACCGGCTGGCGAACTACGACGACCTGTACTCCACCGGCTTCCTGGACATGGTGGAGGGCGGGGACGGCGCGTCGCTGGTAGAGTGGCTGGACCGGATTCCGGCGGCCGCGCCCCGTGAGTTCCTGCGCGTGACGTTGAGGCACGCGGGCGGGGATGCGCGCGAGCTCACGGCGGAGGCCTTCGGGGCACGGCCGGCAGTGCTGCTCGACGCCTGGCTTCCGTAATCGCCGTCCGTGGCGGCGGCGCACGGCTCGACAGGCAGACGCCTCGGGTGCTTGGCTCGTGATGTTTCACTTCCTATCGCGAGCGAGCGTGCGTGCCATGTTTCATTTCCACCCTGTAGCGCTGTCATACCGACGCAAGTGGCGGTGTCACGTGCCGCTGATGGCGGCCCTCGCCCTCGTGCTCGCGGCCTGCGGTAGCGCCCCGGCGGACGTGGACACCTCCGTGGGCACCCGGGCGTCGGGCCTGGTGGCCCACCTGTCCACGGGCAGGGTGTTACATGCGACGGCCTTGCTGAATGATGGACGGGTGCTCACCGCAGGGGGACTCGGCGCGACCGGCCAGCCCGTCGCCACCGCGGAGGTGTATGACCCGGCCACCCGCACCTGGTCCATGACTGGCTCGCTGAGGGAGTCTCGCGAGATTCACACCCTGACAGTGCTGCCGGATGGACGGGTACTCGCCGTGGGTGGACATGGCCGTGCAAACACCCTTACTAGCGCTGAGCTGTATGACCCCTCCACGGGCACCTGGACACCGACGGGCGCGCTTGCGCAGGCGCGTGAAAGACACACGGCGACGTTGCTCCCTGACGGCCGCGTACTTGTGGTGGGTGGGTTCGACAACAGCAGTCTCCTCCGCCTCGCCAGCGCCGAAGTGTATGACCCGGCCACCGGTTCGTGGTCCACCACGGGTTCTCTTGCGAAGCCCCGAACCCAGCATACGACCACGCTGCTCCTCGACGGCAGGGTGCTCGTGGTGGCGGGGTTTACCTCCACCGCCACCTACCAAATCGGGGGAATCACCGGCGTGGAGATCTATGACCCGGCGACGGGTCTCTGGGTTGCGGGCTCCCCGCTCGCCCAGGCACGTTTTGATCACTCGGCGACCCTGTTGCAGAATGGCAAGGTGCTCGTGGTGGGCGGATCCAATGCCGGCAACACCGCGGCTATCGCCACGGCCCAATTGTATGACCCCGTTGCCGCTACCTGGTCTACGGCCGCCTCACTTCCGAAGGCCCTCTGCCTGCAGCAGGCGACGCTGCTCCCTGACGGGCGGGTGTTGCTGACGGGAGGTGCCGATGGCGAGCCCATCCAATGGATTCCCGTCTTCAGCGCCTACGTGTACAGCCCGGCCACTGGCACCTGGGCGGCTGTGGGGCCTCTCGCTGAGGCCCGCTATTTCCACACCGCGACGTTGATGGCGGATGGCCGGGTGCTCCTCGTGGGAGGGGGGGTGGCCAACAGCCACGCGTCTCATGACACCTCCGAAGAGTATGACCCGGACGCGGGCTCCTGGACCGCCACCACGTCCCTCGTGCAGGCACGGCGCAGCCATACCGCGACGGTGCTGACCGATGGCCGGGTGCTGGTGGTGGGAGGGCAGGGCGCCAGCGGTGCCCTCGTGAGCGCCGAGGTGAATGACCCGGCCACCGGCACCTGGAGTGCCGCGGGCGCGCTCGCGCAGGCGCGTTACCTTCACACGGCCACGCGGTTGCCCGATGGCCGGGTGCTCGTGGCGGGTGGGTTCAATGGCAGCACGCGTATCGCCAGTGCCCAGGTCTATGACCCGGCGAGCGGCACCTGGGCTGCGACGGGCGCGTTGCCCACGGTCCGCAGCCAGCACACGGCCACGTTGTTGCCGGATGGCCGCGTGCTCGTGGTGGGCGGCTATAGCACCGCTCCGCTCGCCACCGCGCAGCTGTACAACCCGGCCACGGGCATCTGGGCCGCCACCGCGTCAATCGCGCAGGCCCGCCACTCCCACACGGCGATACTGCTCCCCAATGGCAAGGTGCTGGTGGTGGGAGGCTACAGCACCGCACCGCTCGCGACGGCGCAGCTCTACAACCCGGCCACGGGGACCTGGGCGCCACCGGCTCGCTCGCGCAGGCGCGCTACCTGCACACGGCGACGTTGTTGCCAGATGGCCGCGTGCTCGTGGCGGGCGGGACTGGCACGAGCGGCGTCCTCGCAACGGCCCAGGTCTATGACCCGGCGACGGGCACCTGGTCCAACACCCGCCCGCTCTCGCAGGTTCGTCACCAGCACACGGCGGCGCTCCTGCCGGATGGACGGGTCCTCATCGCGGGCGGGAGGAATGCGAGCGCGTCTCTCGCCACCGCCGAGCTGTATGACCCGCCCTCTGGAACGTGGGCCCTCACCCATCCGCTCGCGGAGGCCCGCCGGGGCCACACGATGACGCAGTTGCTGGATGGCCAGGTGCTCGTGGTAGGGGGCGAGAGCCCAACCACTCCCTATCTCGCGACCGGCACGGTGTACTGAGCGGCTGCTCACTTCGGCGGAGGTGGCTTGAAGTGCCACCCCGCCTGGATGCGCGGGTCCACCTGCTCCTGGAGTCGCTTCAGCCAATGGTGGGCGTCCTCACCGGGGCCACGTGAGTGCTCGGTCACCGGGTGGGGACGGGAGTCCCACAGGTGAAGAGCCCACGTCAGGCTGGCCTGCACCTCGGCCCTGGCGGAGGCGCCAGGCTCCGGACGGGTAGGGCGGTCAGGCCTCGTCCGGATTCGCGCATGGGCCGCGAAGTCAGGGTCGGTCAGCAGCGCGGCCACCGTGAGCTGCGGGTGGGCAAAGCTCCAATCATCCAGACGGTCCCAGAGTGCCGTCAGGGCGCGATCACCCGCCCCACCCAGCACCATGGCCGCCGCCGCCATCAAGTGCAGTCGCCAGTCCGAGGCCTCCAACAGCGCGCACAGCTCCGCATCCAGATTGGCGCTGGCGTCCACCGCCGCTTCGAGGTGCAGCAGGTCCTCCCGGTTCCTGAGCCTGAGCAACGGCATGCTTCGCCCCCGCATGCCGCAGACGACCAGGAACGGGTCGATGAAGGACGGGTAGCCCGCCGTCCGCGCCTCCCGGACGAAGTCTCGATAACCGTACGGATACACCCGCTCCGGCTCCCACCGTGCGCAGGTGAGGAGCGCGCCCTCCAGGTCACAGAGGAACAGGCTCGTGTCCCGCAGGTCCGCGTTGCGCAGGTCCGCCTTGTACAGCACGGCCCTGTCAAACCGGGCATCGCGCAGCCGCGCGCGGCGGAACGAGCTTCTCGCCAGATTCGACGCCGTGAGCACCGCGCCTTCCAGCACCGCATCGTCCCAGCTCGCCTCCAGGGCCACGCACGCCGTCAGGTCCGCGCGCTCCATCCGGGCATGGCGCAGCGAGGCCCCTGACAGCGTCGCCAGCTCCAGCCGCGCGTCCTGGAGCCCGCAGTCCTCCAGCACCGCGCCCTCCAACCGCGCCCTCACGAGGTCCGCGCCGCGCAGCTCCTGCTGCGTCAGGTCGATGCCGCGCAGGTCGCCGAGGTTGTCCCCCAGTGCCTCCGTGCCAGGAAAGCCGACCAGCACCTCGCGCCAGGGACCTTGCAGGCCCATCGCGAGGAGTTGCTCATACCGGCGCTGACCATCAGGGGTGGTCCACCGCTCAGTGAGGGTATCTGCATGCGTCACAGACGAGGCCGCCAGCGTGAGAGTGGCGCGCGCGGCATCACAAGCAAGGCCTCCGATGCGCGAAGGGCGCAAGGCGCATCAGGGCGCGTTGCCTCCGCCATGCCGCGCGTGCGGTGCTCATCCAGGGACCTGCCTTCCGCGCACGACGGAGGGCACGGTGCACCTTCCGAAGGCAACCTCCGGCGCGCCGCGAGCATGGCTCGCATCGGGAGCGCGCTACCTCCACCACTCACGCCGCGTTGAGCGGAGCGCCGGGATTCACGGGAGGAAACAAGTCCCCACCGGCCAGCTCGTGCACGCGCCAGCGGTGGAACACGAGGCGCGCATCCACGCCGATGACGTCCTCCTCGTCCACCGCGCCCCAGTAGGGCCCGCCGCACAGCGACTCGCTGGCGACGATGAACTGCGGCACCTGCGTGCCCACGGGCGGCAGCCCCGCCATGCCCGTGCAGCCCGGCCCCGTGGACAGAAGCAGCGGCCGGTTCCGGCGCGAGGCCACCATCACCTCGCCATTCGTCACCAGGAAGTTCATCGCCGAGCGCGTCGGCTCCCCGGGCTCGTCGGTAATCGCCGCCACCAACGACATCGTCTCCGCCACCGCGCGAGCCACCGACTCCACGGGGACCGGGTGCTCGAGCGGATGCCTGGCCGACAGCCGGGTAAGGAACAGGTAGAAGCAGCGCTCGCTGTCCGTCGTTCCCTTGATGTACGCCCGGAAGCTCGGGCTGATGAGCGCTTCCACGGCAGACCGGTGCTTCGCGAACTCGCGCAGTGTCCCGTTGTGCCCGAAGGACCACCGGCCATGGTGGAAGGGGTGCGAGTTGCGCAGCTCCACCGCGCCCACGGAGGCCAGGCGGATGTGCGCCACCACCGTGTGCGAGGACACCCGGCTGCTCACCCGCTCGAAGTCAGGGTCGCTGTGCGCGGGCCCCACACCGTGCGCGACGAGGGGCACCGGCTCCGCACCGTAGGCGGCGATTCCCCACCCGTCCTTGTGCTCGCGCGACTGGATGAGAAGAGAGTTCTTCTCCGTCACCAGGGCGGGGTGAACGGCTGCAGGCGTCGATGAACGGAATCCAAAGAGTCGGCACATGGCAAGCGGCAGGTATGTATACAGCCCGGCCCCGACGAGAAGTTCTCGTGTCTCACCGGAATACGTCGCCTGTCAAAGCGACGCCACTTCATGCGCAGGAATTCATCTCCTGCCGGACGACGACACGTCCGGTCTTCACCACGACCCGCGCATGGCCTACTCCTAGATGGTAGGGCAGGTGACGGTACGAAGCACAGCTGAAGACCACCAGGTCGCCCGGGTCTCCCACAGCCAGCCGTCCATGTGTTTGCAGCCCCAACGAGAGCGCGGCGCCTCGGGTGGCGGCCCAGTAGGCCTCCGCCGCGGTCAGCCCGTTTTCCAGACACGCCAATCCCAGCACCAAGGCCACGTTTTCACTCATGGCCGAGCCAGGATTTACGTTTGAACCCAAAGCAACGTTGATACCTGCGTCTCGCAACCTGCGCCCGGGGGCATAGGGACGCATGCGCAGGAACAGTGTGGAGGTGGGGACGAGTACGGCGGTGACGTTGGCTTCCGCCAGCGCGCGCAGGCCCGACTCCGTCAGCTGCTCCAGGTGGTCGGCCGTTGCGGCTCCAAGTTCCGCCGCGAGCTCCGAGGCGCCGCAGGCGGTGAGCTGGTCCGCGTGCAGCCGGGGCGTCATCCCCAGGGCGCGGGCGGTGGTGAGGATGCGCCGGGCCTCGTCCACGGTGAAGGCGCTCTCCTCCACGAAGACGTCGCAGAAGCGCGCCAGGCCCTCCTGCGCCACGGCGGGGAGGATTTGCTCCAGGCACAGCCGCACGTAGTCCTCGCGCCGGCCGCGGTACTCCTCCGGCACCGCGTGCGCGCACAGGAGCGTGGGCATCAGCTCCACCGGCGTCAGCCCGTTCAGCCGGCGCACCACGCGCAGCATCTTCAGCTCGTTCTCCACGTCGAGCCCGTAGCCGCTCTTCACCTCGGCCACCGTCACGCCATGCGCCAGCAGCCGCTGGAGCCGGGGCAGGGCGAGCTTCACCAGCTCGTCCTCGCTGGCGGCCCGCGTGGCGCGCACCGTGCTGACGATGCCGCCGCCCGCCTTCGCGATGTCCAGGTACGTGGCGCCCTGGTTGCGCAAATCGAACTCCGCGGAGCGCTCGCCCGCGAAGACCAGGTGCGTGTGCGGGTCCACGAAGGCGGGGCCCACGAAGCCGCCCCGGGCGTCCACCAGCTCGGTGCTGGCGTCCACCGCGCCATCCGGCAGCTCCGCCTCTGGCCCCACGTACGCGATGCGGCCCGCGCGCAGGCCCACGCAGGCGCCAGGGCGCGGGGTGAGGGCACCTTCCGCCTTCTCGCGGTGCGTGCCCTCCACCGTGAGGACCTCGGAGGTATTGCGGACCAGCAGCTCCAGCGCATCCATGTGTCAGCGACCTCCGCGCACGCCCATGATGGGAACGTTCCAGCTGGCGCCGTTCCCGGTTTTCGCCCGGCCGAAACCGCCGGACAGCTCCACGTTGTCCAGCCAGCCCCAGGTGAAGCGCGCCGCTATCACCCCGCCGTAGTACACCGCCGTGTCCGACGCCTCGCGCGAGCGCAGGGTGTGCCACGCGAAGAAGGGCACCAGGCCCAGCGACACGTCCTTCTCCGGCTGCAGCGTGAAGGCACACGACGCCTCCGCGCCGAACATGCTCCCCGGGCCGCCCCGCGTGTCGAGCCCGAAGTCCGTGGCCCCGCGCAGCGCCACCGCGGGGGCCAGCCCCAGCCGCTCGGAGCCCACGTAGTACGAGGCCCCCGCGTACAGCCCGTAGCCGGGGACGGGCAGGGGGAGGAAGAACTCCCCCTGGAGGCCGGTGTGCAGGTGCAGCCGCTGGGACAGGGGCCACGTCACGGCCGCGTCCAGCGCCATGCCCCACTGCTGCGTGGAGAAGCTGGCGTCGTCGCCCCGGAACCGGTCTCCCTCGGAGATGAACGGCTGGGCACCGGCGAGGGGCGCGCTGAGCCGGGGCCCCGTGCGCACTCCCAGCTGTCCGAAGTACTTGTCCGGAGACCCCGGCCCCATGCGCATCACCATGGGGCCCATGGCCGTGGGGGCACAGCCCGCCAGCGCGGCGAGCGCGGCGGCCAGCACCAGGGGAGTCCTCGAGCGCGTGCGGTGCATGCGGGCCTCCTGGCTCAGGTGGTGATGCCGGGAATCTTCACGCCGCGCTGCTTCGCCACCTCGATGGCCTCTGGGTAGCCCGCGTCCGCGTGGCGCAGCACGCCCATGCCGGGGTCGCTGGTCAGCACGCGCTCGATGCGGCGCGCGGCCTCGGGCGTGCCGTCCGCGACGATGACCTGGCCGGCATGCAGCGAGTAGCCCATGCCCACGCCACCGCCGTGGTGGAAGGACACCCACGAGGCGCCGTTCACCGCGTTCACCAGCGCATTGAGGATGGGCCAGTCCGCCACCGCGTCCGTGCCGTCCTTCATCGCCTCCGTCTCGCGGTTGGGCGACGCCACCGAGCCGCAGTCCAGGTGGTCCCTTCCGATGACGATGGGGGCCTTCACCTCGCCCTTGCGCACCATCTCGTTGAAGGCGAGGCCCGCCTTCGCGCGCTCGCCGTAGCCGAGCCAGCAGATGCGCGCCGGCAGGCCCTGGAAGGCGATGCGGTCTCCCGCCATGTCCAGCCAGCGCTGGAGCGACGCCTTCTGGGGGAACAGCTCGCGCACCACGCGGTCCGTGGCGCGGATGTCCGCCGGGTCTCCGGAGAGGGCCACCCAGCGGAACGGGCCCATGCCCTCGCAGAAGAGCGGGCGGATGTACGCGGGGACGAAGCCGGGGAACTCGAAGGCGTTCTCCATGCCGCCCAGCTTCGCCTGGCCGCGCAGGTTGTTGCCGTAGTCGAACACGTGGCTGCCGGCGCGCTGGAAGTCGTTCATCGCCTCCACGTGCATCATCATCGACTCGCGCGCGCGGCGGACGTAGCCCTCCGGGTCTCGCTGGCGCAGCTCGGCGGCGGCCTGCAGCGACAGGTCCGTGGGGATGTAGCCATTGAGCGGGTCATGCGCGCTCGTCTGGTCCGTGACGAGGTCCGGCTTTATTCCGCGGCGGTACAGCTCGCGGAACACCGAGGCCGCGTTGCCGATGATGGCGATGGAGCGGCCGATGCGCTTCTGCTGGGCGTCCTTCGCCAGCGCGAGCGCCTCGTCCAAATCCTTCGCGACGACGTCCAGGTAGCGCGTCTCCACGCGGCGCTGGGCGCGGGTGGGGTCGATCTCCACGCCGAGGAAGACGGCGTTGTTCATGGTGGCGGCCAGCGGCTGTGCGCCGCCCATGCCGCCCAGGCCGCCGGAGAGGATGAGGCGGCCGGCCAGGTCCTCGCTGCCGAAGTGGAAGCGGCCGGCGGCGGCGAACGTCTCGTAGGTGCCCTGGAGGATGCCCTGCGTGCCGATGTAGATCCACGAGCCCGCGGTCATCTGGCCGTACATCATCAGGCCCTTCTTCTCCAACTCGTTGAAGTGCTCCCAGTTGGCCCAGTGGCCCACGAGGTTGGAGTTGGCGATGAGCACGCGCGGCGCGTCCGGGTGCGTGCGCATGACGCCCACGGGCTTGCCGGACTGGACGAGCAGCGTCTCCTCGTCACCGAGGCTCTGGAGGCTGGAGACAATCCGGTCGAACGACGGCCAGTCGCGGGCGGCCTTGCCGGTGCCGCCGTAGACGACGAGGTCCTCGGGGCGCTCGGCGACATCCGGGTCGAGGTTGTTCATCAACATCCGGAGTGCGGCCTCCTGGACCCAGCCCTTGCACGAGAGGGTGGAACCACGGGCGGCGCGGATGACGCGGGACATGAACAGGCTCCTGGGGTCAGGCTGACGGAAAGGCCCGGCACACTACCCGAACCCGCGCGGCGGGGGCACAGCGCGGTGAGGCCTGTTCCCGAGGTGTCTTCCGGCACGCGGAAACACCCTTCCCCAGAGGGGGCGGCGCCCTCCCTGGGGAAGTGGGACTTCACCGACTCATGAGTGCAGCCCGCGGTCGTCGCCCGTGTCCGCGCCGGGCCGCTGCACGGGCTCCTGCGAGGACTGATGACGCAGGGCGCCCTCGGCCCGGTTGATGCGGATGTTGTTGGTGACCTCCTTCACCCCGAGCACCTCTTCGGCCAGGTCCTCGATGGCGCGCTTCTCGTCGCGGCCGCGCACCGTGCCGGACAGCGTCACCTCTCCGTCCTTCACCTTCACGTCCACGTCCGAGGCGTCCATCCACCCCTGCATCAGCTTGTCGCACAGGTCCGCGCGGATGCGGTCGTCCCCGCGCTGGTAGCTCTTGGGGCCCCGGCCGGTAGAGGAGGGACGGGTGGGCGCTTCCATCCGGCTCGGGGTGGCGGAGCGGTAGGTGCCGCCCAGGAAGCCGCCGTGGCCCATCTCATGGTCGTCCTGGCGGGACGGACTGGTGCCGTAGCCCACGCTGGGGGGCGCCATGTTCTCCACGCCCGGCCCATGGCCCGAGGTCCCCCGGCCGGCGTAGCGAATGTCCTCGTCGCGGTCGCGGCCGGTGCCGCCCCGGGCGCCGCCGCTGAAGTCCCGTCCGACAGGGCGCCGGGAGTCCCGCTCAGGGTGCCCGCTGGCGCCTCGCGTGCCGGAGCCATACCGCCCGCGCTCCGGACCGCCCCGGCCCATGTCACCTGCCGTAGCGTGGGTACTCGCGGCTGCCGCCCGGCTCCTCGTCGCGGGCGTCACTGCCCGTAGCCCCACGGGTCCGTGTCGTACGGCATGCCCGTGGGCCGGGCGCGGTCTGTGTGGCGGCGGGGACGCTCACGCTCCTCACGCGGCTCGTCGGGGAGGACACGGTAGGTGCCGCTCGGGCTGTACTCCGGACGGCGGGCGATGCGCTCGGGGTCGAACTCGCGGGCCCGGCGGTCCAGCTCCCGGTCACGGTTGAAGTCGCGTCCGTACTCCCGTGCGCGGTCCAGATCGCGGGCCGCACGGCCGAAGTCCCGGTCCATCTCGTAATCGCCCCGGTCCCGGTCACCTTCCATGGAGCGGAAGTCGCGGTCCCGGTCGAAGTCGCGGGAGGGATGCTCGTAGTCGCGCTCCTCGTCCCAGTCCGCGCGTCCCATCCGCTCGGGGCCGCGCTCATAGCCATGCTCGTCCCAATCCCGCTGCCGGTCCCGGCCGGCATCCCCCCGCCGGCCTGCCTGGTAGCTCTCCTGCTCGCCCCTTCGCAGCTCCCTGTCCCCGGACCGTTGCCCACGGCCATCGTCACGCCTGCCGGTCATCGCGTCGCCTCCTTGAAGTCGCGTTCGCCCTGGCTTCGACTCAAGACGTTTTTGACCCCGAGTGGTCCTGGCAACGCGCCCCTGCCACGCCCGCAGCCCCGGCAGGCGTCGCGGCGCCAGGAATGCCTGGGCGTGTCATGTCGGGATGGGAAGCGTTTCCTCCAGGAGGACGGGCTCCTTCCCCGTCGAAGAGCGCTGTCCTCCGGGCCATACCCCCGGTATGGGCCCTCGTTCGGGACGGGGCATGTGGCCGGGACACTCGAATCGGGCCGGGAGGGGTAGACTCGCGCGCGCCACGGCCGGATCGCCGGCCGCATGGCACCTGGAGGGCATGTCATGGCCGATGGACGTGGGAACGAGCAGGAGCCGAAGGAGGCGCCAGGAGCGTCGCTCGCTCCCGTGCCGCCAAGCGCCCAGCCGCCCGAGGAGCCGCGCGCTCCCGCCATCGGTCCGATAGCCAAGGTGGCGGGCGGCATCCCCGCGGTGGTGTCCTCGCTGAAGCACGCCTGGGGCGAGATGGGACCGGTGCGCGGCACCGGGCTGCTGCTCAAGGTGAACCAGCAGCACGGCTTCGACTGTCCGGGCTGCGCGTGGCCGGACCCGGGGCACCGCTCGGTGGCCGAGTTCTGTGAGAACGGCGCCAAGGCCGTGGCGGAAGAGGGGACGACGGCGCGCGTGACGCCGGACTTCTTCCGGCAGTGGAGCGTGGCGGAGCTGTCGCACCAGACGGACCACTGGCTGGGAAAGCAGGGCCGCCTCACGCACCCCATGGTGCTGCGCGAGGGCGCCTCGCACTACACGCCCATCTCCTGGGACGACGCCTTCGCGCTGGTGGCCGAGGAGCTGAAGGCGCTCGGCACTCCGGATGCGGCGTGCTTCTACACCTCCGGGCGCACCAGCAACGAGGCCGCGTTCCTCTACCAGCTCTTCGTGCGGCAGTTCGGCACCAACAACCTGCCGGACTGTTCCAACATGTGCCACGAGTCCAGCGGCACGGCGCTCTCCGAGACGATTGGGATTGGCAAGGGCACCGTCACGTTGGAGGACTTCGACCAGGCCGACGCCATCTTCGTCATCGGTCAGAATCCAGGCACCAACCACCCGCGCATGCTCACGTCGCTCCAGGCCGCCGCGCGCCGGGGCTGCGAGATTGTCTCCATCAACCCGCTGCCGGAGACGGGCCTCAACCGCTTCAACCACCCGCAGGAGGTGCTGCGCCTGCTCGGCCCCGGTACCGCCCTCAACACGCTGTTCCTCCAGGTGCGCATCAACGGCGACGTGGCCCTGCTGCAAGGCCTGGGCAAGGCGCTGCTGGAAATGGAGGACGCGCGGCCCGGCACGGTGGTGGCGAAGTCCTTCATCGAGGACCGGACGCTCGGCTTCGAAGCGTGGGCGGCGCACCTTCGCGCGGTGAAGTGGGAGGACGTGGTGGAGGGGAGCGGGGTGCCGCGCGAGCAGATTGTCGCCGCGGCGGGAATCCTCGCGCGCTCCGAGCGCACCATCTACTGCTGGGCCATGGGGCTCACGCAGCACCGCAACGCGGTGGGCAACATCCAGGAGATCGTCAACCTCGCGCTGCTGCGCGGGAGCATCGGCAAGCCGGGCGCGGGGCTGTGTCCGGTGCGTGGGCACAGCAACGTGCAGGGCGACCGCACCATGGGCATCTGGGAGCGGCCCAAGCCCGAGTTCCTGGACGCGCTGTCGAGGGAGCTCGGCTTCGAGCCGCCACGCCACCATGGCATGGACACCGTGGAGACCATCCGCGCCATGCACGACGGGCGCGTGAAGGTGTTCTTCGCGCTGGGCGGCAACTTCCTGTCCGCCACGCCAGACACGGAGCTCACCGCCGAGGCCCTGCGCCGCACGCGGCTCACCGTGCACGTGTCCACCAAGCTCAACCGCGCGCATCTCGTGCACGGGCGGCGGGCGCTCATCCTTCCATGCCTGGGCCGCACCGAGCGGGACGTGCAGGCGGGTGGGGCGCAGTTCGTCACGGTGGAGAACTCCATGGGCGTCGTCAGCGCGTCGCGTGGCGCGGTGGCGCCGGCGTCCGAGCACCTGCTCAGTGAGCCCGTCATCGTCGCGCGGCTGGCGGAGGCAGTGCTCGGCGGGCGCTCGGCGGTGCGGTGGTCCTGGCTGGTGGAGGACTACGACCGCGTCCGCGAGCTCATCTCCCGCGTCATCCCCGGCTTCGCGGACTTCAACCGCCGCGTGCGTGAGACGGGAGGCTTTGCCCTGCCCAACGGCCCGCGCGAGGGCCGGTTCACCACGGCGAGCGGCAAGGCCCACTTCACGGTGCATGAGCTGCCCCGGCTGGAGCTGGCGCCCGGGCAGTTGCTGATGATGACGATTCGCACCCATGACCAGTTCAACACCACGGTGTACGGGCTGGATGACCGCTACCGGGGCATCCGCAACGGGCGGCGCGTGGTGCTGCTGAATCCGGCGGATGTGAAGGAACTGGGCCTGGCGGAGGGACAGGTGGTGGACCTGACGAGCCACTTCCAGGGTGAGACGCGCGTGGCGCGGAAGTTCCGGGTGGTGCCGTACAACATCCCCCGCCGGTGCGCGGCCACGTACTTCCCGGAGGCCAACGTCCTCGTCCCCGTGGACAGCTTTGCGGAGAAGAGCCGCACGCCCACGTCGAAGTCCGTGGTCATCACCCTGTCCCCGTCCACCGAAGCGGCGCATCCTCCAGGCGCGGTAACGTGAGGCACGTGAGAGTCCATGCAGCCATCCGGTGAGGCCGGGTGGCCGGAGTCGCTCCGGCCGCTCTACGAAGGCGTGACAGGGACTCCGGCGCCGGAGGCCGTGGCGGCGTCCGCGCAGTGGCGGGCGTCCTTCGCCGAGTGGGTGCGCGGGGCCTCGCTGGAGGAGCGCACCCTCGCCCAGGTCGCCGCATGGGCGCGGCTCGATTCGGGCGAGCGGACGCCGGGAGAGCTGCTGTTCCTGCTGTCGTCGTGCGGCGAGCTGCTGTGGCCGTACGCGGCTCCGCCGACGGGACTGCTGCAGCGACTGCTGTGGCGGCAGGAGTCGGTGCTGGGCGCCTTGCAGGAGACGGGAGACTCCGAGGGCGCGGCGCGGGTGCGGCGGGAGACGGATGCCGTCGTGTCCACCGTGCTCACGCGCTACCTGAAGCGGCATCCGGAGTCGTTGCTCGCGCTGGTGGGCGACACGGCCTGCACGTTCGATGGCCGGGCGCTGCGCTTCCGGGGCTCGGTGGAGGTGGACCTCAAGCAGGTGCTCGCGGCAGGGGCGAAGTCGATTGGCCTGCTGGAGCAGCTCCGGGCGCTGCTGCCGACGACGCCCGAGGAGGGACGGGACAAGCTGGCGGACTTCATCCGCGCGAGGGCCGCGCGGATTCCGTGGCGCGAGGCTTCGGAGGTGCTGGCGGAACGGCTGTTCTCACTGGCCACCTCGCCCGAGGGGCGCAGTGGGATGAGCGGGTTCCTGGCGTGCTACCCGAGCGGGCGCAGGGAGCCGGACTGGTGTGCGCGGGCGGGGATGCTGCTGTCGCGGACGCTGGAGGTGGGCGGGCCGCCCGCCGTGGTGGAGAACCTGTGTGAGCTGCTGGCGCGCTTCGATGCGCCGCCGGTGGATGGCCTGCGCGGCGCGCTGGGCGCGCTGGTGGGTGGGGACTTCGAGGCCTCGGCGGACCTGGGGCCCGTGCGCTTCGTGCTGGACCACTGCCACGCGACGCTGCGCAAGGGTGAGCCGGGCCTGGTGCTGGCGCTCGTATGGCTGGAGGAACGGCTGTTCCGCGCGGCGGTGCGCCGGGGGCTGCCGGATGCCTTCGAGCGG
This sequence comes from Pyxidicoccus sp. 3LFB2, assembly GCA_046520375.1. Classification (GTDB taxonomy): domain Bacteria; phylum Myxococcota; class Myxococcia; order Myxococcales; family Myxococcaceae; genus Myxococcus. Next base: position 23,123 of record JBKGHK010000050.1, read on the forward strand.
CGCAGCCGGGTGCGCGTGAAGCTGAAGCCCTGGGCGTCCGAATTCGATTCCCTCTGCTGGCTGGCGGAGGAGTGCGCGGAGCTGTGGCCACGGTTCGGCGCGGGCGGAGTGCGGCCCGGGATGGATGAGCTGGCGGCGTGGCGGCAGGAGGTGGCCGCGCGCATGGGGCGCAAGCCCGTGCTGCGCAAGGCGGCGATTGAGTTCTTCCTGTGGTGCGCGCCGGAGGCGGCCTCGTCCGAGGCGGAGCTCACGGTGCTGGCGCTGGTGCGCACGGAGACGGACCGACGCCAGGTGCGGAAGCTGAAGGAGCACCCGTCGTCGCGCGTGCGCTTCCGGGTGAGGACGTTGCAGACGTGGCTGCAGGGGGCGGGGAAGGGAGAGGCGACGCCCGCCGCGAAGCCCTCCGGAAGCGAGGGCCCGTCCTCTCTGACCGAGGCCCTGCGGCATCTGCATGTGACGCGGGCCGTGCCCCTGGGCGGACGGACGTGGCTGCGTGACAGGGATTTGGAAGAGCTGCTGACTGGCGCGGTGGGGCGGGTGGAGGCGGACTTCGCCACGCGCTATCCGGAGCGGTTCCGTGAGGACACGGCGGAGCTGGTGGCAGGGCTGCTGGACGGACTGCGTGCCGAGCTGGAGCGAGTGAAGGCGGACCTGTCCACGCTGCTGGCGCAGGGACAGTCGGCGCCGCTGGAGCTGGGCTTCACGGTGCGGCGGACGCATCCGGCGCCAGAAGAGGCCGAGCTTGAGCACCCTGTTCCTCAAGCCGTCCTGGAGCCTGAGAGTGGGGACGCGGTGTCGGTGCCTCCTCCGCTGGCCGCTGTTCCTGCCACTGGTGAAGCCGCATCGGTCGAGGCGGAGCTGGACGTCGCTCCCATTACCGCTTCGGACGTGGAGCCTGCTCCCCCGGTGCCGCCAGACGTTGCTGCTCCGGTCGCAGAGGGTGTCGAAGACGCGGCTGGCCTGGCGACAGCAGAAGCACCACCGCCAGCCGCGCCACTCCGGGTGGATGCGCCCACGACGCTGTCTCGCCGCATGGGCTCACGGGCTCCCCAGGAAGCGACGTCTGCACCCGTGCCGCGGCCTCCAGGTGTGGAGGTGGCCTTCGTCCTCAAGGTGGACGTGGACGGCTTCATCCGCACGGAGCGGGTGGCCTTCGTGCAGGTGGTGAAGCTGGAGCAGCGCGGGGAAGGGCAGTGGTTGCCGACGTTCCGATTGGCGCGCGAGCACGTGGACACGTTGCTGCTGCGCACCGATGCCGCGTTCTGCCTGTTCCTGGCCCCACCGTTCCCCCGCGCCGAGTGCTGGATGGTGCCGGCGCGACTGGTGCGCGGGATGACGGAGACCCAGCGCTCGTTGTCGGGCGTTCCGCGCGAGGGCGTGCAGCGCGTGGCCCGCTCCCTGGCGCAATGGCTCGTAGGCGAGCTGGTCGGACTGTGGACAGGTGACGAGCGGCCCGAGGCGCTGGCCCGGGCCAGGGCGGAGCAGGGGGGCCCGGACTTTGTCGTGGAGTGGGTGCTGCGGTCTTGACGTCCCGGCCCCTGGCTCGCTTCTCATGGGCCCCATGCGCTTCCAAACCCTGGTTCTGTTCGCCCTCCTGGGTGCCGCCGCGTGCGGCCCCTCCGATGTCCCCGCGTCCGATGCGGCGCTGACTCGTACCGAGCAGCGGTCCGTCAGCTACCCGGTGGTGACGTTCCACGACGACTGGACGGTGACCTCATCCGCGCCGCTGGTGGCCGGCCAGCCCGCGCTGCTGCGCTACGAGTCGAACCGCGCGCCCTGTCATGGCTTGAACTGGGACATCATCGCTTCCGTCCGGAGCGAGAACAGCCACCGGCATGACCTGTCGCTCGAGCCCACCGTGGCGGGCGATGCACGGGAGATGTACTTCACCGTCCCCTTCGGTAACGACGTGCGGTTCTGGTTCTACGGCTGGGATGACAACGGCTGCCAGGGGTACGACTCGAACTACGGCAGCAACTGGCAGGTCGCCGTGCAGAACCCGGTGCCGTCCATCCACTTCCGGCCGGACTGGAGCATCGTCACCTCCGGCTCGCTGTCGGCGGGCGGCCCCATCCACATCGACTTCGACCTGTGGCGGACGCCGTTCTGCAACGCGGTCACGATGTACGACACCTTCACGGGGGACTCCGTCATGTACTACCGCTTCGACGGTGGCCCCACGCAGTCGGTGTCGCTGCTTCAGAACCCCGAGGGCATCCCGGGCACCATCAACAACCAGTCAGGCCGCACGCAGGTGGCTCCGGTGATTCAGGCCCCCGCCAACGCGAGCGAGCTGGAGGTGTGGTTCCTGGGAAGCCACCCGGCCGACACGTACAACGCCGCGTGCACCAACTGGGACTCCAACCACGGCGCCAACTACCGCTTCGCGCTGACGCAGTAGCCGCATCGGGCCAGGGCGTCCGGCCCCCTTCACGTACGCCAGGACCCGCCGCCTGCCTCTACAGCGGCGGCGGGAAGAAGCTTCTTCATGGGAGCCTCTTGCGAGGCTCACCCACGTCTGCAACCGACACTGTTCCGGCGCGGCTGATCCGGGGGCGGTGGCGCTGGCGGGTCACGCCCGATGGGGATGAGCGCTCCATCTGCGCTGTAGCGCTACGAGAACCCAAACCAGACGTCGGCGGCGATTTCCATCCGCCGAGGCACGAGCTCAAGCAGGGACGTAGGTCAACCTGAGCACGTTCTCGTCCATCCGGTCATGAGACACAAGGCGGAGCGGCGGCCGGGGGCCGGCGAAATAGGGTGTGCCGCGGCCAAGCACGACGGGGTGCAGGTAGATGCGATACTCGTCGATCAAGCCGAGTTCGGTGAGGCTTCGCGCCAGGCCCGGGCCCGCGACTTCGATCTCCCCGGTGCGCTCGGCCTTCAGCTTACGGATCGCGCCCTCGAGCTCCCCCTCAACAAGCGTGGCGTTGGGGCCGACCGATTTCAACGTGCGCGAGACGACCCATTTCTGCTGGCGCCGCCACGCCTCCGCGAAGGCGCGCTCGTCTGCACCCCACTCAGGATGCTCGTCGTCCCAATACCGCATGATCTCATACAGCTTGCGCCCGTACACGCTGCCTACCTGCCCCTGCGCCTCCTTGATGAAGTGGCGGAAGAGCGTGGGGCTTGGCCCAAACTCCGTATGGTCGACGTAGCCGTCCAAGGACTGGTTCATCCCGAATACGAGCCTGGCCATCCCGCTTCCTTTCCTCACACGGCACGCGTGCGCTATTCTGGTTGCATGATGCAACCGGTTTTAAGTTAGTTCGACTGGTTGCATATCGCAATTGGTTTTTGGGAGTGCGCATGAACGCCCAGCGCTCGGGCTGCCCGATCAATTTGACGCTCGAGACGCTCGGGGACCGCTGGAGCCTGATCGTCATCCGCGACCTGATGTTCGGCAACCGCCGGCACTTCCGCGAGCTGCTGACCCGGTCCGAGGAAGGCATCGCCTCGAACATCCTGGCCGACCGGCTGAAGCACCTGGAGAAGGCGGGATTGGTCTCCCGTCGCGACGACCCCACCCACAAGCAGAAGGCCATCTACAGCCTGACCGAAGCCTCCATCGCGCTGGTGCCCTTGCTGGCCCACATGGGCGGTTGGGGCCTGCGTCACACGCCCGCGTCGGAAGAGCTCTCCGTCCGCGCGAAGATCCTCGAGGACGGAGGCCCCAAGCTGTGGTCCGAGTTCATGGAGGAGCTGCGGCACCTCCACCTGGACGCGCCGGCGCCCAGGGAGTCGGTCTTCTCCAGGCTGCAGTCGGCCTACGAAGCCGCGATTGCCAGGCTGCGGGGCTGAGCGAAAAGACAGCCACCCCGAGGGGGGCCGACGTGGAACGAACGTTGGCTCTGTCTCGACCCTGGTGCGGACATGAGCAGGGCGCAGTTGTGGAGCACG
>JBKGHK010000510.1:0-7440 GCA_046520375.1 Pyxidicoccus sp. 3LFB2
CGCCAGCGCCCGCCATGGCAGCCCCGCCTCCCCCTTCGGGTGCGTCATCCGGCTCTGCGACACCAGGCTGCACAGGTTCGCGTACCCGCCCGCGTCCGCTGCGTACACCACCACCGGCGGGGCGTCCTCCAGCGTCAGCTCGGCCCCGAGGATGAGCTTCAGGCCGTGCTCCTTCGCCGCCAGGTGCGCCTTCACCACCCCGTACAGCCCATCCGCGTCCGTCAGCGCCAGCGAGCGCAGCCCGAGCCTCGCGGCCGTGGCTACCAGCTCCTCCGGATGGGAGGCGCCGCGCAGGAACGAGAAGTTGGAGCGACAGACGAGCTCGGCGTAGTCCACAACGGATCAACATACTGAGCGGGCGTTCAGGCGCTAGGTTGGATCTGCACTCGACGAGCATGGAGACTTCATGGGTTGCCGCGAATGAGGACGATCCAGGCCGGTTGACCCACCCCGCGTCCGGTTTTGCACTGGACACTCCGCGAAAGGGTCCCCTCTCCTGCTGAGAGGCCGCCTGACCTGTCGAGGGGCCCGGCCCGTCCACGGCGAGGAAGCGCAGCCTCCACGGGTCACTTCCGCGCGCCACCGCCGAAGTCACGGGTGCCGCGGTTCCGCCTGCTCCCGCGCGTAATGCGTTGGCGGCAGTCCGACGTGACGACTGAAGGCAACGCTGAAGGTGCTCGCGGAGCTGTAGCCAACCTGCTCCGCGACCTCGGCGACGGTGACTTCCTTGCGCCGCAGCAGGTTCTTCGCCAACGCCATGCGCCAGCCGAGCAGGTACTCCATCGGGGCAACGCCCACCGCGCGATTGAAGCGTTCGAAGAACGCCGAACGGGACAGCGCGGCCTCCTTCGCCAGCTGCGCGACCGTCCACGCCCGGGTCGGGCTCTCGTGCATCCGTCGTATCGCGACGGCAACGCGCTCGTCGGAGAGCCCGCGCAGGAGGCCCGGCGACGCCTCGGTGCCCGCCGTGGAGCGGAGGGCTTCGATGAGAAGCACTTCGAGGAGGCGGGCGAGGATGACCTCGCGCGCGGGCCGCCGTTCGCGGGACTCCTCCCTCACGAGCTCCACCAGGGTGGAGAGCCTCCGCTCGCCGCGAACGTGCACGAACCGCGGAAGGAGCGAGACGAGCAGGCCCGCATCCGGGGAAGCGAAGACGCAGTAGCCCACCAGCATTCGAACATCCGGCGGGCCACTGGGATTGCCGTGTCTGATTTCGCCATCCGGCAACACGACAGGCTCGGTGTCGCGCCTCCCCTTCGGCGGCTCGAGGCTCGACGCCGTGAAGTCGAACGCCGACGGGATCAAGACGAAGTCCCCCTTCTCGAGGATCACCGGCGCTCGTCCGTCGACCGCGAGGCGGAGCGCACCCTCGAAGACCGCGCAGTAGAAGGGCCTCCCGGTTTCCGCGCGCCGAACGCTCCACCGGCCTGCACCGCTGACGCGCTTCGAGAACGGGGCGCTCGGCTGGAGCAGCGTGACCACTTCCGCGAGCGGATCGAGCATGACCGGACTCCTGCAAATGAAATGCGGACTCCCTGTTGTAGCACGTCCGGTCTCCGCTCCCTATCGTTCTGAGCGCAACCACCACCGCCAGGAGACACCATGAAGACAATCTTGATCACCGGATGCTCGTCCGGATTCGGCCTCGAAACCGCCCGCTACTTCCTCGAGCGCGGCTGGAAGGTCATCGCCACCATGCGCACGCCGCGCGAGGACGTGTTGCCCCGGTCCGAGCACCTGCGCGTGCTCGCGCTCGACGTCACCGACCCGCAGAGCATTCGAAAGATGATGGAGGCGGCCGGACCGGTCGACGTGCTGGTCAACAACGCGGGCGTCGGCCTGCTGAGTGTCTTCGAGGGCACCTCGATGGACACGGTCCGCGCCACCTTCGAAACGAACACGTTCGGTGCGATGGCCGTGACCCAGGCGGTCCTGCCTCAGTTCCGGCAACGGAAGGCGGGGGTCATCGTGAACGTCTCGTCGGCCACGACGCTGAAGCCGCTCCCGATGCTTGCCGTGTACACCGCGAGCAAGGCCGCGCTCAACGCGTTCACCGAGTCGCTCGCGCTGGAGCTCCAGCCCTTCAATGTGCGGGTGAGCCTCGTGATTCCGGGGCAGTCCCGGGAGACGCCCTTCTCTCAAAACGCACAGGCGCTGATGCGGAAGCAGGGCGTCGCCATCCCCGAGGCGTACTCCGACTTCTCGCGGAGCGTCTTCGAGAGAATCACGGGGCAGCCCTCGGGGCTGTCCACCCGGTCACTCGACGTGGCGGAAGTGATCTGGCGTGCGGTGAACGACCCGTCATGCCCGCTCCGCCAGCCCGCCGGCGCGGACGCCGTGGAGCTGGCCAGATCGAACTGAGCCCCCCGGATCCGGAGGGCCTGCAACGCGGCGCCCCGCTCCCGCCGCTCAGTCCTGGCCTGCGGTGACAAGCCCCCGGGCCAGCGCCTTCGGGTCGGAGAACATGAGCTCGTGTCCTCCGGGAATCACCACGAGACGGAAGTCGCCGAGCCGCTGCGACATGCCGGGGTGCCAGCTGAACTCCGTCGCCGGATACACGTTGTCGCCAAAGGCATACAGATAGGACCGTGGGACTCGCAGCGCGTAGAAGCCCGTGAGGTCCAGCGACTCCGCGCTCCGGGCCAGCGGCTCGGGGGACATGAATTCGTACGCCGCCCGGGCCGTGGCCAGGTCCGCGTCGTTCATCAGGTGGTCGCGGAAGAACTCGAACGGGAGGGTCAGCGTCCCGTCCGGCGACGCGAGCGCCTGGAAGGCTCCCGCCATCGATGCCGGTACGTAGGAGAACACCGACCTGCCGTTCTCAATCACATACGCGTTGTAGAAGACGAGCCGCTTGAGCCGCTCCGCCACCCGCTGCGCGGCGAGCTGGACCACCGCGCCACCGAAGCTGTGCCCCACGAGGATGACGTCGCGCAGGTTACGGCTCTCGATGAGGTCGACCACCGCCCCTGCCGTCTCGGCCATCGTGACGGAGGGCTTCGCCTTCTCACCATTTCCCGGCAGCGTGAGCGTGTGCACCTCGTGCCCTTCCGCTTCGAGGTGGGCACGGACCGTCTTCCAGCACCGCTCGTCTTGCCAGGAACCATGAACGAGGACGAATCGCATCGAGTCTCCTTCGGGGAAGATGTGGGCGGGAAGGCTACCGGACTTCCTGCGGGAAAGTGCGTATTTACTCGCACGCCAATTCCTATCACCTTGGCGAGGCAGTCCACCCCGGATGGGGGAGTCATGAGCAAGATTCTGAGGTCCCTGCTGGTCGCTACCGCCTTCCTCACCCTCGCCCCCACCGCCGCCCTGGCGCTTCCGCCGGATTGCGATGAGGCCTGTGACTTCGAGTACAGCTCGTGCACGCAGCTCTGTGCCATGGGCAGATACGTCACGACCTGCGGGGACTACGGCATCTGCGTCGGCGCCCGAGACGAGCCCTCGGAGTCCTCGGCGTCCGTGAGCCAGGATGAGGCGCAGCAGGCCGAGTCGTCGAACGTGTGCGGCGAGGAGTCGCAGCCGGCGGCCGCCGAGAGCTGAGTACCGCTGGAGCTTCGACCGGCCCCTGATTCGTCTCGGGCCGGCCGGGGCAACAGCTGCCGGAAGGTTGATGGGAAGCAGCAACCCCCATGTGCGAGAGTGGGCCGCATCGCATGTCCTGGAGTTCGACCCCCAAGCTGCGGAAGCCGAATTGGAGCGCCTTGCCCGGGCCCCCCCAGCATCGTGCGGCTCAGTCCTGGCCAGCGGTGACTTGCCTCCGGTGCCCGACAGGGCAACACGTATTTGCTTGCGCTTCACCTCTCATCCACGTGGGATGGCAATCCTCACACGGATGGAGGAATCATGAGCAAGCTTTTGAAGTCCCTGCTGGTCGCCACCGCCTTCCTCACCCTCGCCCCCACCACCGCTTCGGCCCGCCCCGAGGATTGTGACGAGCTCTGTACCGATTGGCAGAATGCCTCGTGCAGTGCGCAGTGCCTGTGGCTGGGCCGCATCATCACCTGTGGAGACTATGACGGCGGTGTCTGCTCTGGCGCCCAGGCCGAGCCCTCGGCGTCCGTGAGCCAGGACGAGGCCGAGCAGTCCGAGTCGCAGCACGTGTGCGGCGAGCAGTCGCAGCCCGCGGCGCTCTCTGCTTCCGCCGGTCGCTAAAGGCGGCCCGGCGCTTCGGCTGGCCCCTGCCCCGTCTCGGGCCGGCCGGAGCGCGCGGACATGATACGGAGCCCCCGGCGACGGAAACCCCTATAGTGCCTGCGCGAAGCCCCGCCTCGGAGGAACGCGTATGCCCGCCGCGCTCGAAGAGTCCGCAACCCCTGTCATCATCGGCCGCTCGAGTTCACACTTCACGCGCATCACGCGGATCTTCGCCGCGGAGCTTCGCGTCGACTACTCCCTCCAGGTGGTGCGAGACCTCATGTCCCCCAACCCGGGGGACTATGGCGGCAACCCCGCGCTCAGAATCCCCGTCCTCCAGACGCCCCAGGGGGCCTGGTTCGGTGCGCTCAATATCTGCCGCGAGCTGTACCGACGCTCCAGCCTCAAACCCCGCGTGGTCTGGCCCGAGGACCTGACCATCCCCGTGACGGCCAATGCGCAGGAGCTCGTCCTTCAGGCCATGGCCACTGAAGTGACGTTGGTCATGTCCAAGGTCGGCGGCGCCAGCGACACCACCGTCCACTACCAGAAGCAGCGCAAGGCGCTGCTCGACATGATGTCCTGGCTGGAGCAGCACGCGGGCTCCGCTCTCGCCGAGCTCCCGCCGCAGCGGGACTTGAGCTTCCTCGAGGTCACCCTCTTCTGCCTCGTGCAGCATCTGGAGTTCCGGGAGGTCCTGCCGACGGCGCCCTACGCCGAGCTGACCCGGTTCTGCCAGCAGTTCGCCACGCGCGCCTCCTGCGCGGACACCCCCTTCCGCTTCGACACCTGAAGGGCGCGCCCCTCACACCGCCTGGAGCTGCTCCGCGGACACCTCGTCCAGGAACGAGGAGATGGCGGCATTCACCGCCTCCGGCTGCTCCAGGTTGCTCATGTGGCCGCCGTGCGGCAGCCGCATCAGCCGTGAGCCGGCGATGCGCTCGTGCAGCCGGTCTGCCATCTCCGGCAGCGTCACCGCGTCCTCCTCGCCCACCAGAATCAACGTCGGCGTGAGGATGCGGTGCAGCTCGCCCTCCACGCTGCGCCGGTTGATGACCCCATCCATGGCCCGCCACACCGCGCGCGGGTTTCGGGCGAGCTGCCGACGCAGCGCCTCCCGCTCCGCCTTCCGGGCCGGGTCGTTCATGAAGGTGGGCCCGAAGTAGATGCGCATGATGCGGTCCACCACCGGACCGAGCCCCAGCCAGTGCGTCACCGCCGCGAGCAGCCGGAAGCGCGGCAGGTTGCTCGGCAGCTCCGCCCCCGCCGAGGTGTCCAGCAGCACCAGCGAGCGCAGCAGCTCCGGATGCCGCGCCGCGACGCGCAGCCCCACGAAGCCCCCCATCGACAGCCCCACGAAGTGGCACGGCGCCAGCCGCAGCGCCTGGATGAAGGCCACCGCGTCCTCGTACACCGTGCGGAGGTCTATCGGCTTGCCGTCCTCGGGCGCCTCGCTGTGGCCCTGCCCCCGGTGGTCGTAGCAGATGCAGCGGTAGCGGCCCTTCAGCGCCTCCACCTGCCGCGAGAACAGATGCGAGTCCCACAGCAGGCCGTGGCTGAACACCACCGGCTCACCGGGCCCCCCAGTGTCCTCGTAGTAGAGCTGCGCGCCACGAATGGACAGGAACGGCATGGATATCCAGGATAGGGCGGTGGTCCGGAGCCGGAACCCCCGGCCCCAGGGCGATTGTTTCCTGCCCCCTCCCATGCCCGGCCACCGGGTTTGACAGGACGGCGAGGCGGCTGCCAAACAGGAAGTATGGACCTCACCCCCACTGCCTGGCAGCTCTGGATGGTCGCTGCGCTGGTCTGCGGCGGGCTGGAAATCAAGCTGTCTGGCTTCGTGATGCTCTGGTTCGCCGTGGGAGCGCTGGTCTCCTCGCTCGCCGCGTCGCTCGGCCTGGGCATCAACGTCCAGCTCTTCCTCTTCACCGCCGTGTCCGCCAGCCTCTTCGCCGCGTCGCGCACCCTCTTCAAAACCGTTTTCATGCGGACCGCCTCGCATTTGAAGACAGGCATCGAGGCGATGCTCGGTCAGGAGGCGGTGGTGGTGGAGGCGCTCGGCGAGCCCCATGGGGGCACCGTGCGCATCAACGGCGAGCTGTGGTCGGCGCGCTCCCTGTCGGGGCTCGTGGCCGAGGGCGAGCGCGTCACCGTGGAGCAGGTGGAAGGTCTCAAGCTTTGGGTGCGCCGCCCTTCGGCGTCACTTTCCGTTCCCGCCGGGGAACACCAGAAGAGGGAGAGGGCCTGATGGACTTCCTGACCGTACTGTTCGTCATCGCGGCGGTGGTGGTGGGCTTCGCCCTCATCACCGGCATCCGCATCGTCCCGCAGGCCAAGGTCATGGTCGTGGAGCGGCTGGGCAAGTTCCACAACGTGGCCACCAGCGGGCTCAACATCCTCATCCCGTTCCTCGACAGCCCCCGGGCCATCGAGATGCGCGCGGGCAACCGCGTCATGCGCAGCAACCTGGTGGACCTGCGCGAGCAGGTCATGGGCTTCGAGACCGTGCAGGTCATCACCCATGACAACGTCAACATGGAGGTCGGCTCGGTCATCTACTACCAGATTGTCGACCCCGCGAAGGCGCTCTACCAGGTGGAGAACCTGGCGCTGGCGATTGAGCAGCTCACCATGACGAACCTGCGCAACGTCATGGGCGGGCTGACGCTGGACCAGACGCTCACCAGCCGCGAGACGGTGAACACCAAGCTGCGCATCGTCCTGGACGAGGCCACCGAGAAGTGGGGCGTGAAGGTGACGCGCGTGGAGCTGCGCGAAATCGAGCCGCCCCAGGCCATCAAGGCCGCCATGGCCAAGCAGATGACCGCCGAGCGCGAGCGCCGCGCCGAAGTGACGAAGGCCGAGGGCGACAAGTCCGCCGCCATCCTCCAGGCCGAGGGCGAGAAGATCTCCCGCATCCTCCGCGCCGAGGCCGAGCGCGACGCCGAGGTGGCCCGCGCCGAGGGCCACAAGCGCGCCGTCATGCTGGAGGCCGAGGGCAAGGCCGAGGCCACCCGCCTGCTCTTCGAGGCCATCCACCAGGGCCGCGCCACCCCCGAGGTGCTCGCGCTGCGCTACATGGAGACCCTCCAGGAGCTGGGCAAGGGCGACAACAAGATGTTCATCCCCTACGAGGCCACCGCCGCCCTGGGCGCCGTCTCCGCCATCAAGGACCTGTTCGGCGAGGCCATTCCCAGGCAGCGCGCCGCCGCACAGGCCGCGCCCCCCGGCCCGCCCCCAGCCCCCCTGTGCACCGCCGGTGCGGACGCGTTCACCGGGCCCACGTAGAAGACGCCG
>JBKGHK010000511.1:0-7437 GCA_046520375.1 Pyxidicoccus sp. 3LFB2
GCAAGGGCTGAACGCGGCGCAGGGCGGCGCCACCACGCTGGGCGGCGTGGCCAGCGTGGGTGGCGGGCGGCATGTCGCTGCGCGGCATCCGTGAGAACAACATGCCGGACATCGTGAGGGCGTGACGGACACGGCCACCGGCGCGGTGAGCCTCTACACCGGCGGCACGGCGTTCGTGGAGGCCATCCAGGGCTTCAAGAACGCGGGCGCGCTCACCACCACGTCCAAGGCGTCGCAGAACATCCCCTGGGCGAAGACGCTGGCGAACCCGAAGGTGGCCAGCGCCATCACCAGCACGGTGCTGGACTCGGTGAAGGGCATGGGCGGCATCGGCAAGGTGGCCGGCGTGACGGCGAGCGCCGGGAGCAAGGCGCTCTCCGCCCTCAAGAGCGTGGGCGGCGCGGCCAACGTGCTGGGCGCGGTGGGCGGCACGGCGGGTGGCGTGTTCGACATCGTCAACGGCGCGAAGGTCAACGACCCGGCACAGATTACCAAGGGCGCGGTCGGCATCGCCGGCAGCCTCGGCGGCGCGGTGGCAGTGGGCGCGATTGGGGGACCGCTGGGCATGGCGGTGGGCGCCGGCATCGGCCTGCTGACCTTCGGCTTCGGGAAGATCATGGACGCCATCAGCGACCGGCCGCACAAGATCTCCGAGCTGCAGATCGACTGAGGTGCGCGGCGGTAGGCGGCACACCTCGCGGGCCGACCACCGCACGAGTCAAGGCTCGTGCGGTGGCTGCGACTGACACGGCGGCGTCAGTTCACCCGGAAGTTCTGCCCTGCCTCGCCATTGCAGGTCCACTGGATGATCTGTGCTGGGCCCGTGCTGCCTCCATTGACATCCAGGCACTGGCCGCTGTGCTTGGCAATGAAGCGATGGTAGCCGCCACCCATGGGCTGCATGTAGAAGCGCTGCCCGTCCTCGCCGTTACACGGATACTGGATGATGCTCGTACCGGGGGCCGTGCTTCCATTGTTGACATCGAGGCACTGGCCGGAGTGGCGAACGACAATCTGATAATAGCCCCCGCCGACAGGGTACAGGCTGAACCACTGATTCGCGTCACCCAGACACGGGTACTGGATGAGCATCACTCCAGGGGTGAAGCTCGCATCAAAGATGTCCAGACAGAGCCCGGAGATTTGTGCCACGAGGGTGGTACCGGGCTCGCCGAGCAGCGGCGTGTGCAGCAGGCGATTGGGGCTGTTCGGCCCCGGTTGTTGAACCTTGGACATCAAGGCGAAGCCCGTCAGCGCGGCGTGGACGCGCGCCGGTGTGGCCCCCGGGTTGTACTGAAGGAAGAGCGCGGCTGCGCCAGCGACATGGGGGGCGGCCATTGAAGTGCCGTCCATGATTTCGCTGGCGGTATTCGAGGCGTTCGATGCGGAAGTGATTCCAACGCCAGGCGCGAAGAGGTCGACGCACGGGCCCGTGTTGGAACCACTGGCGCGGGTATCCGAGGCATTCGTCGCCCCCACCGTCAACACCTCGGGGACGCGACCGGGACTGTCCCAGCAGGCGTTGAGGCCTTCATTCCCCGCGGACGCGACGAAGGTGACCCCTGCGGCGATGGCCCCAAGGACCGCATCATCCAGGGCCGGATCCTCTGGCCCTCCGACACTGTAATTTGCAACGGCTGGCAGAATGCGATTCGCGGCCACCCAGTCGATTCCGGCGATTGACTGGGCGGTGGTGCCCTTCCCATTGCAGCCGAGGACACGCACGGAATGCAGCCTCACCCCCTTGGCAACGCCCCAGGTATTCCCTCCAATCGTTCCCGCGACGTGCGTTCCATGCCCCTCGCAGTCCAGGGCACCATTGCCATCATTGATGGCAGTGAAGTCCGCCGTGGCCCTTCCACCGAAATCAGAGTGGGTAACACGGATTCCCGAGTCAATCACATAGACATGGACGCCCGCGCCGGTGACGGCATAGTTGTAGGTTCCATTGAGCGTAGAGTTGACCTGGTCCACCCGGTCCAGTCCCCAGGGGGCATTGAACTGGGTGGCGTGCTTCGTCACTCGCGAGTTCTCGGTGACATACTTCACGGAGGGGTCCGCCGCGAGCGCCTGCGCATCCTCCTCGCTCATCCGGGCGGCGAATCCCCGCAGGGCGTGCTCGTAGGTATGGGAGACGTTGCCGGGATGCCGGGCCATCAGGTGGTTGACCTGGTCCGCCACTGGAAGACGGGCCAGCCCAGGCGCTTCATTGAGCACCACGATGTACTCGCCAGGAGCCGCGTTTGCTGACTTGAGAAACTTCCTGGAGACTTCAGCCGAAGCAGGCGGGGGCTGCGCGGACGGCTCCTCGGGCTGGGACTGCCCTGAGCAAGCCACCAATGAAAGGCAGGTCACGAGAGAGGCAATACGAGGACTTCGCATGAAGATTCCCATTGCGTGTAGAATTCCAACAACCATGCAAAGCCCGGCCGCAATGCAACTGAATTGTCTCTTGAGCAAGCCAACAGTTCAACAGGAAACCGCCAGGAATCTGCTGCAGCGAGCATGGCCGTCCTCGTCCGCGCCGAGCGAACAGAGGAGGAAGCCCTTGCCCTGAAGCATCCGCTCGCGGGCCGGGAGCCGCCACGGGAAGGCCGCGACCGTCACAAACGCCCTGTCGGGACTCCATCAGACGACAGGAGCAATACAATGCAAACACAAGTCAAAGACACACAGCAAGGCGGCGAGGGCAACTGGGCGGAGGTGCGCGCCGAGCTGCAGCACCGCTTCCCGGCGTTGGACCTCTCCGCCGCGTCGCGCGCCGCGACGGGGGGCCCATCGTCCGCACCTTCTTCTGGGGCTTCCACATCGAAGTCAGCAGTGAGAATCTGCGCGACTTCATCAGCGTGGCCGAGCCGGTCAACGCCATCGCCGCCGCCATCGGCCCGGTGACGGGCCCCGCGGCTCCGTTCATCCTGGCGTCCGCCGGGTTCATCGCCGGCGCGCTGCGGTTGCTGAAGAACCTGGACCGCGGCCGGGGCGTGTACATCTCCATGAGCTGGTTCGCGCCCGGCGTGTTCATTCCCACCACCGTCTGACGCCACGACGCGGCCCGGGCCGGTCGGCCTAGGCGCCCTGCCTGGGCTGGCGGAACAACAGCAGGCCGGCCACCCCCACGAAGGCCAGGGCGGACAGCGCGAGCGACAGGTGGGTGTTGGTCACGCTTCCCAGCAGCCCCACCGTCACCCCGCTGAACGCCCGCAGGCCCAGGGCCGACATGCTGAAGAGCCCCAGGACGCGGCCCCGGATGGCGTCCGGCGCGTTCAGCTGCACGATGGCCTGGGTCATGCTGCTGAAGGAGAGCTCCAGGAACCCGGCCACGAACAGCACGCAGATGGCCGCCGGATACCAGCTCATGAACGAGAACGCGAAGAGCGAGCAGCCCCAGAGGAAGGCCATCCTCAACGCGGAGGTCGCCGTCGTCGGCAGCCACGTCCCGCGCGTCTCCAGCAGGACGCCCGCGAGCAGCGCACCGGCCGCGTCCGCGCCCAGCAGCAGCGTATAGGCCATGCCCGGGTCTCCATGGCCCAGGTCATGGGCGAAGCCCGGCATCTGCGCCTGGTAGCTGTTGCCAATGAAGAAGGAGGCGGCCCCCGCCAGCAACACCATGGCCGCGACGACGGGCATCCCCCGCACGTCGCGCAGCGTCTGGATGATGTCGGCCAGGCCCCGGACGGCCCGCTTGGGGCCCGTCGTCACGCCCCGGAAGTGCCGGCCATGGGGTGCGCCCACCAGCCAGAGCAGCAGCGGCAGATAGAACAGCGTGTTGACGAAGATGCCCCGGGTGGGCCCGAGCGTCTGCATGATGATGCTGCCCACGCCGGGGCCCACCAGGACGCCCAGGTATCGGGCCGTCGCATTCAGGCGCACCGCGCTGGCCAGCGAGGCCGGGCCCACGATGTCGTAGAGCAGCATCTGACTGGAGGTGCTCCAGAGGACGCCCGCGCAGCCATGGAGCGTCAGGAGCACCATCGCGTGCCACATCTGCAACGAGTCCGTGACGAAGAAGTAGCCCCACCCCACGGACGCGGCGATGAAGAGCACCATGCCGGCCTGGATGAGGCGCCTGGAGTCGAACCGGTCATTCAGCGCCCCCACCGGCACCGAGAACACCAGGAACGGCAGCCAGTGGGACACCACCGCGAACCCGCCCAGCGCCGCCGAGTGGAACTTCTGGAACGTCACCCAGTAGCTGATCACGTGCTCGATGTTGTCGGCCATCATCGCCAACATGAACGTGATGAGAAACGTCCGGTAACCCGGGATGCGGAGCGCGCTCGTTGCGGCAGGGGGGGCAGCCACGTTGGAGGTCATGGAGGTACACGTGCGGGGCAGGCGGGGGCCCCGCCTTATCTCAGGCCTCCCCGGTGACGGCCAGTGTCCCCATCAAGCTGCGTTACGACAGGAAAAGCATGAATTGCTTAACTTTTATGTCTATCTTGTTTTGCTTTACTTGCGGGCCGGGAGCGCGCAAATGCTGTCTTCCCATTGCTGCTGCCTCACCCGGAGGTTGTTGCCATGAAGAAGATTCTCGCCACCGCTCTTGTCGTGACCGTATCCGCCTGTGGCGGAGAAGAAGCAGGCGCATGGAACGGCGCGGAGGACGGCGCCTCCGAGGCGCTGGCTGCGTCGAGCGCCAGTCTGGCGCAGCCCTCGCCCGCCTTCCTTCCCACGCCCACGGGCCCCTGCCCCGAGTTCACGGAGGGGACGCTGACCTTCCGGCCGGCGGGCATCGCCCCCCGCGCGGTTCGCATCTGGATTTCGGACGCGGCCCGGACGCTGGATGGCCCGCTCGTCTTCTATTGGCACGGCACGGGGAGCCAGCCGACGGAGGCCACCACGGGCATCGGCACGACGCAGATTGCCGCCATCAAGGCCCAGGGGGGAATCATCGCGGCGCCGGCGAGAGACCCGGCCGCGGGCACCTTCCCCTGGTTCTACGTCTCGTCCACGTCGCGGGACGATGACTTCCGCGTGGCCGACGAGGTGCTGGCCTGCGCCATCCAGAAGGTCGGCGTCAATGTGAGCCGCATCCACAGCATGGGCATGAGCGCGGGAGGCCTGAACACCACGCAGATGAGCTACCGCCGCTCCGGCTACATCGCGAGCGTGGCGACCTACTCGGGTGGAAGGGTCTCCACGATTCCGACGCAGGACCCGACGAACAAGTTCGCCGCGATGATCTTCCACGGCGGCCCGTCCGACCAGGTGGTCATCAACTTCCAGACGGTGAGCCAGAACTACTACAACGACCTGAGGTCCAAGAACCAGTTCGCCATGCTGTGCAACCACGGCCGGGGGCACACCATCCCCACGGACGCGCGCGCGGCGGTGTGGCAGTTCCTCCAGGCGCACCCGTTCGGCACCGTCCCCTCGCCCTACGCGGGCGGACTGCCGAGCACCATGCCCAGCTACTGCCAGCGCTGAGCCGCATCTTCAAATAGGGGCCGGGCTGCACTAGAACCCGAGCGTGCTGCCCACCGCCCCCCGACGTCGCCGCGCGCCCCAGGAGCCGCCCCGCTCCCGGTGGCAGCGGTTCCTGGACTTCACGGAGCTGTCCGAGCCCGAGACGGTCAAGGGAATCGGCCTCGTGCTCGGCCTGCTCGTCATCGGCTTCTGGCCGTTGTTGCTGCTGGCCGTCCTCGACGTGAGCGGGACTCAGCGCAAGCTGCTGGTCGCCCTGGGGCCCGCATGCATCTGCCTGGGGTTCGCCGTCCTCATCCTGGTGTGCGGCCACCGGTATGGCGAGTCGCTCAAGTGGTCTCGCCGCCAGACGTGGGGGCTTGCCGCGCTGTTCCTGGGCATGGGCCTGCTGGGCGGCCTGGGGCTGTGGCACAGCGAGGGCTGACGGCCAGGCGCGGCGGGAGGAAGGACGCAGCCCGCCCCCGGACGGGACGGGCTGCCGGCGAGCGCCTCAGCCCGGCTCCGCGCCTTCGAAGGTGACCTTCGCCTTGTTCATGACGTGCTCCACGGCGAGCAGGTGCCAGCCCAGCTCGGTCAGGCGCCGGGTCGTCTCCGGCGTCTCGCGCAGGGCGGCGTGGACCTCCTCCGCGGAGAACCCGAAGGGCTCCATGTGGTCGCGAATCAGCTCCTCGAGCTTCTCTGGAGTGAGCTGCAGCTTCTCCGCCTCGGTGACGGCCTTGAGCACGATGCCGATGTGCAGCCGGCGCTCGGCGTCCGCGCGCGTGGTGGGGTCCGTGAGCCAGCCCTGGAGCGCCTCCTGCTGCTCCTCGACGTCGAACTGGTACTCGACCAGGCCCTGTCCCTCGGCCTGGACCCAGCGGCGGCGGAGCTCCTCGTCCACCAGCGCCCGCGGCAGCTCCACCGGCGCGCGCCGGGCCAGCTCGTCCAGCACCATGTCCTGGGCCTGCACCCAGAGCTGTCCCGCGAGCTCGTCCTCCAGCTCCTCGCGGAGGTTGTCCATCACTTCTTCGAGGGTGCTGCCCATGCCGAGCTTCTCGAAGAACTCGGGGGAGCTCTCCGGCAGCAGCGTCACCTGACGGGCGGACACGACGTCCACCAGGAAGCGCGCCGGCTTCCCCTGGAGGTGCTCCACCGGGTAGGTGGCCGGCAGCTCGAGGGCAATCTGCATGGACTCGCCCACCTTGCCCCCTTCCGCCACGGCCTCGCAGAAGCCGGGCAGCGCCTCGATGGGCGCCAGCTCCGTCGTCATGCCGAAGCGCGCGGAGAAGGGGATGAGCTTCCCATCGCAGTAGCCCACGATGTTGAGCTGGACGTCGTCGCCCATGTCCAGCGCCTCGCCCGGTTGACGCTCGCGCGTGGTGGCCAGGGCCCGGCGCTTCTCGTGGAAGCCCCGCAGCAGGTCCTCCTCGGTCAGGTCCTCCGGGGTGGGGACGCGCACGGAGATTCCCTCCAGGGAGGGGGCCGCCACGCTGGGAAGCTTGAGGGCCTCGGCGGAGGCGGTGCTCACCACCGGGCTGATTTTGAGAAGGCGCTCGACGCCCCGACCTGGTCCTTGATTCCCTTGCTTGCTGCTCACGAAGGCTCCCGGAAGATAGGCCTGCCAGCGTCCGCGCCAATGGGGAGAAAAGCGACGGCTCGGCATGGACTTAGGCATAGTCCAGCCGAGCCGCTCTGACAAACCACGAAGGTGTGGCCGCTGATTTAGAAGAAGGCGCCCACGATGCTGGACACCGTGGAGACCGCGGCGCCCACCTGGCTGACGATGGGGATGTTGGTGGCCGCGGCGATGGAGCCCACCGCGGTGATGACCGACGTCACCTTCTTGCCGGTGCTCGCGTTCTTGTCCATCAGCGTCGCGCCCGCGTTGGCCACGTCGACGGCCGCGATGGCCACGTTGACGCCCGGAGCGAACCGGCCCAGCGTCTTGGCGGCGGTGCCCGCGGCGGCCTTCGCGCCCGCCTTGACGGCGGCCTCACCGGCCTCCTTGCCCACCGTGGCCAGCGCGGCCTTGGC
>JBKGHK010000512.1:0-7396 GCA_046520375.1 Pyxidicoccus sp. 3LFB2
CCCCGCGCGGCCCAGCCCGAGCGGCACGTCGAGCAGCCGCGCCCTGCGCGCGAGGAAGGGCAGGTCGAAGCCGTGCAGGTTGTGGTTCTCGATGACGTCCGGGTCGTGGACGCGGATGCGCTCCATCAGGCGCTGGAGGAGGTCGGCCTCGGCGGCGTCGTCGTCCCCGTGCGCGTCGAGCACCTCCGTGCCGCCCGCGGGGTCCCTCAGCGCCACCAGGAAGATGCGGTCTGTCTCGGGGTCCAGCCCCGTCGTCTCCAGGTCGAACTGGAGCCGTTGCAGCTCATGGAAGCCCAGGTCCCGGAAGTACGTGCGCCCGGAGGCGATGAGGTACTGCTCCTCGGGCGGCAGCGCGAGCGCGGTGTTGGCGTCCAAATCCCGCAGGTGCCCGAAGGGACGCCCCAGCCGCCGCGAAGCCCCTTGCAGCACGGCCCCCGCGAGTGCTCGCCCGTCCTCCGCGCGGACGAGGTAGCGCAGCGCACCGGGCCCCTCCAACTCCTCCCACGTCACGCGGCCCGGCGCGGGGCCCTCGCGCTCGGGACGGAGCCGGGGTCCCAGGTGGGCAAGGTCCTCCAGCGAGGCCAGGAGGAGCCAGGGGCGGAAGCGCACGTCCTCTCGCACCAGCCCGCCCGTGCCGGGCAGCCGCCGCCAGATGAAGGCCCTGCCGTCCGGCTCCGCCCATACCGAGACGATGCCCGGCGTCGGGTCCCAGCCCCACAGCCACTCATCCTCCATCGGGTTGGGCATGCGGGTGGGTGCGGGGGCAGTGCCCCGGGTCGGGTGGCAGTCGAGAACGCTCATGATGCAAGCCCCTCCGTGCACGCGATGCAAGGTGTGCCCTGCGCCGGGTGACGGTGTGGACCGTCATCTTGAGGCATGGGGGTGACAGTGGTATGTCAGGTTTCATTCCATGCAGCGGACCGAGCGACTCTTCGCCCTCGCCGAATACCTCCGGGGTCGCCGCACGGGAGTCACCGCGGAGACCCTGGCCGAGCGCTTCGGCGTCACCATCCGGACGATTTATCGGGATTTGGATGCCCTGCGCGCCGCCGCCATGCCGCTCGCCGCCGAGCGCGGGCGGGGGGGTGGCTATGCGCTGGACCGCAGCTATAGCCTTCCGCCTGTGAACTTCACTGCTCGCGAGGCCGCGCTCATCGTCGCGCTGGGGCGCTTTGCCATCGACATGCGCCTGCTGCCCTTCACCGACACGCTGGAGTCCGCGCTCGACAAGGTGCGCTCCGCGCTGTCCACGTCCGCGCAGCGCGAGCTGCTCACACGGCTGAAGGAGCTGTCGTTCCTGGGCGTGCCGGCGCTGCCCGCGCGCAAGGCCGTGCGCGAGGCCATTGAGCGCGCGTGGTTCGAGCAGCAGCCACTGCGCATCACCTACGTGGACGGGAACTACCTGGAGACGACGCGCGACGTGCGCGTGATGTCCGTCATCATGGACCGGCACGAGACGCGGATTGACTGCCAGGAACTGGGCAAGACGGAGCGCCGCCCGTTCCGGCTGGACCGCATCACCCACGCCGAGGTGCTGCGCGGCACGCCGTGAGCGTGCCGGCTGCGTGCGTGCCGGACCCGGCCATCCGGACCCGGTCCTTGCAGGGGAGCCACCGTATCCCGCTCGGAGGGGCCGACAGGGCCCGGCGAGAACCTCTCTGACTGGCTTGGCGCCTGACAAAACCGGGGCGTTGGCAATCCCGTCCTCGGGGCTGCCGAGCACTTCCGCCAGTTCTGTCAGACACCCTTAGCGCCTGGCGGACGACCGGGCCGTGCGAGCCTTGGCGGTGGCTGTCCGGGGCGCGTGGTCCGCCCGGCGCGTGCGCCCGCTGTACCGCGCGGCCTCCTGCTCCGGCTGGAGGTAGCCGACCACCAGCGCGCATAGCTCGTCCACGAAGGACTCTCGGGTGAGGTACTCGGGACGGTCCAACAGCGCCACGTGGGTGAGGGACTCCACCGTGTTGACGATGATGAAGGTGGCCATGTCCAAATCCTGCGGGCGGACGTCGCGGGCGTGGGGCTCCAGGAAGGCGCGCACCACGCGGAGGATTCGCACGGTGTACGGGTCCACCTGCTGGAACTGCCGCATCCGGGGCAGCTGCTCCACCAGCACCTGATGCAGGCGCGGGTTGGAGGCCTTGCTCGCCATCACCTGGCGGATGAGCTGCCGGAGCGTCTCGCGCAGCGTCGCGCCCGCCATCCGGGAGACGCCCTCCTCCAGCTCGGCGAGCCCCTGGGCCCGGTAGCGCTCCATCACCGCCAGCACCAGGGCCTCCTTGCTGGAGTAGTACTGGTACACCGAGCCCACGCTCACCCCCGCCACGCGCGCGACGTGGTTGGTGCTCACGGCGTCATAGCCTTCCTTGACCAGAACCTGAGCGGTGGCGGTGATGATGGCGTCGCACGTCGCCTGCGCGCGCGACTGGCGCGGCTTTCTCCGAGGGGCGAGCGGGGCGGCGGACTTCATGGAGGGCTCCTTCGGAAATGTGAGCGGGATGCGAGTTGAGAATGTGAGTCCGGGCTCACATTCTTAGCACATGACCGCTTCGACATTCCCGACTGCTGACGCACTCCTCTCTCGTGGGCACCGTGCCCTCATCACCGGCGCCTCCGGTGGCATTGGCGAGGCCTTCGCCCGGCTCCTCGCCGCCCGTGGCATGGACCTGGTCCTGGTGGCGCGCTCGGAGGACAAGCTCCGCGCGCTGGCCACCGAACTCTCCAAGACGCATGGCATCCGCGCGGAGGTGCTGGCCACGGACTTGAGCCGCCCCGGCGCCCCGCGCGAGCTGCATGCCGCGTGTGAGGCACGCGGCCTGCCGGTGGACTTGCTCATCAACAACGCGGGCTTCGGCTCGCTGGGCCACTTCGAGACCAACGCCTTCGAGCGGGAGCATGAGCAGGTGATGCTCAACGTCACCGCGCTGGTGGACCTCACGCACCTGTTCCTCGCGCCCATGCTGGCGCGCGGAATGGGCGGCGTGCTCAACGTCTCGTCCATCGCCGGCTACCAGCCGGTGCCATACATGGCCGTGTACGGCGCGACGAAGGCGTTCGTCCTGTCCTTCACCGAGGCGCTGTGGGCGGAGACGCGTGAGCGCGGAGTGCGGGTGCTGGCGCTGTGCCCGGGGCCGGTGGAGACGGCCTTCTTCGACGTCGTGGGCACCCGCGACGCGGCGGTGGGGCCCATGGCCACGCCCGGAGAGGTGGCGGCGCTGGGCCTGCGCTCCCTGGAGCAGGGCCGCGCGTCCGTCGTGCCCGGCTGGCGCAACCGCTTCCAGGTCGCCCTGCCCCGCTTCCTGCCCCGGGCCCTCATCGTCAAGGTGGCCGCGGGGATGATGAAGCCCCGGGGGCCCAAGGCGCCGACGCTGGCACCGAGCGCCGCCGGACGGCTGCCGGGCCAGGTCAGTTAGCCAGAAGTTTCGAGCCGAACTCCGAGCGACCGAGGCCTCCGTGTCGCGTCCACGGTGCCACCGCGCTCCGGCGGGGACATCCGCCAGCGTGCTGTTCGGATATGTCGGGGGTTTTGTGGCGGAAGAAGTCCCGACATTTCCGAACAGTGTGCCAGGTGAGGCGTCCAGCCCACGGCGTTGAACGAGCGGAGCAGATGAGAGAAGCGGGTTGCGGCAGGAGGTGTCTCTGAACTCCTGGCTACCCACTGAGACCCGCCGGAGCAGGTTCCGTCAGGAGCGACCACTGCGGAGGCCGGAAAGCCGGGCTTCGGCGCGGCCTCCCCTGAACGGAGTCAGTGCGGATGGCCTGGGCGACGCCGTGGTTCCGCAGGGAGGGGGACCGCGGCCAGAAGAAGGCCGCGGCCCCCGCGCGTCCCTACTGCGGAAGCGCCAGCGCGGGCAGCATCGGCACCCGGCGCTCACCGGGGCCGTTGGGCGTGGCGGCGCTGTTGTTCGTCACCCGCCGCATCAGCGAGCGCAGCTTGGGCGCGTCGCGGCGCAGGTTGGACACGAACGAGGACGGCGCGGTCGGCTCCACGTAGAAGGCCACCGTGCCACCCGTCGCGTCCGTCACGTAGGCGCCGAAGTCCTGGAGCGCCTGGGCCACCATCTTCCCTTCCGCCGTCAGGCCCTGGGCATTGAGGTCCACGGTGGGCGGAATGGCGAAGTACGCACCCATGGGCACGCGGCCCTTGTAGTTCGTCTCGCTGCCCCAGTCCTGCTCGGTGGCGGGCCAGACGTAGCCCTTCGCCGTGCCGTAGCCGTTGGCGTCGTAGCCGCTCGTTCCGCAGCACTGGTAGTACAGCTGCACGCGGTCGATGGCGACGGCCAGGGCGTGCTGAATCTTCCCGGTGTACGCCGCATGCGTGGGCGTGGTCTCCCACCCGCGGATGAGCCCGCCCACCGCGGAGCCGCCGTAGGCCCGCACGCCATTCTGCGGCCCCAGGCCCAGGCCGTAGAGGTCAATCTTGTGGTGGCGCCCCACGCGGTACGCCGTGGTGGACTGCCGCGTGGTGTTCCACGCCTCGTCGATGAACGTGCGCCCCGGGTTGATGACGTGCATGTGCGCGTCAGTGCCCGAGGCGATGACCGCCGTCGCGGGGACGTAATACGCGCCGCTGCGCGAGGAGTCGTTGTAGTCCGTCACCGTCGCCCACGGGTCGCTGGTGGAGGCGAAGGTGATGGGGTGCGAGTAGTGGTCCCAGTTGGCCCAGGTGGTGATGTTCACCCCGTTGACGTTGGTGGCGATGAAGTCACGCGTCGCGGGGTCCGTGGTGTCCGCGTACGTCGCGCTCCGGCCGATGGGCAGGTTCCAGACGGAGTCCGAGCGGAACGGCTGCAGCGTGGCGTTGCGCGTGCCCACCTGCGTATAGGCCTTGAACTCGTCGAACCGCGCGAGGTTGTCCTGGCTCGCCAGCAGGCCGACGCGGGTGGCCGTCTGGTGGCTGGTGTCCGTCACCCCGCCCTTCGCCACGCCGTTGATATAGACGTCGATGCGGCTGCCATTGGCCCGCACCTCGAGGACGTCCCCCGCGACGGGCGCCTGGGCAATCTGCAGCGGGAAGCTCTGCGTTCCGCCCACGAACTTCGTGAGGAAGTACTTCCCCGCGGCCGTGTCCGTCGCCAGCTTCCAGCAGTTGGCGCGGTCGACGAAGCGGAAGGTGAGGCCGGAGTACTGACCGAGCGTGGTCAGCCTCACGAGCACGCGCACGTTGGCGCTGCCGTTCACCGTGGCGTAGTGGTCGTTCCAGGTGGCGTCATCGGTGGCGAGGTACGCACGGCCCGAGGTGACGCCCCACGCCGTTCCGGCGGGGGTGATGCTCCACGCCTGGCCACCCTGCTCCAGGCTGCCCAGGCTGGTGCTGCTGTTCGCCCGGGTAAACGCGTCAGACAGATTGGCATCCGAGGCGGCCTGCGTCCCGGTGGCCATCGGTGCTTCCAGCGTGTCATCCGGGCCCGCGTCGCCGCACGCTGTCCCCAGCGTGAGCATGGGGAGCAGCATCGGGAGGAACGCGGTCCGGACAGCCCGCTGGAAGCAACCTGCGACGTTCTTCATCTCTTCTCCTTGTCACGGCTTACGAACTAAGCGCGTTTTACAAGGATACAGAGAAGTGTCGCTCAATACTCCAGCGGCGGCTGCGGGCCGGGGACGATGTCCGCGATGTCGGGGTCGACGTCGCCGGGCTGACGGGCGGGACGCTCGGACTTCTCCTTCTTCCGCTCCGAGCGCTTCGAGTCCTTCTCCTGCTGGTGCTGCTTGCGCGCCTGCTCCTTCTGGCGCTTCGTGGATCTTCCTTGCATTGAGCCTCCTTCACTGAAAACAAAAGCCCGGCCTCATCTCGAGGAAGCCGGGCCGACGGGTGCTGGAGCCACGCTCTCAGCCAACGATGCGGACGTTCTCGGCCTGAAGGCCCTTGGGGCCCTTCTTGGCTTCGAACTCCACCTTCTGGCCCTCGGCCAGGGTCCGGAACCCATCCGATTGGATAGCGGAGTGGTGGCAGAACACGTCAGGGCCGCCGCTGTCCTGGGCGATGAAACCGAACCCCTTCGAGTCGTTGAACCACTTCACTGTGCCAGTCGCCATACGCTTCTTCTTTCTGCTCGCGGCCCGAAAGCCGCCCCCAGGTTCCGACGTGGGCTGGGGCTGCCTCTAGCCTGTCAGGGGACCAAAGTCGATTTGGAAGGTCCCGAATATCCACCGGTTGTCAGCCGTGGAGTGAAACGGGTGGCGAAAACGAAGAATTCCGCCCCCTTGCCTCCCAGGGAAGCGCCCCATGGCGGTTCCAAAGTAATGCACGGAGGGCTCGCGCGCCCGTTTCCCGCCCGCTTCCAGACGCGAATATCCGCGAGGCGACAAGGGCCGGCTGGAAGCGTCGGGGGCCGTGCGCAAGGGCGTTCACCTGCCCGGTGAGTCCGTGTATCCGGACCGACGCACGGAAGGCCGGATGCCTTCCATCCCTGGGAGGGAACCATGCACCACAGCCGGCTCTGCGCGTTCGTGATTGACTGCAAGGTGGACGACCTGGACGCCGCCACGGAGTTCTGGAGCCGCGCCTTCGGGCGTCCCAGCAACCCGCCCCAGCCCGACAGCCCCAACTACCGGGAGCTGAAGGCCGGGGACGGCGAGCCGATGCTGCTGTTGCAGAAGGTGCAGCACCCCAGCCGCGTGCACCTGGACATCGAGACGGATGACATCGAAGCCGAGGTGAAGCGGCTGGAGGCGCTGGGGGCCAAGCGCGTGGAGTTCGTCCAGCGCTGGTGGGTCATGGAAGCGCCCAGCGGTCACCGCTTCTGCGTCGTGCGTCCCCAGCGGGGCTCGCTCGAAGGACGGGCGAACGTGTGGGGCGACGAGGGCGCCTGACGGGCCCGCCGGACTTCCAGCGCAGCGTGGCGAGCAGCGTGGCGGAGTGCTCGCGCTGCTCTCGCACCAGCGCCTCCACCAGGCCCCGCTTGCCACCGAAGTGGTAGCGCAGCGCGCTCCGGCCCACATGCGCGCGCCGCGCGACGGCCTCGAGCGTCAGCGCTCCGGGGCCCTGCTCCCGCACGAGCCTCTCGGCGGCCCGTAGCAACCTGTCGCGCGTTCCCTCCTCGCTCTTCACGTACGCCGGCGCGACGATGAGGTCGAACCACGGCAGTCCGAACATGCTTTCCTCTCCCTGGCGGTTCCTCGGGCCCTGGCCTGGACACCCTCCGACGGCGGGGGTTCCCGGACGTGGACCGACGACGCAGCAGTAGCCCGCTTGCAGACGTGAATCCCAGTGATGGCTGGTGATGCCTGACATCACCGAGGTAAATCCGAAGTGGCTTCGAAGCAGAGACTCCGCAAGCGGCCGTCCGTCATGGCGGCGCCGTCGCTGGTGCTGGACGCGTCCACCGGGGCGCCCTGCACGCGCAGCTGGCGGAGGCGCTGCGTGGGGCGATTCTCGGCGGGCACGGCTGGCGCCGGG
>JBKGHK010000513.1:0-7370 GCA_046520375.1 Pyxidicoccus sp. 3LFB2
CCCGCCAGCGCCACCACGCCGCGCTTCTGGCCCGCCACCGACGAGGCCGCGGCCAGCACGCCCGTGAGCACCCGGCCCGCCATGGGCACGAACTTCACCCGCGCCGGTGTCTTCGGCAGCTTGTCCACCACCAGCTCGCCCAGCGCGAAGAGGCCCAGCACCTTCGGCACCCACGGCTTCGACAGCGCCTCCGACAGCGGGTCCTTCCTCGGCCCCGGGTCCTGCGACAGCCGCCGGCTCACCAGCGTGGGCGCACTCATGCTCCGCATCCCGGCCAGCACGCCCAGGCCCAGCGGGGTCAACCATTGTCCTCGATGCACGGCTTCCACCTCCTCATCCACCTGCGTCTTCTGTCGGCCGGGCGCGATTTGCGCGAAGAACTGCACCGGCCCCAGGTCCAGCTCATGTCCCGAGTGCTCCAGCTCGCCCGAGTGCGCCGGCTGGCCCACCAGGTCCGGACGGCGCCGCGTCAGCTCGCGCAGGCGCACGTGCGTCAGCCGGTGCCACGCGCGCTGGTAGCGCCGCCCCACCAGGGTGAAGCCCACGCGGCTCCACCAGTTGGGGAACTGGCCGGGGCGCCACGCCGCCTCGATGTGGAAGTGCACCTCGCCCGTCTGGTGGTTCTTCTTCAAGAGGAACCACTCGCGCCCGGCCTCGATGTGGTCTTCCAGCGTCTCGAAGCTGAAGCCGTAGACGCTGCACTTCTCGCCAATCTCCAGGCGGGTGCCGCCCACGCGCACCGCGCACAGGTAGCGCAGCTTCTTGCCCAGCGAAATCAGCTCCAGCAGCACGGTGCGGCCCTTGAGCGGCTCGTCAGCGGAGAAGTGCCAGCGGACGATGCGCGGGTCGGAGAAGTCGAACGTCTCCAGCACCTTGCGCGCGCGCTCGAAGAGGCCGTCGGGCCGGGGCGGCCCGGGCGGCTCGTGGCCCAGCAGGCCCACCGAGTGCACCTGGCTCCACCCTGCCTCCAGCGTCATCTCCCCCGCGCCCGCGACGTAGTTGCGGCCCTGTGTGCGCGCCTCGTCGAGCCGGGGCACCAGCTCCTCCTCCGTCCAACCGGAGAGCCACCGCCACTCAATCATGGTCCTAGTCTCCCTTTGCGATGAACGTCGGGTCGTGCACCGGGTCCGAGCCCTCGGGCTCGTCCTCCAGCTCCGTGGTGTCGGCGTGGATGACTCCCACCACGCCCTCTCCCGCGGTGACGGCGGCGCGCAGTACGAACTCCGTCCAGGTGTTGGTCTGCATCGCCTCGCCCGCCGTGACGAACCCCATGTAATGGAACTGCGAGCCGGAGCGGGCCCGGCTGCGGATGTGGAAGATGACGTCGCCGTGCTCGTTGCGGTACGCCCCGAAGGTGATGCGGCCCGCCTCCGGGTGGCCGGGCAGGGTGGCGAGCGTGAAGCTCTGCGCGTCCTTGTGGATGACGCGCACGCCGAACGTGCCCGCGCCCTGAATCTTCACCGACAGCTCTTCGCCTGGCTCCAGCGGCTGGCCCTCGCGGGATTCGTCCTCGCGCTCGAAGACGCACAGCTCGGAGGGGGCGAACTCCGGGAAGCGGACCGCCACCCACTCCATGACCTTGGATGGAGGGTGCGGGCAGTCCTTGATGACCGCCCAGTAATCGCGCTGGAGCAGCGGCCCCGCGCCCTGCTCGGGGAGCAGGAGGTCGTCTGCCTGGCTGCTCTCTGTGTTCATCGACTCGCTCTCCATCTCGCCCTTTCCCGTGCTCAGCCTCACCATGATGGGGACCGCTCTGCCCGGCTGCATGCCGCTGCTGGCGCCGGAGCGGAGGGATTTGGAAGCGGGCCTGCCTGCCCGCTCAGGGAGGGAGCATGGGAATGGACGTCAACCCGGCGAGTGAGGCTTCGGAGAAGGAGTACGTGGCGCCCCCGGTGGTGAGGGCCGAGCATGTCGAGGACTCGCTCACCCGCCTGCTGGAGCAGCAGACGGCCAAGGTGCCGTCGCACGTGTTCCTCTTCGCCAGCTTCTGCGCGATGGCGGCCTCGCTGGGCTTCGAGGCCAGTGGCCGCGAGCGCGCCGGGCGCTTCGTGGGGCTGTGGGTGACGCCGCTGTTGGTGATGGGCGTCTACAACAAGATGGTGAAGACCTTCGGGCCGCGCTGAGGCCTACAGGTACGTCGGGTACGCGGTGATTTCGCAGTTGCGCAGCCGCACCCGCGTACCCGGCGCGGGCGGAGTGCCCTTCGCGGAGAGGATGACGGGCGAGTGGCCCACGCGCAGCGTCACCGTCCCCTCCGCGTCCACCGCTTCGAGCGTCCCGTCGAGCACGCCCAGCGTGGGCTCTCCGGCCTCGGCGGCGGACACGGGTTCCAGCTCCTCACCCCAGGTGAGCACCCGGGTGACGGCGAGCTCCACGTCGGTGAACTGCCCGCGCGTGGGTGGGTCTCCGCGCCAGTACACCCAGACGACGCCGCCCGGCGTCTTCAGGGCGATTCGCGGACCGATGTCTCCCTGCTCGAGTCTGACGACCTGGGCCTGCATACGTGCTGCTTCTTGTAGCCACGCGCCAGGCTCCGCGAAACCCCGAATGCACGGCGCGGCTCACCCCGCGACATCCACCGTGCCCAGCGGCATGCCCTGGCCGTTGACCAGGGCCTCGAAGCGGTGCGGCCCGGGGTAGTGGCGCCGCGTGGTGAGCTGCTTGAAGGAGACGCGCTTGCCCACCTCCTCCGCCTGCCCGGGCTCCAGGGTGAGCGCGCGCACCTTGAACACCTTGGGCCGCGCCTCGCCGCTCGCCTTCTGGAAGTACACCGCGAGGTCCACCACCAGCGTCTGACTCCTGCCGGAGCGGTTGGCCACCTCGAAGCGCACGTCCACCGTGCCGCCCACCGACGCTCGCGGGGGCAGCGCCGTCGCGCGCACTTCGATGCCAGAGGGCTTGCGCGCCCCCACGACCTCCAGCGCCTCGGGCTCTCCGCGCTTGATGGCCGAGCGCAGCGCGTGGCGGATGAGCCACTCGCGCTCGGGCGGCGCGTCCTTCATCCACGCCTTCGCCACCCGCACCAGCACGTCGGGGTGGTCCTTGCCGATGTCGTTGAGGTTGTTGGCCACCGAGCGCCGCACGTACAGCTCCGGGTCGTCCTTCAGCAGCTCCAGCAGCGCCAGCACCGGCCGCGGGTCCTGCTGGAAGGCGCGCAGCCGCGACGCCCAGGGCAGCCGGGGCCGGGTGCCCTCCGACACGAGCCGCCGCACGTGCACGTTGGCATCCGTCGCCCACTCGCGCAGCCGGGCCAGCGTCCTGTCCGGGTGGTGTTCCAGATATGGGCGGATGGAGAACTCCGCGGTGAAGCGCTTCGTGAGCGCGTGCTGCGCGCGCATGGACTCCTCGAAGTGCTCCAGCCCGTGCTCGGCCACGTAGAGGGTGTGGGGCATGTAGAAGAACACCTCCATGCCCGAGCCCTCCGTCTCCACCCGCTCCGGCCCCAGCGAGCGCAGCAGCACCTCCACCGCGTTGGGGTAGTCCGGGGGCAGCGCGCGGTGCATGGCGCTCGCGAGCTGCCGCGCACGGCCGAGAAGCTCATGCCCCTCCAGGCCGGCGCTGGCCTCGCGGATGAACGCGGCGCGAGGGAAGGATGGCGAGGCCGCGTGCAACGCTGTTGCAAGGCGCTCGACGAGCCGGGCATTGAAGAAGGTCTTGAGGGGCTCCGCCATGGCGCACCCATCCTGACATGCGCTCTCCTGGTCGCCACCCGGACGTGGCTCGACGCGCAGCGGCATTTTCCGGGGCGAGCAGGCAGCCCGGCCCGAGAGCCTGCGAGCGCGGCCCGCATCCCGCGTACGGGATGACCCGGACTGGGCAGCGCCCCTCCGGCTCTGGTACGCCGTGTTACGTGGCGAAGACGCACAACGGTCGGGGAACAAAACGCGAAGCGGGCCGGAGCAGGGTCAGCTCGGGGCCCGCCCCCCGTGCGTCCTCTGGCACGCGGCCGTTGCGCGAGCAGCTGGCCTCGGTGCCGGACCCGCTGGCCCTGCTGGAGGGCCTCTTCACCCACTCGCCGGTGCCGTATGCCGTCTTCACGGCCGACGGGCACTGCCTGCTCATCAACCCCGCCTATCGGAAGATGTTCGGCGCGGAGCCGCCGCCCGAGTACGAGCTGTTTCGCGACGAGCTGCTCGACGGGCTCGGGTTCCTCGCGTACTTCCGGCGCGCCTTCGCGGGCGAGACGGTCCAGACGCCGGTGTTCTGGTACGACGTGCGGGAGCTCGAGCACATCGAAATCAAGGAAGCCAACCGCATCGCCATCTCCTGCCACTGCTTCCCGCTGGCGCCCAGTGGCTCGGATGTCACGCACATCGCGATTGCGTACCAGGACGTGACGGCGGAGCTGACCGCGCGCGAGGCGGAGCATGCGGAGCGCGAGAAGCTGCGCCAGCTCTTCAACCAGGCGCCGGTGGCCATCAACGTCCTGCGCGGCACCGAGCTGCGGTACGAGTTCGTGAACCCGCTCCAGACGCAGCTCATGGGCGGGCGCGAGCTGGTGGGGCGCACGATTACGGAGGCCATCCCCGACCTGTCCCCGGACATGCTCGCGCTCCACCACACGGTGCTGGAGACGGGGGAGCGGGCCATCGCCAACGAGTACCCCGTCACGCTCGACTACGCGGGCACGGGCCGGGCCGAGACGAAGTTCTGGACCATCATCTACGAGCCGCTGCGCGACGAGCGGGGCCGGGTGGACGGGCTGGTGACGTTCGCCTTCGAGGTGACGGAGCAGGTGCTGGCGCGGCAGGCGGTGGAGAGCCAGCAGATGTGGCTGGAGGCGGTGCTGGACCTGATGCCCATGCCGGTGGTGATGGTGGACCCGGGCTCCGGCACGCTCACCTTCTCCAACGAAGCGGCGGACCGGCTCCACGGCCAGCTCATCCCCAAGCACCTCGCCGCGTCGGAGTACGCCGACATGTTCCATGTCACGGACATGGAGGGCCGAAGGCTGTCCGGGGATGAGATGCCCACCGCGCGCGCGGCCCGGGGCGAGAAGCTGGACGGGCTGGAGGTCATCTGGAAGACGGCCGCGGGCGAGCACTTCGTCAGCCTCTCCTCGGAGCAGCTCCCCGCCATGCACGGGCACCCCGCCTCGGTGGTGATGCCCTTCCAGGACATCACCCGCCTGAAGACGGTGGAGCGCCACCTCCAGGAGGCCATCCGCGCGCGAGACGAGTTCCTGTCCGTCGCGAGCCATGAGCTGAAGACGCCGCTGACGTCGCTGGGGCTGCGGCTCCATGCGCTGTCGCGCGCCATCGACGCGGACCCGGAGTCTTCGATTGCCCGGCGCCACGGCCGCGAGGTGGTGGCGATGAAGCGGCAGGTGACGCGGCTTGCGGAGCTCATCGACGGCCTGCTGGACGTGTCGCGCATCAGCACCGGGCGGCTGCGCATCCACTACGAGCCGGTGGACCTGACAGCACTCGTCCAGGAGATGGTGGCGCGCTTCGTCCCCGAGGCGGAGCGGGCCGGGTGCGCGCTGGAAATCCGTCGGGCGGGCCCGTGCGAGGGCAGCTGGGACCGGCTCCGGCTGGAGCAGGTGGTGTCCAACCTCCTCTCCAACGCGCTGAAGTACGGCGCGGGCCAGCCCGTGCATGTCCACGTGGAAGAGGCCAACGGGCTTGCCCGGCTGTGGGTCCGCGACCAGGGCATCGGCATCGACGCGGCCGCGCACGCGCGCATCTTCCAGAAGTTCGAGCGCGCCGTGTCCGAGCGCCACTACGGCGGCCTGGGCCTGGGGCTGTACGTGGTGCGCACGCTCGTCGAGGCGATGGGCGGCACCATCCGCGTGGAGAGCCAGCCCGGCGAGGGCGCCACCTTCATCGTGGAGCTGCCGCTCCAGCCCGCGACGGCCCCCGTGCTCCAGGCTGTCCAGTCCGCGGGCTCCTGAGGGCGCCCGCTCCGAGGCCCGAATGGGCTGCCGTGAAACACGTCGGCGAGGCATAAGCTGCCCGCGACGTTTCATCCTTCACGGAGGTGGGCCTTGCACGAGTTTCCGCTGCAGCTTCGCTGGGAGGGCTCCACGGCCTCCGAGTTCTCCCGGGACGCGGTGGCCAGCACCGCGGGCAAGCAGGACATCGCGGTCAGCGCGGCCTCGTCCTATTCGGGCAACGACGCGCGGTGGAACCCGGAGGACCTGTTCGGCGCCTCGCTGGCCACCTGCCACATGCTCACCTTCCTGACGCTGGCGAAGAAGGTGCGCCTGGACGTGCGTGGGTACGAGGACCACTCGACGGTGGTGCTCGACACGGTGGACAAGGTGACGCGCGTGACGAAGGTCCGGCTGGCGCCCACCATCCGCGTCGCGCCGGGCACGGACACCGCCAAGGTGCGGGAGATGTTCGAGAAGGCCCACAAGTACTGCTTCATCGGCCAGAGCATCACCGCCGAGGTGCTGATGGAGCCCACCATCGAAGAGGTCCGCTGAAACATGGGGCCGTTCCGGCGGGGCCCGTGACTTCCCGCTAACATGCCCTCCACCAGCGTGTCCGTGCCGGGAGTCCTCCGGTGGCGGCGCGAGAGGGAGGGGCAGTGCGCGCGACAGTCGGAGTCCTCGTGGGCCTGTGGGGGCTGGGTGCCCTCGCGCAGGGTGGCGGCAGTGCGTCCCCACCGCCACCTCCGGCGGCAGCCAGCGCGCCCATCGCCGGCACCCCCCAGGGCGACAAGCCCCGGCTGCTGGTGTCTGATTTGGTGGCGCAGGGCGCGGAGGCCAGCGACGCGGCGGCCCTCACGGACGCGGTGGTGCAGACGCTCACCGGGCGTGGCCTGTTCCAGGTGCTCTCACGCGGCGACGTGCAGACGATGCTGACCACCGAGCGCCAGCGCCAGCTGCTGGGCGCGTGTGACGCGGATGCGTCCGCGTGCGCCACGGACCTGGGCAGCGTGCTGGGCGCGCGCTACGTGATGACGGGTTCGCTGTCGAAGCTGGGCTCCACCTATGAGCTGTCGCTCCAGGTGCTGGACACGGTGAAGAGCCGCACGGTGGGGCGCAGCACGCGGCTGGCGCGCGACGTGGAGACGCTGCGTCAGGTGGTGCCGTGGGCCGTGGCGGAGGCGAGCGGCTCGCCCCTGCCTCCTCCCGCGTCGCGCGTGCTGCCGTACTCGCTGCTGGCCGGGGGCGGCGCGGCGGTGCTGGGCGGTGGCGTGTATGGCCTCATTGCCCTGTCGCGGCAGAAGGTGCTCAACGACGAGCTGTGTCCCGGGAGCGACGGCCCGTGCGCGGGGCAGAATCTGCGCCCGCTGTCGTACTACCAGGAGCAGGACCGCAAGCTGGGCCAGGACAAGACGGTGGCGGTGGGCGTCATGGCGGCGGGCGCGCTGCTGGTGGGCGCGGGGCTGTGGTTGATGCCGCCGCCCGAGGGCGGGCC
>JBKGHK010000514.1:0-7317 GCA_046520375.1 Pyxidicoccus sp. 3LFB2
GCGGTCGCGAATGGTGACCTCACCCAGCGCCTGAAGATGGAGGCCAAGGGCGAGGGCCGCGCCGGTGCCGCCCGTCAACGGCGCCGAGGCCATGCCCGCGCCGAAGCCCGCGGCCCAGGTGCAGGCGCTGGGCAAGCCGAAGGAGGACGCCGAGCAGCAGATGAAGGACGCGGAGCTGACGCCCGAGCGGCTCAAGAAGGCGAATGACCCGCGCTTCTCCTCGGTGCTGTCGCAGAAGGGCACGGTGGAGAAGCTCGCCACGGCGGCGCCCGGCAAGTACGTGGCCGCCGAGGGGGCCACGCTGGGGCAGGCCAAGGCCAAGGCGTCCGGTGACGCGAAGGCCGGCGTGGCGCAGATGGGCGGCGTGAAGCTGTCCGGCAACAGCAAGGTCAAGGCGCGGCAGCTGCTGGCCAAGCAGAAGGACGAGGCACGGCGCAAGGCCGTCACCGACCACATCGAGACGCTGTACGCGAAGACGAAGCAGAAGGTGGACCTGAAGCTGTCCACGCTCGAAGCCGACGTCATGCGCCTGTTCGACGTGGGCGCCGAGGCGGCGCTGGCGGACATGAAGTCGTACGCCAACCGCGAAATCGACAAGTTCAAGGACGACCGCTACAGCGGCATCACCGGCGGCGCGCGCTGGCTGGCGGACCTGTTCCGCCCCGTGCCCGAGGGCATCAAGGTCATCCTCGGCCAGGCGCGCACGCGCTTCGCCTCGAAGATGGACGCGCTGGCGGTGCGCATCTCCGCCATGGTGGACGGCCGGCTCGCGGACGCGAAGGCGGAGGTCGACAAGGGCCAGGCCGCCATCAAGACGTACGTGGAGAGCCTGCCGCGGGACTTGCAGGCGGTGGGACGCGAAGCCCAGCAGGCGATGACCGAGCGCTTCGAGGAGCTGCGCAACGGCATCGACTCGAAGAAGAACGACCTCGCCCAGAAGCTGGCGCAGAAATACAAGGAGGCGCACGACAAGGCGGACTCGGCGCTCAAGAAGCTGGAGGAGGAGAACGCCGGCGCGCTGAAGAAGCTGGCGGACGCCATCGGCGAGGTCATCAAGATCCTCTCCGAGTTCAAGGACAAGCTGATGGCCGTGCTCCGCAAGGGGCTGGAGACCATCAAGCTCATCCTCTCGGACCCCATCGGCTTCCTGGGCAACCTGCTCGCGGCCGTCAAGCAGGGCTTCACCCAGTTCGTCGGCAACATCTGGGCGCACCTCAAGAAGGGCTTCATGGAGTGGCTGTTCGGCTCGCTGGCCAGCGCCGGCATCCAGGTGCCGAGCGACCTCAACGTCTGGTCCATCCTCAAGCTCGTCCTCGACGTGCTCGGGCTGACCTACGCGTGGATGCGCGGCGAGGCCGTGAAGCTCATCGGCGAGCGCAACGTCGCGATGGTCGAGAAGCTGGTCGAGTACATCAGCGTCACCATCAAGGGCGGCCCCCAGGCGCTGTGGGAGAAGCTGAAGGAGGACCTGTCCAACCTGAAGGCGATGGTCATCGACGCCATCCAGAACTGGCTCATCGAGACCATCGTCAAGCAGGCCGTCACCAAGATTCTGTCGATGTTCAACCCGGCCGGCGCCATCGTCCAGGCCATCATCGCCATCTACAACGTGGTGATGTGGGTCATCGAGAACGCCTCGCGCATCCTCGCGCTCATCGAGGCGGTGGTGAACTCGGTGCATGCCATCGCCACGGGCGCGATTGGCGGCGCGGCGACGTGGATTGAAAAGGCCCTGGCCAGCCTCATCCCCATCGTCATCAGCTTCCTCGCGCGGCTCATCGGCCTGGGCGGCATCTCCGCGAAGATCAAGGAGTTCATCACCAAGGTGCAGACCAAGGTCCGCGCCGCCGTGCTGGGCTGGCTGAAGAAGGCCTGGGCGTACGTGAAGAAGCTGTTTGGCGGGGGTGGGAAGGGGAAGGCGGACGACAAGCGGACCGAGGCCCAGAAGAAGGACGACCTGGACAAGGGCGTGAATGAAGCGACCCAGCTCCTCAAGGACCCGAAGCTGTCATCGCGGGCGGTGTCCAAGAAGCTCGCGGCCATCAAGCGCACCTACAAGATGACGGACCTCTCGCTGGTGGTGACCAGCAAGGAGGGCGTCAAGGAGAAGGTCCACGTCCACGGCGCCATCAACCCCGACAAGGACGGCCCGGACGCCGAGAAGATCACGGAGATGGAGTCGATAACCGTCGACTTCAACATGAAGAAGGAGCTGGATGAGGTGGAGTTCCACCGGCAGCTGGCGGAGTCCCAGGGCGTGCTGGACGACATGACCGTCGAGCAGTGGATTGCCCGCCGGGAGTCCTTCTACCAGCGCAAGGCCGAGCGGAAGAAAGCGGGCTTCAAGAACCCGGAGGGGAGAGACCCCGCGGGGACCGCGGCTCAAGCCAAGGCCAAGGAGAAGGCCATCCTGGCCGAGACCGCGAAGCTCGCCAACGCGGACCCGAAGCTCAGCCTGGAAGACGCGAGGAAGATGGCCGAGGCGAGCCTCAAGGACAAGGTCGCCACCCACAAGCTCGACCAGGTGGCCGGCGGGAGCGGAATCGAGCTCTCCGAGACGCTGGGGGGGGCCCGTGAGGACTTCTCCATCGGCGCCGCCTGGGTCCACAAGGCGAGGAAGGTCTTCGCGAAGGTCAAGGACCTGCCGGACGACGTGAAGAAGCAGAAGCTGAAGATTGTCATCACCGTCAACGGCGGCCCCCTGAAGAAATAGCCAATATCATTACAGCCAACGGCCGCAGCCTGAATTGACCCCCCTGGCACGTGGCGATAAGTTCGAAAGACACATGAGCCGATTCAAGAAATTCAGCAAGAAGCATGGCGAACCCTCCAACTGCGAGGCGGTGCCACAGAAGAGCCTGGAGCTCTACGCCAACAAGCTCCCGGCCGAGCTGTTGGAGGAGTGGCAGCAGTCGGGTTGGTGCTCGTATGGCAATGGCTTCCTGTGGACCATCAATCCCGCCGAGTACATGGATGTGCTCGAGGACTGGGTCGAGTCCACGGAAGGGCTCCATCCGTTTCTCAGGACGGCATTTGGAGACATCTTCTACTGGGATGGGCAGGACACGCAGTACCTGGACGTCCAGGAGGGAGACACCACGGTCGTCTTCCGCCGGATGGAAATGCTCTTTGACGGCATGTTGTGTGATGACAAGTCATTGAATGACTTGCTGCAACACAAGACCTTCAAGCTGGCATTGCCCCGGCTCGGTCCGCCAACGAAGGACGAGGTCTATGCCTTTGTTCCGCCGGTCGCGATGGGCGGCAGCGGAGAGTTGGACACCTTGAAGCGATACAAGCTCAGGGAGCACCTGACGATCCTCGCGCAGCTCGTAGGACACGAGGACGACGCGTAGTCCTTCGCTCGCTGACCCGGGCTCCAGCCTGGAGGAACCATGCCTCGCGCCGGGAACACCTACGCCTGCCTCGTCCATGAGAGCCGGGAGTGCGTCATCGACCTGGTGCGCAACCTGCACCACCTGGACCCGGACTCACGCATCCTGCTGTACAACGGCGGCCGCGACGCGGACCTGCTCCAGGGCTTTTCCTTCGAGCGGTACAACGCCGTCGTCCACCCCTCACCTCGGCAGATGAAGTGGGGCTGGCTGCATGACTTCGCGCTGGACTGTTTCCGCTTCGCGCTGGAGCACGAGCCGTTCGACGCGATGACCATCGTCGACTCGGACCAGCTCGGGCTGCGGCCCGGGTACTCGGCATTCCTGGGGGACTTCCTGGCGGCAAACCCTGGCGCGGGGCTGCTGGGCAACGTGCAGACGCCGCAGGGCCCGGGCAACCGCGCCGCCCCCGCCGTGAATGCCCGGCGCGAGCTGGACCTGTGGCGGCCCTTCCTGCGCAAGTTCCCCCAGGGCGAGGCCCAGTTCGTCCACTGGACGTTCTGGCCGTCCACCGTGTTCAGCGCGGACGCGGCGCGAGACCTGGTGAAGCTGTGGGACGGGGATGCGCAGCTGCAGGACATCCTGCGACGCTCGCGCATCTGGGCCACGGAGGAGGTGCTCTTCCCCACCCTCGTCGCGCTGCTGGGCCACCGCGTCCTCACCAGCCCGTGCCACTACGACCTCGTGCGCTACCGCGTCCGGTACAGCACCCGGCAGCTCGATGGGGCCATGGCGAATCCGGCCGCCTTCTGGGCCCACCCCATTCCCCGCCGTCTGGAGGACCCGCTGCGGGCCCATGTGCGCTCGCGGTTCGGCAACTACGAGGGCTTCGCGCGGGAGGTGCGGGACGTTGCAGCGGAGGTGCGCACCGTGGAGGTGCGGGCCCCGGCGCTGCTGGGACGCGCCGTGGAGATGCGAGACGGCACCTCGGAGGTGCGCGCCGCGGAGGTGCGAGATGGCACTTCGGAGAGGCGCGCTGCGGAGGGATGGGACGGCGTCCCGGTGCAAGTCGAGCCGCCGGGAGCAAAGACAGACCGGCCCCGGCTGCTGCTGACGTGGCCCATCCTCGCGGAGATGCGCAAGGTGGAAGGCTGGCTCTCCGACGAGGAGGCGGACCTGCTCATCGCCGCGTCCTCGCACGCGCTGGCGTCGCTGCCCGCGCCCCATGCCGTCGTGGAGGTGGGCAGCTTCTGCGGAAAGGCCACCGTCGTCCTGGGCCGTGTCGCCGAGTCACTGGGCTCGGCCGCGCCCGTGCATGCCATCGACCCCGGGGACGGCGTGGTGGGCTCTCGGGACGGCGGCCTGCGCCACCTGGGACCGACGCGCGAGAAGCTCCAGCAGACGCTGCGGCACGCCGGGCTCGGCTCGCGCGTGCGTGTCCACTTCGAATCCGTGCCCGCCGTGCCCTGGAGCGAGCCCATCGGCTTCCTCCTCGTCGATGGGCTGCATGACTACGCCAGCGTCGCGGCCGACTTCCACCACCTGGAGCCGTGGCTCGCCACCGGCGGGCTCGCTGCCTTCCATGACTGCGCGGACTACTTCCCCGGCGTGAAGCGCTTCGTGCAGGACCTGCTGCGCGGGGGCCGGTTCCGCCAGGTCCACGTGGCAGGCACCCTCGTCGTCCTGGAGAAGGTGGCGGCGGCGGAGCGGGCGGATGCGCTCGCCGTGCCCCAGCCCGTGGTGGACGTGGGTGTGCCGGTGAGCGCGCTCGCCGCCCAGGCCCCCATGGAGCGGCCGGCCCTGAATGGAAGAGACGCGGGCACGCAGGTGTCCTGCATCATGCCCACGTACAACCGGCGCCGCTTCGTGCCGCTCGCCGTGCGCTGGTTCCTCGCGCAGGACTGGCCGGAGCGCGAGCTCATCGTCGTGGATGATGGCAGCGAGCCCTGCGCGGACCTGCTCCCCGAGGACCCGCGCATCCGCTACGTGCGCCTGGAGCGCCGCCACTCGCTGGGCGCCAAGCGCAACCTCGCGTGCCAGGCCGCCACCGGAAACGTCATCGTCCACTGGGATGACGACGACTGGTCCGCGCCCACGCGCCTCACCTACCAGGTGTCTTCCCTGTTGAAGGCAGGCGCCGCTGTCTGCGGCCTCGCCCGCGTCTACTACCACCAGCCCACCACCGGCCGCTCCTGGCAGTACGTCTACCCCGCCGGCCAGCGGCCCTGGGTGTCCGGCAACACGCTCTGCTACACGCGGGACTTCTGGCGCCGCAACCCCTTCCCCGACATCAACGTCGGCGAGGACGCGCGCTTCCTCTGGAGCGACCCGTCCCGGAAGCTGCTCGCCCTGGAGGACTCCACCTTCTTCGTCGCCTGCGTGCACGACGCCAACGTGGACCCCAAGCGCGTCCACCACCGCTTCTGGCACCCCCACTCCACCGACGCCGTGCGCGCGCTCATGGGGGACGCCTTCGACGCCCTTCGCCACGCAGCACCCTGAGGCCCGCCATGACTCCCGCGCTCACCTTCGTCTTCCACGACCACATCGTCCGCCCCACCGTGGTCGCCGCCGTCCGCTCGGCCATCGCCCAGAACCGCAACGCCGTCGTCCACATCTACTGCGACGCGGCGAGCATCCCCCGCTACCAGCCCCTGCTGCCCAAGGCCCACTTCGAGGACCTGGCGCAGTACTTCGGCCCCTTGCAGACGACGCGGCTGGACGTGGCCGCGCGGCGCATGCCCGCGCTCGCGCTCCATCAGCACGGCGGCTGGTACCTGGACGCCTTCGACACCCTCACCCTGCGCACGCTGCCCGCGGTGGAGCGCTTCACCATTGGCGAGGAGTGCTGGGACGCGCGCCGCCGCTGCCCCTCCGCCTGGGCCTGCCCGCCGGGCGACGCCTTCGCCCAGGCCTGGCTCAACGCCATGAAGGCCGTGCCCGACGCCCAGTGGGAGCCCACCACGGACCAGAAGCTGGTCAACCGCGTCATCGACTCGGGCCGCTTCCCCGTGGACCGGCTCCCCACCGGCCGGCTCAACTGGCCGTCCGATACCGGCTTCACCGGCGAGCTCCGCATGTCCGAGGACCAGGTGGAGTGGCTCCTCGATAACGCCTGGGTCGTCCACTACTACAGCCGCGGCGCGCGAGGGCTCCCCTACAAGGAGATGAACCTCACCGCACTGCGTCGATGCCGCAACCTCGACGGCTGGCTGCCCCGACTCATCCTCCATTACAGCCGGGGCGTCCCTGAATGGTCCACGCCGACCGCCTGAGCCGTCCAGCTCTGCACGCTCCCGCCCTGAGCGGAGCAATACCGTAGGGCGGTCATTGCTCAGTTCCTGAGAGGGTGTGAGGATGGCTGTACCCCCTCCGAGGAGCTGACCGTGAGCCACTCCCTCGCCGCGCCCGCATCAGCGTCCGAAGTTCCTGCCTTCGTTGGGATGGTGCAGCGCCCATGAGGCCCCATGCGCTGGCGGTCTCCGTCGCGGGGGGTGTCCCCTCCCTCATCCCCTCGCGCGCGCTGGAAGTAGACGCGGGCGTGGCCCTGCCGGTGGCCTTCGGCGGCCTGCGCAAGGTGCTGCGCGCCTGCGAGGACGCGGCGCCGGACGTGGTAGGCGCCCTGGCCCGGGCACATCCCTCCGAGTGGAACCGCCTCTTCCCGGGCGCCATCGCCGGGGTGCCGGACTTGAGCGACCTGGCGCTGACGCCTTCCGAGCGCCGGCTCCACCGCGAGTCCGAGCAGATGTTCTGGGTGCTCAACGTGGCGGCGAAGGCCATCGTCGAGACGCTGCGCACGAGCGGCCGCCCGCTGGTGCTGCATGGCGCGGGCGAGTGCGACCTGGTCAGCCTGCGCGCGGTGATGCGCGCCGCCGAGTGGAGCCGCCTGGAGGGCCTGGACGGCACGCTGCTGCTCACCGGGTGGAACGTGCGCCGGCCGCATGGCGCGGGGGGCTTCGAGGCCCGCCGTCAGGCGTACCTG
>JBKGHK010000515.1:0-7302 GCA_046520375.1 Pyxidicoccus sp. 3LFB2
TCGGCGGGCGGCTGCTGGCTTCATCGCGACGGAGGACGGCACCGCCCGGGGGCGGAGCCGTCGGGGTTCGGGGGCGGCGTCGGGGTGGAGGCGCAGCCGGCGAGCCCCAGCAGGGCGGCGAGCGAGACGATAGCACGGGTCTTCATCACTTCGTCCCTCCGGCGCCAGCCGTCTTGGGGGTGAGGCTGAGCGAGATGAGCTTGTTGGCGGTGAGGTGCTTCTTGGTGAAGTCCTGGAGCTGCCCGGGCGTCACCTTGGACAGGTTCTGCAGGTGGCGCTGGAGCCCGTCGGGCGTGCCGAAGATGCCGGCGTACAGCGCGAGGCGGATGCCCACGTCGCGCGGCGTCTGCAGCGACATCAGCGTGCCGTAGCGCTCGTTGTCCTGGATGGCCTTCACGCGCGCGGCGTCGAGGCGGCCTGCGGCGAGGTTGCTCACCTCCTTGAGGAGGGCCAGCCGCACCTGGTCGCGCTGACGCTCGTCCTTGAGGGTGGCGGTGAGGGTGAAGAGGTGCGGGTCTCGGTGCTCGCTGTAGTCGCTGCCGATGTCCTCCACGAGCTGCTTGTCCAGCACCAGCGACTTGTACGCGGGGCTGGTGGGGCCGGTGAGGTAGTCCACGAGGACGGTCTGGATGGCGGCGTCGGGCGTGGTGGCGGACGCGGCCGGGGTGCGCCAGGCGAGCACCTGGCGGGGCTGCGTGGGCTGGGGCCAG
The DNA here is from genome assembly GCA_046520375.1 of Pyxidicoccus sp. 3LFB2. Classification (GTDB taxonomy): domain Bacteria; phylum Myxococcota; class Myxococcia; order Myxococcales; family Myxococcaceae; genus Myxococcus. The sequence continues at coordinate 711 of JBKGHK010000515.1, forward strand.
TCGATGTGGGCGTTGCGAGGGCCGCCCTGGGGCGGCTCGGCGGGGACGGTGACCTTGGTGGCCTTTCGGTCCCACGGGCCGTAGTGCTGGCGCACCAGCTCCATGACCTTGGCGTCGTCGAAGTCGCCGACGATGAAGAGCATGGTGTTGTCGGGCGTGTACCAGCGCTCGAAGAAGGTGCGGCTGTACTCATAGGCCTGGGGCATCGCCTTGATGTCCTCGTAGAAGCCCATGGTGGTGTGGCGGTAGGTGTGGCGCGTGAAGGCCGCGGCGTTCAGCTCCTCCTCCATCTTGAGGTACGGAGCGGCGGCGTTCTTGTGGTACTCGCCCAGCACGGCGAGGGCCTCGGTCTGGAAGGCGGGCTCGCCGTACTCCAGGTTGCGGAAGCGGTCCGCCTCCAGCTCGATGAGCTGCGGCAGGCCGGCGGTGGGGCCGTACGAGTAGTAGACGGTGACGTCGTCGGACGTGAAGGCGTTGTCGTCGTAGCCGAAGGTGCCCATGACACGCTCGCGCGTGCCCTCGGGGTTGTTCTTCGTGCCCTTGAACATCATGTGCTCGAAGAAGTGGGCGAAGCCCGTCTTGCCGGGCTCCACCTCGTTGCGGGAGCCCACGCGCACCAGGGTGACGTACGCGATGATGCCCTGGGACGGGTAGGGCACGCGCACCACGGTGAGGCCGTTGGGCAGCTTCTCGGTGTTGAGCGTGTAGGGGAAGGAGGCGGAAGGCCCGGACTGGGCGGCCGCCAGGGCCGGGGCCAGCAGGAGCAGCAGGAGGGGGAGCAGTCGTCTCATTCGGGGTCCTCATGGCCGGGCGCGGTTCAGGGCGGCCTGGCGGGGAGGCGACCCTACGACGGCCCGGTCGTTGGGGGTGCGAGTTGTGGCGGGAGTGTCCGGCGGAGGGCGAGAACCTGCGTCGGGGGACGGTCAGGAGGATTGACGGACCCCCGTCAGCGGTTAATGTGAGGTGGCGCGGTTGAAGCAGTGGCCGCGCGAGCAGCAGCAGCAGAAGTGCAACCTACCGGGGGCGACCTGGTTTCGACGGGGGCATTGAAGTTCGAGACGCGTGCCGAGCTTGTCTGGTAGCTCGTAAATCCAACCCGGCAAGAACACAAAAGCCAACGACAACGTTGAGCTCGCGCTGGCTGCCTAAAAACAGCTTCTAGTGCGCGGTCCCCCCGCCCTCGGCCTGTGGGGTTGGGTCAGACCGTCATAATGCAGGCTGGCTGCCAAGGGTGCCTGGGCCCGAGGTGGCGAGATCTTTCCAGGACCGGCTCGGAGAATCCTGTCCGTGGGAGTCTCCGGGACGTAGCAAATCGCGGACTACGCACGTAGGGTCGAAGAACGGACGGCTTTCGGACGCGGGTTCGATTCCCGCCGCCTCCAAGCAGCAAAGAACCCCGTGGCACCGCAAGGTGCCACGGGGTTTTGTTTTTCTCGGCCGGGCGCCTCCATGTCCTCCACCCGTCGAGCTCCACGAGGGGGCCACGGTGGGTTGGCCGGGGCATGGGCACCACGAGGTCCTCGGGTGTTGTGGCGCGGCCCATCATCTCGGGCCAGCCCTGGAACTTCCACTTCCTCCAGCAACTCGCGCGTCTCAAGGGGCACCGCAAGGTATCTCTCGCCGACCCAGCCTGGGCCGAGCTGATGAAGGCCCTCGCCAAGCCGAACGGGGGGCTCGCCTTCGAGGAGTGGCGCGGGCGAGTCGACACCCTGAACACTGTGCTGGACCCCGCGCTACCCTTCGAGCCCAGCGGGCGCGAAAGCGCGCACTTGGCGGGCATCGAGACGAGGCCGGGTTTCGACATCGGTCGGATGAGCGCCTACTACCGCGCGGTTTGGCACTACACCTCCAGCACCAACGACACCTCCGACTGGGCCAAGCCCTACACTTTCGAGTATGCCGACGGGACGCGCGCGGTCGTGGGGCCCCTTGTCCCCGCGCGAGTGTTCGAAGTCTTCGACGCCCGCGCCCAGGCGTGGGCCGAGTTCATCGCGTCCGCGCAGCGCGGCGAACCCACGTCCCTGCAGGCGCTGGTGGACAAGTACCGCGCCGGCCTGGCGCGGTACTTCAGTCCCCAAGCCGTGGACCGGCTCAACCTCGTCATCCACGCCACCGCGCACTTCGAGATGAGCGCACGCTCCCAGCCCACGCCGTACAAGGCGAAGCCGAACGACGCAGTGGACCTCGACATTTTGTACGGCGTCTCGCTACCGGCCATCCTGCGCACCGCAGAGAAGCGCTTGGTGAACATCGTTGGTAACACCACCTCGTCGGACGCTTGGCGCGTCATGCGGCCCAATCAGCTACTGGAGTGGCTCGAAAGTCAGCCTTCCAAGGCCGCGTAGTCGCGACTCATCCGTCCACACGGAGGCGCCAGCCCCGCCGTCGTTGACGAGGGCTTCTGGGCAGGCGAGGTTTCCGCAGCATCGCCAGCACCCTGCGCATGCCGCCACACCAAGGGTAGGCGAACACGTCGAATGCGGACGTCCGGCGCAGCAGCCTGGCCCAAACCACTCGCAGCATCCGCTCCTTCTTCGCTTCCACCTTCGCCGCCGCCTCAGGCGGTGGGCTCGCCTCTTGTGGCTTCGGCCCTGCCCACGCCCACGCTTGGGGGAGCTGCGCCGCGCCCAGGGCGGGCTCACGCTGTTCTGGTGCCCCGGCTGTAGGTGCGCCCACGCCGTCAACGACACGTGGCACATCCGCGACGGTGAGCGTCCCAGCATCAGCCCCAGCGTGCTGGTGACCGGGGACATGCCGGAGGAGCAGCGACGCGCAGCGGGGATGCCCCGGTGCCACCTCTTCGTCCGAGACGGACAGCTCGAGTTCCTGGCCGACTGCAACCACGTACTGGCGGGGACGACGGTCCCATGGAGCCGATGCCCGGCGCGTAGGCGAGGCAGCCCCTGCTGGCCCGTCAGTGCGGTGGCGGGCGGAAAAGGCGAAGGCGGTACAATAGGAGGATGACCCTCACCTTCAATCGCTTGCGCTTGCCGCGCACGTAGAAGGTGGCGCCAGCAGCCGACTTGAACCTCGGGGTCAACCCAAGTAGTCGACTGACCATCGGCTCCAAGTCCAAGGGCACGGTCACAGGGGGGTTCTTGCTCATCGCCCTCCATCGTGTCCCATCTTCGCGGCGATGTCCGCCGCGCTCAGGCCCGACGGTTCAGGACTCTCGCCAGCAAGCGCAGGCGCTCCGCCCCTTCTGCCTGGGCATGACGCCCATCCTTGAGACCGCCGTCCTCGCTCTCGCGGTCAGCCAGGTCCTTACGCCCTTGCTGAACGGGCTCCTCGCGCGACGGGCCACGAAGCATGAGCAGGCCGCAGACCAGGTGCCGCTGCTGGTGCAGCGCATGGAGACGGTGGCTGCCGACGTGCGCGAAATCAAGGCGGACCTGCGCAGGGTGGGGGAGCACGAGTCGAAGCTCGGGCTGGTGGACCTGCGCCTGAAGGCGCTGGAGGACTGGAAGCTCAACGCGAGTTCCCAGTTGCACCAAGTGGCCAACCACACGGACATCCTCATGGGCGAGCGCAGCGCACGGCAGATGCAGCACGCCGCCAACGTGGTGGCCTCCAAGGACGCGGGGCGGACGGGCCAGTAGTCCTGTCCGCGCCGCCGAACTCGCCCCTTCTCCCGGACGCAGTCCACCCGCAGTCCCTGGAGAACCCCATGAGCAATCCCGAGCAGACCCCTTCGTTGGCCGCGTCGTCACCAACTGCACGGGAGGGGAAGAACTGCCGTGCGAGTTGGTGGAGAGGGTTGCACGGGTCGCTGTCACCGACTCCGGCGCGGAGTATGCCTGCACCCAGCAGATGTACGCCGCCTTCTGCCGCGTGTGACGGGGACGGAACCGACGCCCTTCCGCCTGTGCAACATCGCCCTCTCAGCGTTTAGCTTGGCGCTCACTCATATGACGTCATCTTGTCTCTGCCGAGCGGTGCTATTGGGGGGTGCCAGGGGTTGTGCCTCCTCCAATGTCGAATCGTGGTTCCGCCACAATACGAACGTTGTGGCAAAGCGTTAGCTGATCGAGAGCCTCAGCAAGCTCATTTGGGGGCTCACTTGTATCTTCCGACTTCGCAGGCGTCGGTGTGGCTGTGGGAGCCGTCCCACTGCCCGTGGGAGCCGTCCCACTGCCCGTGGGAGCCGTCCCACTGCCTGTGGGAGCCGTCCCACCTCCCGTGGGAGCTAATGTCCGAGTAGGAGCACATGCCGCAAGTGCCATGACATACTCTGCGGCAATAGATACTTGCAGTGTGTTGTCAGATTTTGCCTCTGCCTGGATAGCGCTCAGGCTCTGTGTGGTCATGGGACTGTCTACGACCAGAGCACGAAGCTTGCTCTTGCTGTCACTGCTTAGGCTGGACCGCTCAATTGCGATCGTCGCTTCCCGCTCCATCTGCTGCTTTTGTCGGTAGCAGACCATGAGCTTGCCGGCATTTAGAAGCTTAGTCGTTCGCTCTGCCACGAGGAGCTCTGCTGTAGGCCTCTTTTCGCGGCAGTCAATTACTAGGTCCACGCCTTGGAAAAGCGCGGCAAGTGCTGCCGATGTAATCGTCGCGTACCCCCAATGTCGTTTTGCGGTAGAATTGTCGACGGCTGCCTGAATCCCTCCTGAAATCGCTGTCAACGCAACTGCGCTCAAAGCAGAGGTGCGCAGGAAGCCAGAGATGCCAGGGCAGCCACGGGCTACGTCTCGGGCTGCCTTTATCTGACGTGCGCAGGAGACCGCGGCACCTCGTGTCTCTTCACCTGCCAAGGAGTCGGGAATGACGACATCGGAATCATCAAATTCACTCAAGAGCCTTTCCCATCGCTTCTGCTCAAACTCTTGCTCCTTCTTCTTGATGGCAGCGCGGAAGGAGTCCTCAGCACTGGCAGGACGATTCGTGTCCACATTGCTGCGCTGCTGGCTTGGGTGTGCTGTTGGCGGCGAGGGCGCCTTGTCTCCAATGGGAGGGGTGGTGCCCCCACTGGGAGGGGTGGTGCCTCCACTGGCCTTGGTGTCCGGGACGGAAGCACACGAGATTAAGAACACTGCTGCGACTAACCATCCTATGGAAGTTGCACGACGATTAAGCATTTCGTCCTCCCGTGAGGCCCAATTGGAATCTCAGGTCAGCTAGCACTGCTTGCCGTAATCTCTCGTCTGTGAGGGGGCGACGCTAGCCCATTGCTCCTTCATCAGCCAAGTACCCGGACAAAGCTCCGATGCGACCCTCAAAGGCGTCGCCGACTACGTTTTGGCGTCCTGCGCGCCTCTTCTCCTGAGGGCTGTTCCCTCGCAGTCCCCAGGAGTACTTCATGAAGCGCATCACCCTCGCCGCCGCGCTCGCGGTCATCCTCGCCGCGCCGGTGGCCCTGGCCCAGGACGGCACCTCGCCGCCGGGGCCGACGTTGCAGTCCCTCCTCATGTCCGCCGCCGTCGCCGTCACACCCGTGGTGGCTACGGCCCTGGCCGGACTCGTCGCCGCCGCGCTGATGGCCCTGACGAAGAAACTCCAGGCCCATGCCGGGGAGTCGAAGCTCGCCCAGGTGGCCACCCGCGCCAGCATGCTCGCCGAGGGCATCGTCCGGGACCTCAAGGTGACGCTGAAGCCGAAGCTGGAGGAGGCGTCCGCCGACGGCGTACTCACCGCCGGCAGCGTGGGCACCTTCCTGTCCGGGCTCATCGAAGCGGCCCTGGACCGCATGAAGGCGAGCCGCGCGGCCGCGACGGCGGACGAGGTCGTCTCGGTGGCGCGCTCGCTAGGCGCCATCGGCAGCGCGGCCGCTCTGGCCCCGGTGACGGCCTCCCCTCAGACGCCCCGCGGGTAGCCGTCGCCGCGGGGCTCTCCGAGTGCTGTCCGACGTGCCCATGCGGAGCGGGTACCTGGAGGCCAGGCCGGCGTGTACTCGCTCTCCGGCGCCTACGCGCGCCTGGAGGGTGGGGCGCGGCTGCGCAGCAACCTGGGGCTCTTCGCCTTCGCCGAGGCCAACCTGCGCGAGCGCATGGCGGGCGCGGGCATGCGGTGGACATTTGGCTGGTGATGCAACGCGGCCCCTCCAGTGTACTGGAGGGGCCGTTCATTATCAGAGACCGTGTTGATGGAGCGCGTTCAGCGCGTTCTCATATCGGCCACGGCTCCTGATGACTCGCCTGCCGGTCAGAAATGATGTCGACGCAATCTCTATGCTCTCAATCGGTTTTGCGTTGGACAGAAGCGCAAACAGTTGCAGGTCCGCCGTTAATTCAGCACGTGCCTCTTGGTATTCCTTCTGCAACGCATCCTCGGTCTCTTTTGACACTGCCATCGGAATCATCTCCCTGGGCCTCGTCGATTGGACCCGGGAGCAATGATAGCGCTGCATGAGCGGCATCAAGTATAGGACGGATAGGAGCCCTGTTGAGGGCGGCGGGATGGTGAAGAGGGGCCAAGAAGGGCCGCTGGAGGGTGACGCGCGGGCTGCGCCGGGCCAGAGGAGAGGCCGTGCAGCCCCTCTGGGCACACGCCGGCCCAAGCGGCCCAGCTAGGCAGCAGGCCGCAGGGTGTGGGCGTCTAAGCCAGAGGAAGGAAGTCCTGTCAGGGGGTAGATTCGCCGCTCCTCCGGTTG
>JBKGHK010000516.1:0-7295 GCA_046520375.1 Pyxidicoccus sp. 3LFB2
GGCGGTGGGCGGGGCGTTGCTCGTGTTGGGCGGTGCGGTGGTGATGTTCAGCTCGGGCTCGGGTGGCGCGGTGCGGGTGGCCGTGAAGCCGCTGCCGGAGCAGCCTGCTTCCGTGGCGGCTCCGGCGGTGGAAGCGCCTCCTCCGGCTGTGGCGGCGGTGCCGGCTGCCCAGGTGGCCGCGGCGCCAGCGTCCGAGGTGAAGCCCTCGGGGAGCAGCGTGGCGCAGGGCGCGGCCGCTCAGGCGGGGACTCCGGTGGAGCTCGCGAGGACTCCGCCCGCGGCGGTGCCCGCTGGGGCCACCGAGGCTCCCACGACGCCCCCGGCGCCGGTGGCCCTGTCCGCCACGGAGAAGAAGCCGCCGACTCCGGCACGTCCGAGACCGGCTGTCCGCTCCGCGCCCGTTGCCAAGGGCACCCTGGCGTTCCGCATCCGGCCCTATGCCGTCGTGTCGCTCGACGGGAAGGTGATCGGCCAGACGCCGCTCGAGGCCGTCGAGGTGCCGGTGGGCAGGCACACCCTGCGGCTCGTGAACAAGGAGCTGGGCAAGGACGTGACGAAGTCCTTCGAGGTGAAGGCGGACCAGCTCAACGTGTTCAAGCTGAACCTGGAAGCGGAGTAGGGCGGGGCGGAGAGGTCGTCCCGCTCACCGCCTGGCCTTGCGCTCGGATGCGCTCTGCACCGCCGCGCGGCCGTGCGTGGCCAGGATGCCGGTGGCCAGCTTCACCAGCCGCTCGCGCAGCGGCTCCGGTGTGAGCACCTCGAAACCGCCGCCCACTTCACAGAGCTGCGACACCGCAATCGTCTCGCGCTCGAAGTCCACGGTGACCGTCTTGAGGCCCTCTCGCGTCGTCGGTGCCGACTCGAAGCGCGCGCGGTCGGCGGGTGGCCGGATGCCCTTCAGCGCCTCCTCCGCCTCTTTCGTGAGCCGCAGCGTGACTTCATAGCTGGCGCGCTTCTCCCCGAACCGCTTGCACCACTGCTTCCAGAACGCCGGCAGGTCGAACCGTGCCGGGCGCGCGAAAGTCTCCTCCAGCATCCGCGCCCCCTCCACCCGAGAGCCCCGGTACACGCGAGGCTCCTCCCCATTCCCCGCGACGAGGTACCAGCGGTCCGCCTTGATGACGAGCGCGTACGGGTCCACCACGCGCCGGCCGCGCCTGCCCTCGAAGTCCCGGTACATCAGCGCCACCCGGCGGTCCTGCCACACCGCATCCCGCAGCACCGCGAGGTAGGGCACGGGCTCGCGCTTCGCGAACCACGAGGACGCGTCCACATGCAGCCGCTGCCTCGCGTATTCCAGGGCCGGCTGCTGAATCGCCGGCAGTGCCGCCGCCAGCTTCACCAGCCCCGTGCGCAGCGCGCCGACAACCCCAGGTCCTCCAGCGCCCCCGGAGCCCCCACGGTCGCCAGCGCATGCAGCTCCGCCCGCGTCAGCCCGGTGAGCTGCGTGCGCCAGCCCTCCATCAACGCCACACCCCCCGTGGCCCCGCGCGTCGCGTACACGGGCACGCCCGCGCCGGAGAGAGCATCCAGGTCCCGGTGAATCGTGCGCTCGGACACCTCGAGCTCACGCGCCAGCTCGCCCGCCGTCATCTTCGGACGGCTCTGGAGCAGCAGGGTCAGACTGACGAGTCGGTCGGCACGCATCGTTCGATTCCCGCGCGGAAGTGTACGCGGGGAATCATGACAGCGGGTGTCATGATTCCCCCCGTAGGGTGGCTCGGACCACCATCGAGGACCTCCCGGTCCTCAAGGAGCGCCCGCCATGAAGCCACTCGAAGGACGCATCGCCCTCGTCGCCGGAGCCACGCGCGGAGCCGGGCGAGGCATCGCCACCATGCTCGGAGAGGCTGGCGCCACCGTGTACTGCACGGGGCGCAGCTCCCGCAGCCGGCCCGGCACGGGCCTCGACCGCCCCGAAACCATCGAAGAGACCGCGGAGCTGGTCGACGCCCGGGGAGGCCGTGGCATCGCCGTGCGCGTGGACCACTCCGTCGAAGAAGAGGTCATCGCCCTGTGCGAGCGCATCCGCCAGGAGCAGGGCCGCCTGGACATCCTCGTGAATGACATCTGGGGCGGCGAGAAGCTCGTCGAGTTCGGCACGCCCTTCTGGAAGCAGTCCGCCGCCAAGGGCCAGCTCATGTTCGAGCGCGCCGTCTTCACGCACCTGCTCACGGCCCGCCATGCCGTGCCCCTCATGGTGGAGAAGAACCAGGGGCTCATCGTCGAAGTCACCGACGGCAACATGTTCGGCTACCGGGGCAGCCTCTGGTACGACCTCGTCAAGATGACCATCATCCGCCTGGCCTTCGGCATGTCCCGCGAACTGCGGCGTACGAAAGTCACGGCGCTCGCGATTACGCCCGGCTTCCTGCGCTCGGAGGAGATGCTGGCACACTTCGGCGTCACCGAGGCCAACTGGCGCGACGGCGCGAAGGTGATGAAGGACTTCATCGCCTCCGAAACGCCTTGCTTCGTGGGCCGCGCAGTCGCCGCGCTCGCCGCCGACCCCAACGTCCACACCCGGGCCGGCCGCGTCTTCAGCTCGTGGGATTTGTCGCGCGAGTACGGCTTCATCGACGTGGACGGCTCACGGCCCCACTGGGGCGAGTACTTCGCGCGCACCTACGGCCGGCCGTACGCCATCGCCGATGACGCCGCCTACGCCTCGTGGCTCGACAGCCCCATCGAGTTCACCAACCCCGAGTGGCCCAGCTACTGAAACCCCGGGGCGGGGTGGCCCTGCCTACTCCGCCCCACATCGCCAAACCCCCGCCGCCGCTCACCCCCACCAGGCGACCGGCCAGGGGCCCCGAGTGACGGTTGGGCCACGCGCCCGTGGACGCAGCGCGGCGGCGTCGATAGGGTGCGCGGCTCAATGGATCGCCCCTCGGTTTCCGCCCTCGAGCTGCAGGTGAAGGCCCGGCCCGTGCCTCGCCACGTGGGCATCATCATGGATGGCAACGGCCGCTGGGCGGAGTCGCGGGGACTGCCCCGCCTGGAGGGCCACCGCGAGGGCAGCTCCAGCGTGCGTGAGGTCACCCGCACCGCGCGCCGCCTGGGCATCCAGGCGCTGACGCTCTACGCCTTTTCCTCGCAGAACTGGGCCCGGCCCGCCGAGGAGGTCGCCGGCCTCATGGAGCTGCTGCGTGACTACCTCGAGCGCGAGCGCCCCGAAATCCTCGACAACGGCATCCGCCTCAACGCCATTGGCGACATCGACCGGCTGCCCCGCTACGTGCGCGAGCCGTTGGACCGGCTGATCGCCGACTCGGCGCACAACACCGGCATGGTGCTGTCGCTGGCGCTGTCCTACGGCGGGCGGGAGGAAATCCTCCACGCCGCCCGGCGCATGGCCGAGGCCATCGCCAAGGGCGAGCTGGCCGCGGGCGGCGTGGAAGAGCAGGACTTCGAGCGGTATCTCTGGACGAACGGCCTGCCCCCGGTGGACCTGGTGGTCCGCACCAGCGGCGAGCTGCGCGTGTCCAACTTCCTTCTCTGGCAGGTGGCGTACGCGGAGCTGTGCTTCACGGACGCCCTGTGGCCGGACTTCCGCACCGAGGAGTTCCTGCGCTGCGTGTCGCAGTTCCAGCAGCGTGAGCGGCGCTTCGGACTCACTTCCGCCCAGGTGAAGCGGGAGGAACCTCCCCAGCGGGCCAAGGCGTGAACGACAAGAACCGAAACCTCGTCATCCGCGTCGTCTCCGCGGTCACCCTGTTGCCCCTGGTGCTGCTGCTGCTCTACCTGGGCGGCTTCTGGAGCGCCGGACTGTTGGGCCTGGCCGCAGCCGCCTGCGTGGGGGAGTACTACCTCATCGTCCAGAAGCGGCTGAACGTGGCCGCCTGGGTGGGCATGGCCTTCGCCGCCGTGCTGCCCCTGCTGCCCTTGAGGGACGCCGCCCGCACGGGCGAGACGGCCTTCTGGCTGACGGTGGTGTTCTCGTTCTTCGCGTGGATCTACCACCTCTTCAAGGGCCCCCTGGCCGAGGCCCCCACCCGCACCGCGCACCTGGTCAATGGCTTCCTGTATGGCGCCGTGGGTCTCACCGCCCTGTCCGCCCTGCGGCTCTTGCCCGACCATGGCCTGGCGTGGGTCATCTGTGCGCTGGTCATCACCTGGGCCAACGACACCGCCGCCTACTTCTTCGGCCGCTTCCTGGGGAAGCACAAGCTCTACCCCGAGGTGAGCCCCAACAAGACGTGGGAGGGGTTCTTCGGGGGCATGGTCGGCTCGGTGGGCGGCATGTTCATCGCCAAGGCGGGCTTCTTCCCCGTCTTCACCGTGTGGGACTGTGTGCTGCTGGGCATTGCCGGTGGCCTGCTGGGCCCCGTGGGTGACTTGTGCGAGTCCATGCTCAAGCGGGCCTATGGGGTGAAGGACTCGGGCTTCCTCATCCCCGGGCACGGCGGCGTCCTGGACCGCATCGACGCGCTGCTGTTCAACGCCCCGCTGGTGTTCGTCTACGTGCAGTTCGTGCGCGGCCTCCTGCCGTAACCCCCCGCACTTCCGCCTGCCCGCCTGCTCGGCGGGCCCCGTTGTGCGTTGTCCCACCGGGCGCCCACGATTACTGTTGCGCCCATGCTCCAAAACGCCGGGTTCTTCATCCTGTTGCTGGGCGTGCTCGTCACGGTCCACGAGCTGGGCCACTTCCTCGTGGCGAAGGCCTGTGGGGTGAAGGTCCTCAAGTTCTCCATCGGCTTCGGGCCGAAGCTCATTGGCTTCACCAAGGGCGAGACGGAGTACCAGATTGCCCTGCTGCCCCTGGGCGGCTTCGTGAAGATGGCGGGCGACCTGCCCCACGAGGAGCTCAGCCCGGAGGAGGCCAGCCGCGGGTTCCTCGCGCAGCCGCCCTGGAAGCGCGGGCTCATCGTCCTGGCCGGGCCGGCCTTCAACCTCATCTTCCCGGTCCTCATCTACTTCTTCGTCTACCTCGGCCCGCACCAGGCCACCTCCACCCTGGTGGGCAACGTCAACCCGGGCATGCCCGCGGCCGCCGCCGGCATCCGCCCCGGTGACAGGGTGATGGCCGTGGATGGCGTGGACGTGCGCACCTTTGAGGACATGCGCGACGCCTTCGTCGGGCGCTTCGAGCGGCCGGTGCCCGTGGTGGTGGACCGCGACGGCAAGCCGCTCACCCTGCAGGTGACGCCGGTGAAGCACGTCGAGTCGTCGCCCATCGACACGGTGGAGCGCGGCCTCATCGGCGTGGAGCCGGTGTCGCGGCCGGCGCTCGTGGGCGTGCCCAAGGGCTCCGTCGCGGAGCAGTCCGGCCTGCGCACCTTCGACCGCGTCCTGTCCGTCAACGGCGTGGGCATCAAGGACGAGGCCCGGTTGCACCAGGCGGTGAACAAGCACCCGGAAGGCACGCCGCTGCAGCTCACCGTGCGGCGCCTGGACACGGTGCAGGCCGGCGTGGTGACGGGGCGCGTGCCCCGCGTCCTCCAAATCACGGTGCCCAAGCAGGCGGGCGAGGGCATGGCGGCGCTCGGCGCCGAGGGTGTGGACCTGTACCTGGCCACGGTGGCCCCGGGCAGCGCGGCCGAGAAGGCCGGCATCCAGCCGGGAGACCGCGTCGTCTCCATCGACGGGGAGCCGCTCTTGTCCTTCCATCAGCTGGCCACGAAGCTCAACGCGCTCAAGGAGCAGCCCTTCACGCTGACGTGGCGGGGCGCGGGCGGTGAGCGCACGGAGAAGCTGGCGCAGGCGCCGCTGGAGACGGTGGACCGCATCGGCACGCCCACCACGACGGTGGCGCTGGGCGTGCTCAACTGGGGCCTGACGGCCGCGGACTCGCCGGTGCTGGACGAGGTGACGGTGCACCTGGGCCCGGGCGCGGCCTTCAAGGAAGCGGCCCTCATCGTCCCGAAAATCGTCGGGCAGATGGTGAAGGTCATCGGTGGGCTCTTCGTGGGCAGCGTGCCGCTGAACACCGTGGGCGGGCCCATCATGATGTACCAGCTGGCGGGCAAGAGCGCCGAGCAGGGCCTGGACAGCTTCCTCAACCTGATGGCCATCATCTCCATCAACCTGGGGGTGATGAACCTGCTGCCCATCCCCGTGCTGGACGGCTTCCACCTGCTGTCCGCCGCGTGGGAGGGAATTCGCCGCCGCCCCATCCCCGTTCGTGTCCGCGAGGTCGCCAACATGGTCGGCCTGGCGCTGCTCATCATGTTGATGCTGCTCGCCGTGTCCAACGACGTCATGCGCTAGAGGTGCCATGCGAGGAAGCGCCGTCGCCGTCATCCTGGGGTTGAGCATGCTTGGCGCATGCGCCCCTCGCGCAGCAAAGCCCCAGCCGCCGGAGGCGACGGCCGCGCGCACCGCGCCCGCGTCCACCGGCTCGCCGCGGGTGACGAAGCGAGAGCAGATGCCTCGCAGCTACGTGGGCGAGGGGCTGGCCTCCTTCTATGGCCCGGGCCTGCATGGCCGGCCCACCGCCAGCGGGGAGAAGTTCAACCAGAACGCCCTCACCGCCGCGCACCGCAAGCTGAGCTTCGGCTCGTGCCTGCGCGTGGTGAACATGGAGAACGGCAAGCAGGTGCAGGTCCGGGTGAATGACCGGGGGCCCTTCATCGAGGGCCGCATCATCGACCTGTCCAAGGCCGCCGCGGCGAAGCTGGACATGCTGGACAAGGGCGTGACGCGGGTGCGGCTGTACCGCTGCGAGACGCCCGTGTCCGAGATTCCCCAAGCGTCGTGGGCCGTGCCGGTGTAGGGAGCGGCCATGTTCCTCTCGCTGGACACCTCCACATTGACGCTGTCGCTCGCCCTGGTGGAGCGGGAGCCTTCCGGGCGGGAGCCCTCAGGGCGGGAGCCTTCCGGAAGTCTGCGCGTGCTGGAGCACGTGGTGGTGGGCCCGCCCCAGAAGCAGAGCGAGGCGCTGCCCGGCGTGGTGGGCGAGCTGCTCGCGCGGCATGGCGTGAAGCTGGCGGCGTTGGAGGGGCTGGCCGTGGGGCTGGGGCCGGGCTCCTTCACGGGGCTGCGCATCGGCCTGGCCTCGGTGAAGGCGCTGGCCTATGCGACGGGCCTCAAGGTGGCCGGCGCCTCGTCGCTGGCGGCGGTGGCGCTGGAGGCCCCGAGGACGTGCCGCTGTACTGCCTGGCAGTGGCGCGCAGGGACGACCTGTACCTGGGCGCGTACGTGCGCCGGGGCGGGACGGTGGAGGCGCTGGAGCCGGAGACGGCCATGTCCCCGAAGGAGGTCGCCGAGCGCATGGCCGCCGAGCCCCGCGCGCTGGCGCTGGGGCCCGCGCTGACGGACTACCGCGCGGCGCTGGAGTCACACGGGGTGGCGCC
>JBKGHK010000517.1:0-7295 GCA_046520375.1 Pyxidicoccus sp. 3LFB2
CGTCCGGAGGCCGGGCCGGCACCACGGTGGCGCTCGGCTCGGACGCGGGGCCTTCGCCCACGGCGTTGAGGGCCAGCACGGTGAAGGCGTAGGGCGCGCCGTTGGTGAGCCCGTGCACCACCACCGTCGCCTCCGGGCCGGACGTCTCCAGGCGGGCGCCGCCGGGGTACGTCGTCACCGTGTAGCGGAGGATGGGCAGCCCGCCGTCAGAAGGGGCCACCCAGGTGAGGCGGACCTGCCGGTCGCCCCGCTCCGCGACGAGGCCCGTGGGCGCGTCCGGCACGTCCGGTACCTGCACGGGCCCCACGCTGGCGGGAGGGCCGACGGCGCCCGCAGCATTCTCGGCGGCCACGGTGAAGCGGTAGCCCTCCCGGGCGCGCAGCCCCGACACCCGGGCGGAGCGGCCGTCCACGGCCACCGTCACGCCCGGCTCGCGCGGCTCCACTTCCACGCGGTAGCCGGTGATGGGGCTGCCGCCGTCCTCCGCCGGCTCGAACCAGGACAGGCGCATCGCTCCAGGCTCCCCGGTGGCCGCCAGCGCCAGCGGCCGGGAGGGCACCTCAACGTCCTTGCAGGCGGAGAGGAGCAGGGGGCCGAGCAGCAGCAGGGCCAGGCAGGAAAGCTTCGCGCGAGTCATCAAGGTGGGCCTCTTCCTCCTCAACGCTCGGGCCGGGGGGAGTGGACGAAGCCGTTGGCCCGCGGCCTCCTTCAGCGAGGCCGCAGCAGGTGGGTTCCGGCGTCGCCGCCGCCCATGAGCAGCTCGGGGAAGCCGTCGTGGTCCACGTCCACCAGGGCCACGACGTCCGGGGCGGCCACGGCCCCGAAGCACATCGTGTCCGGGAACGTCTGACCCTTGATGCGCGGGAGGCCACAGACGCCGCGGAGCTCCTGGACGGCCGCCAGCAGCTCCTGCATCCCATCTCCATCCAGGTCTCTCGCGGCGAGGCCGACAGGCATGGCATTGAGCGGAGTGGGGAAGGTCTCCAGGGTGATGGGGGCCTGGACTCCCCACAGCGTCCTCACGAAACCGGCGGTCTGGCTGCTGCTGATGGGAGTCGAACCCGGGGGCCTGGACGGGGGCGGCTCGGTCCACTTCCCGCACGAGACGGACATGTCCTGCTTCCCATCGCCGTCGCGGTCCGTGACGAGCAGCCTCACCGGCAGGCAGCCCTCCCCGCCGTCGTAGCCGCTGCGCACCAGGGAGCCGTCTTCCTGGCCGTGGTACCAGTCCACCTCGAACTTCGGGAACGAGGACGAGTACCAGTAACCCGACACGAGGATGGTCAGGTCCGCCCGGCCGTCCCCGTTCCGGTCCGTCAGCACCATGTCGCCCGTGGTGCGCGGGCCTGTGACTTCCACGGCGGGCGCGAAGGTGCCATCCCCCGCGTTGCGCAGGTGCCACAGCGGCCGTTCGTAGCCCCTCTCGCGCGTGCCGACGACGAGGAGGTCCACGTCTTCATCGCCGTCCACGTCGCCCGCGAAGGCCTTGATGGGGCCGAGGCCCTCCTGGAGCGGCTCGGCTGCGGCGAAGGTGCCGTCCCCGTTGCCACGCAGCAGCACCAGCGAGCGGGTGAGCGCCGTGCCCCCGGTGTCCGTCAGCACGAGCAGGTCCACCGTGGGGCCCACGTCGAGCCGGCCCGCCACCAGCTTCACGGCGCCCTCGGGCATGGGGGAAGGCCCACGCCGCACGAGGCCCCCCTCGGCGCGGGTGAGGTGCACCTGGACGCCGCCCTCCGTCATCGAGGCCACGTCGTCCCAGCCGTCCCCATCGAAGTCCCCGAGCACGAAGCCGGCGCCGAAGTCCGATGCGGGCGGCGCCTCGGCGTCCCGCAGCAGGCTCACATGCCGGGAGGTGCTCATGAGCACGTCCAGTCCTCCACTGGAGTCGAAGTCCGCGACGAACACCTGCGTCTGTCCAGGGGCGACGGGCAGCGAGCGGGACTCGAAGGTGCCGTCGCCAAGTCCCCGCAGCAGCGTGGCGGTGGACGCGGCCCCGCTCACGGAGAGCACGTCCGCGGTGCCATCCCCATCCACGTCCGCCGAGGTGAGCGCGGAGAGCGCCTCGGGCTGCCGGGCCAGCGGCACGGGCGCTCCGAAGTGGCCCGTGCCGTCGCCCGGGCGCAGCTGAAGGACGGTCTCCGTCTCTTCGAGCACCGCGGCCACGAGGTCCAGGTGGCCGTCGCGGTTGAAGTCCGCGGACACGGCGTGGGACACCGCGCCGCCCAGGCTCCCGAGCGACCGGCGCACGAGGCCGAGCGGGCCCAGGTCGTGGAAGGCGACGAGGGACGTGCCCACCACCAGCAAGTCCTCGCGGCCGTCCGCGTTGAAGTCTCCAGCGACGGCGGGCCCCACGGGTACGGGGGCACCGCTGCGGACCGGCGCGAGGCCCCCGCCCTCCGTGTGGCGCAGCACGAACAGGGCCCCGTCCCCGGACAGGACCACGGCCTCGGGCAGGCCATCTGCGTTCAAGTCGCGCGACAGGAGCGCCGCGGCCTCGCCGAGCTTCCGCTTCGCGACGGCGGTCTCCACCGGGCCGTGGAAGGTGCCATCGCCCACGCCGAGCGCAACCCGGAGGACGCTCACGTCCTCGGAGTCGAGGACGATGAGGTCCAGCGCGCCGTCCCCATCCAGGTCGGCGGAGGCCAGCTGCTCCCCCTGCATCGACGGGCCAGGCGCCTGGCGCGCGGGCGCGAGGAAGCGGCCATTGCCCAGCCCGCGCCACACGGAGACGGTGTTGTTGTCGAGGGCCGCGAAGTCCCACTTGCCGTCGCCGTTGAAGTCGCCATGCGCCAGCGAGCCCGGGAGCGGCTGCACGGCGGTGCCTTCGAAGTCCACCTCGCAGTGCTGACGGGTGGCCGCCAGCGGCACGGGCACGGTCCGCGAGGCGGGCACGCTCCCCGCGCGCGGTGGCGGTGACGCGCACGACGGGCGGAGGGCGCCGCCTCGCGCGAGTCATGCGGCCGGTTCCAGAGGAAGCCGTGCGCCGTGCCGTCCGCGGAGGTGGCCAGCGCGACGAGCCCCGAGTGCGTCGTGCTACCCGCCTGGGTGGCGCGGGTGAAGGTGCCGTCGCCCTCCAGGTCGAACTCCACGAGGACGTCGGCCCGCGCTCCGTCGACCTGACGCAGCCCATAGGCCAGCGACACGCAGCCGCCTTCATTGGCGGCGACCTCCAGGGACGTCAGCTCCACGGGACCGCCGAGGGCTTCCACGGGTGGGGGCGTGCCCGGCCCCGTGGGCTCCGACTTCGAGCAGCCGGAGGCCAGCAGGGTGCCAGTCAGCAACAACAGCAGGCAGGGGAGCGTCGCGCGAGTCATCAAGTGGGGCCTCTTTCCCCTCAACGTCCGGGACGGGCCGGGTGGACGAAGCGGCGTTTCGGGCCGGCCCCTCGCGGCTCAGGGCTGGCGCAGGATGACGGAGTAGCCGTTGTCGCCGCCCCCCACCACGAACTCGAGGACGCCATCGTGCTCCAGGTCCACCAGGGCCACGCTGGAGGGCGAGATGGGCGACGTGACGCACACCTCCGAGGGCTGGATGCAGATGGCATTGCGGCCCGACAGGGCGACCACCAGCTCCTTGCTCCCGTCCCCGTCCAAATCTCGCGCGACCACTCCGTCCACGGTGGTGGAGAACCAGGAGGCGTAGGTCGTGTAGGGGGACGGCGGCGGAGGCGAGGCCTGGCCGTAACCCATGAGCAGGTCCAGGCCCCCCCGACCGCTGTTGCGAATATAGGTCCAGTCCGCGCAGGGCACGGCCACGTCGAGGAGGCCGTCCGAGTCGATATCGTCCAGCAGCATCCGGCCCGCGGAGCAATACCAGTGCTCCGTCCTGGGCGTCGGGTCCTTCAGCGTGCCGTCCGCCTGGGACTCGAACCAGCTCAGCTCGTAGCGGGGGATGTAGCCGGGGACGTTCATGACGCTGGAGTCGCTCATCATCACCACGTCCGCACGGCCGTCCTGGTTCAGGTCGCCCAGGGCCAGGCCCACTCCCGAGAGTCGGGTGACGTCAACGGAGGCCACCTCGACCGCGAAGGTGCCGTCCCCCCGGTTGCGCAGCAGTCGCAGCTGCCGATTCACCGGGTAGTTGTTCTGCCGCTGCCAGGTGATGGAGACCACGTCCAGGTCTCCGTCCGCATCCAGGTCTCCGGTGGCGGCATGCCACGGCTCCGCGCCCGCCTCCACCGCCTCGGGAGGCGCGAAGGAGCCGTCCCCCTGTCCTCGCAGCAGCACCAGCGAGGCCACGCCATTGAGGGCATTGGCGTGCACGAGCAGGTCCACCGTGGCGTCCGCGTCGAAGCGCCCGGGAATCAGCTTCGAGGGCTTGGGCGGGGCGGCGAAGGGGCCCTTGCGCACCCAGCCCCCTTCCGCGCGCGTGAGGAGGACCTGGACGCCGCCGCCGCCCGCCAGCGAGGCCACGTCGTCCCAGCCGTCCCCATCGAAGTCCGCGGTGACGGCGCGCAGGCCCACGGTGGGGCTCGTGGGCTCCTGGAGGTCTCGCAGCGTGTTCACGCGAGAGCCCGTGCTCAACACGGCGTCGGGCCTGCCGCTGCCGTCGACGTCGTCCACCATGACGATGAAGAGGTACTGCCCGACGGGGATGGACCAGGGCTCCTTGAAGGTGCCATCACCGAGCCCGCGCAGCACCGTGAAGTCCGTGGACCGGGGATGGGTGTAGGCCAGGTCCACCAGGCCGTCCGCGTCCACGTCCTGGGCGAAGAGGAAGACGCCCGAGAGGTGGCTGGAGCCGTACGGCGTGGCAAGGTGGACGGAGTCGCTGAAGCCGCCTTCGCGGTTGCCCAGGCGCAGGTAGAGCTCCGTCTGGGTGGCACCCACCACCCCGGTGACGAGGTCCAGGAGGCCGTCGCGGTTGAAGTCCGCCGTCACGGCGTCGTGGATGATGCCTTCCATGGGGCCGAGCGGCTCGGGCGTGAAGGCGAGCTGTCCCTGGCCACGGAAGGCCAGGAGGGACTCGCCCACCGCGAGCACGTCCGGGTGGTCATCGGCGTTGAAGTCCCCGACGACGGCGAGCGCGCGAGCGCCCAGGTCGTGGGTGAAGGCCACGGCGAGCTGGCCGCCGCCGGTGTGGCTCAGCACGTACAGCGTGCCGGCCTGGAGCACGACGACCTCCGGTGCGCCATCTCCGTCCAGGTCATGGAACAGCGGGGGGCGGGCCTCGTAGCGGCCCAGCGGCGCGGGCGGAGTCAGGCGCGTCGGCGTCGGTGGCGCGAAGGTGCCATCCCCCTGGCCGAGCGCCACGTGGAGGGTGAGCGGCCCGGTGGAGGTGTCGCCGAGGGAGAGGTCGAAGTCGAGGATGACCAGGTCCAGCACGCCATCCCGGTCCAGGTCCGCGGTGGCCACGCTCCGCCCTTTGAGTGCGTGCTCGCCCAGGGCCGGCCGCGGGTCCGCGAAGCGGCCGTTGCCCAGTCCCCGCACCAGGCTGACGAGGGGCTTCGGCGGCGTCCCGGAGCTGATGTAGCGGGTGGACAGCACGAGGAGGTCCTGCTTGCCGTCGCGGTCGAAGTCACCGTGCGCCGGGCGGCCTTCCGCCCCGGTCTCGGACCAGGGGAAGGGGGCGTACTCCCACTCGCACAGCCGCGTCATGACGGGCAGCGCCACGGGCACGGTGAGCACCGAGGGGCGGGTGCCGGGAACGGTGGCGGTGACGCGCACCTGGAGGGACGCGGCCCCGGGCACGTCGAGGGTGCGGTTCCAGAGGAAGGCATGCGGAGCCCCCGCCTCGTCCGGGGAGGTGGCCAGCGCGATGAGCCCCGAGTGCGTGGCGCTGCCCGCCTGGGTGGCGCGGGTGAAGGTGCCGTCGCCATCGGCATCCACCTCCACCACGATGTCGGCCCGGGCTCCGTCGACCTGCCGCAGGCCGTAGCGCACCTCTCCACAGCCATTCTCCGTGAGGGAGACGTCCAGCGAGGTCAGCGTGGCGGGCTCCGGCTGGGCGTGAATCCAGCCGGGGGCGGAGGTGGCGGGGCCCTTGCCCGCGGCGCTGCGGGCGGCGACGGTGACGCGCTGGGCCTGGGTGCTGGACACGGGCGTCAGGACGGCGCTGCGCGCGTCCCGGCCCACCTCCACGGTGACGCCGGCAGGGGAGGCCGTGACGACGTAGCCGGTGATGTGCTCATTGCCGGAAGCGGCCGGTGGCTCCCAGGCGACGGCGAGGGAGCGCGGGCCCGGCGTCACCTCCGCGCGGGCGGGTGCGCCCGGAACCGTGGGCGCGGGGCGCTCCGGCTTCGAGCAGCCGGAAGCCAGCAGGGTGCCAGTCAGCAACAGGAGCAGGCAGGGGAGCGTCGCGCGAGTCATCAAGGTGGGCCTCTTTCCCCTCAACGTCCGGGCCGGGCCGGGTGGACGAAGTCCTTTTCCGGGCCGCTCAGCGAGGCCTCAGCACGACGGTGCCACCCGAGTCACCGCCGTCCACGAGCAGCTCCGGGACACCGTCGTGGTCCACGTCCACGGTCCCCACGTCCTGCGGGGTGGCCAGGGGCGCGAAGCAGAGGGGCTCCGTGAGGGGCTGGAGGCTTCGCGACGGAACGACACAGACGCCGGGGAGCCCCGGCGAGGCCGCGAGCACTTCCTGCTGCCCATCGCCATCCAGGTCCCGCGAGGCAAGACCGGTCGTCTCGCCGCCGAGGGAGTTGTAGCGGCCGAAGCTCGACCCGAGCACATCACCCCAGTTCCACAGCGACACGACGCCACCCAGGTCGCCCTTCCATCCGAAGGGGAACGGGGAGGGCGCCCCCGTCGCGCAGGAGGTGACGATGTCCAGCGCCCCCTCGCCGTCGAGCTCCGCGACGAGCAGCCGTTGCCGCGCCGCCTGGAGCTGGCAGTTGCCGCCCGAGGAGCGCTCGGCGCGCCAGGTCAGGCTGCCATCCGGCTGGGCCTCGAACAGGCCCACCGCGAAGTACGGGTAGCTCGGATAGCGCATATTGCCATCCACGAGCACCGCCAGGTCCAGGCGGCCGTCCTGGTTCATGTCCCCCATGGCCAGGTCGAAGACGAAGTACCCGGACTTGAGCGCCACGGCGGGAGCGAAGGTGCCATCCCCCGCGTTGCGCAGGTGCCACACGGTGTATTGGACGAAGTCGTCCACGAGCCGGGTGCCGAGGCAGAAGACATCCAGGTCCCCATCGGCGTCCACGTCGCCCGCGACGACGCGGATGGGCGCGGTGCCCTCCGCGAGCGGCTCGGCGGCGGCGAAGGTGCCATCGCCGTTGCCCCGCAGCAGCACCAGTGCGCGGGCAGGCGTCGTGTCTCCGGTGTCCGTCAGCGCGAGCAGGTCCACCGTGGAGC
>JBKGHK010000518.1:0-7293 GCA_046520375.1 Pyxidicoccus sp. 3LFB2
CACGCTGGCGGGGGGCGGGGTGATGGCCGTGGCCCATGGGCGCAACCGCTCGGCGTGCCGGGACTGTTGCCCTCCCGAAGCGGCGTGAGTCGGAGCGTCGCCCGCGGGCGGTGCCCTGCTTCCGCCACTTGACGGGCCGGAGCGGTTCGCGCGAGGAGGAGGCCATGCCCACCTTCCGCCTCACGCTGGACCAGACCGCCCTGCTCGTCGTGGACATCCAGGAGCGGCTGTGCGCCGCCATGGACCGGGACGCGTTGGATCGGATGCTCATGCGCACCAACGCCGCCGTCGAGGGGGCGCAGGCGCTGGGCCTCCCCATCATCCTCACGGAGCAGTACCCCAAGGGGCTGGGCCCCACGCACTCGCTGGTGCGCATGCGCCTGGGCGGCGTGAAGCCGGTGGAGAAGCTGGAGTTCAGCGCGGCCGTGCCGGAGGCGCTGGCGGCGCTCGGGGCCCGGAAGCAGGTGCTGGTGGCCGGCATGGAGACGCACATCTGTGTCTTCCAGACGGTGCGCGATCTGGCCGAGCGCGGGCTGTCGCCCTTCCTGCTGGCGGATGCGGTGCTGTCGCGCTCGGCGGAGGACCGCCGGGTGGGGCTGGAGCTGTGCCGGGACGCGGGCGCCCAGGTGGTCACCGTGGAGACCGCGCTGTTCGATTTGCTCGGGCGCGCGGGCACGCCCGAGTTCAAGAAGGTCTCCGCCGCGGTCCGCTGACGCCCGGGCCCCGCTAGAACATCGAGTTCGGCTTGTACGTCGGCGCGGGCGCGCGGATGCCGGACGGCGGCGGCGGTGCCAGGTCGTTGGAGATGGCGGGGAGCGACGGCGTCAGCTGACCCACGTAGAGCAGCCCGTGGAACCCCTCGGGCGTGGGCTTCTCGAAGCGCTGGATGTAGGCCGACATTCCGGGCGCCGCGGCCACCCGCTCGGAGGGCGTCGCGCCGATGTAGCCGCACTGGAGCTTGCCGGCGCGGTTGAGGTCACAGCCCCAGCGCGCGCCCTGCGCGTACCCCAGCTCCAGCACCACGAGGAGCCCGTCCTGCAGGTGGTGCGCCATGGGGGTGAAGTCGCGGTCCCACGGCGTGCCGGAGACGGTGCGCGTGTGCGTGTTGCCAGCCAGGACGATGTGAACCTCGTCGGGATGGGCCTTGCGGCGCTGCGCCCATACCTTCGCCAGCTCCGCGTCGCGCTCGCTGGCGCGGGCGGTGTCGGTGTCATAGGCCACCAGCGTCACGCGCAGGCCCGCGACGCGCATGGCCCGCACATGGTCGATGAGGCTGAAGATGGCGCGGCTGCTGCGGCCGTCCTGGTAGGGGCGCTGCCAGAAGCGACCTTCCAGGAGCGCGTCCTGGTCGGCGGGCGCGCCGGGGCTGGCGAGGTAGCGGTCCAGCCGCTCCTGCTCCGTGCGGGGGATGGACAGCCCCAGCACCACGGGCAGGCCCGAGGCGGCCGACTGGCACACCACGTTGCCCACCACGGCGGGCGCCTCGCGTGAGCCGAGCTGCTCGCCGATGAGCAGCGTGAGGCCCGGAATCAGCAGCTCGTTCAGGCCGCGCACGGCCTCGCCGCACAGCTCCGCGTCCACGCCCGGCGCCGTGTCCTTCCACCGGGCGAGGTAGAAGTCGGAGTCCCGCACGGGCGTGGGCAGCGGGTCCTGCTTCACGTTGCCGCTGATGACCTCGATGGACGGCCCCGACTCCAGGCGCAGCGTGAGCTCCTTCTCCAGCTCCAGGTCCCGCGTGCCCCGCTGCAGGCCGCGCAGCATGCTCAGGCGCTTGTTGATGCTGCTCTCGCTGAGGTCGACCTCCTTGACGAAGGGCTGACTGGTGACCTCCGCGCGCTGGGCGAGCACCTTCCACCACGGGTTGCGCCACTCGATGTCGTTGCCGAAGGTCTCCTGCTTCATCTGGAAGATGCGGACCACGGACTGCCGGGGGCCCACGGCGACGCCCGTCACCAGGTAGCGCGTGAAGGTGTTGTTGAGGGTTCCCTTCAGGTCCGGCTCCTCCCAGGTCGTGAGCAGCTGGCCGGGGTCCTGGGTCTCCTCGAAGGTGTAGCCCTTCGACTCCAGCAGCTCGCGCGTGACGGCCAGGGCCTCGGACAACGGCTTCTGGAAGACATGCTCGTACTCCGGCAGCTCCGCCTTCGCGGGCCTGGAGGAGTGCGCACAGCCCACCGCCAGCACGAGCAGCCACGACATCAAGCAACGGACGTTCATGGAAGGCCCCCCGACCTGGAACGAACAGCAAGGTCCTACCATGATGAAACGCTACGTCGAACGTCGTATATCGGGGCCGGGAAACTCCCGGGCGGAGCAGGGAGGGCGTCGGTGCCTGACGCCCTCCGTGTGCCCGTCAGCGGGCCCGCTGGAACAGGCCCATGACGGAGCGGACGCCCATGGCCAGGGCCACCAGCGCCCCCGCGAGCACCGTCTGCGAGCCGCCCACCGGGAAGTCGAAGAAGTACGCGAAGAGGTAGCCGCCCACGCCGGAGATGGCCCCCGCCAGGGTGGCGACGAAGAATGTCGCCGGCAGCCGGAAGTCCAGCATCAGCGCGGCGATGGCGGACAGGGTGGAGAAGGCGAACACCGGCAGCGCGCCCAGGGCGCGGGCGCACACGCCCACCATGACGCCGATGGAGACCATCAGCACCGCGTCCAGCAGGCGCACCGGCAGCCCCTGCACATGGGCGCCAATGCGGTCGAAGCTGGCGAAGGTGATGCCCCGGTACCACCACAGCTGGAGGAACATCACCAGCGCGCCGGCCACCATGACGGTGTGGAGCTGCTCGGGCGTCACCAGCACCGCCGTGCCGAAGAGGATGCCCTGGATGTCATGGGCCTCCTGGGCGATGCGGTCGCCGATGAGCACCGCCGCGCCGCCGGCCAGCGCGTAGGCCAGACCCAGCAGGCTCTCGCGCGTCAGCCGCAGCTTCGTGGGCTCCGTCATCAAGAGCAGCGTGGCGGCCAGGGCCATGGCGGTGGCGCCCAGCACGGGCTCCACGTGGATGCCCAGGTGGATGGTGGCGAAGAAGGCCAGGGCCACGCCCAGGCCCGCGGACTGGGCCACCGCGGCGCTGACGAACACCATGCGCCGCAGCACCACGTAGACGCTGAGGAAGCCCAGCACGCCCCCGGCGATGAGGGCGCACAGCAGCGGGTCCCTGAACAGCTCGAACCCCGCGATGAACTCCTGCCACTTGGAGGGTTCAGCGAGCGTCGTTTCCACGGTGGGGTCCCTCGGGTGCGCGGTGGCAGTACTCGTCGCCGTACTGGCGGCGGAAGGCGGGGTGGCAGAAGACCGTCTTGGCGTCGCCCACGACGAAGGCGGACGTCTCGCGGTCCACGAAGAACAGGATGTCGGCGTGCTCGGCGGCCACTTCCAAATCATGGACCACCACCACCACGCCCAGGCCCCGCTTGCGCGCCAGCGCGCACAGCCGCTGCATCGTCTCGCGCTCGGCGACGGCGTCCATGGCGGCGGTGGGCTCGTCCAGCAGCACCAGGTCCGCCTCGGTGGCGATGAGCCGCGCCAGCAGCGTGCGCTGCTTCTGGCCCTCCGACAGCTCGCGGTACTGGCGCGGGGCAATGGCCTTGGCCCCCGCCGTCTCCAGCGCGCTCTCCACCGCGTCGCGGTCCACCTTGCGGGAGAAGGGCCACAGGAAGCTCCACCCGCGCAGCCGGCCCCAGGCCGTCAGCTCGCGCGCCCGCAGCGGCAGCAGCGAGTCGATGGCGGAGGACTGCGGCACGTACGCGCTGCGCATCCCCGGCGAGGCCCGGCGGATGGTGCCGGACACCGGCGCAATCATGCCCAGCAGCGTCTTGAACCAGGTGCTCTTGCCGGAGCCGTTGCGGCCCACCACCGCCACGAACTGGCCGCGCCGGATGACCATGTCGATGGGCGGCAGCATCGGCTTGTCGGCGTAGCCGATGACCAGCTGCTCGCACGTGAGCAGCGGCTCGCCGGGCGTGAAGGTGGGGGGCACCGCGTGCTCGCCCGTGGGGGTCGTCGGTTCACCGGTCTTCACGTCGCACCTCCGCTTCGGGCTCGAGGCCGGCCATGGCTTCCAGCAGCGTCTCCAGCAGCGCCTCGTTCTCCTGCGCGCCCAGGTCCACCACGCCGTCCGCACCGGGCACGCCAGCGGCCCAGTCCAGCGTGTCGAACAGGGTGGGGGCCAGCGACAGGGCCAGCGCCAGCTGCACGCGCGGCTTGTTCTCGCGGTCGGAAGGAATGTCGAGCTCGCCGCTCAGCTCCACCAGCGGCTCGGCCTCCTCGCCGCCTTCCGACGCCAGGTCCAGGCGGAAGGGGCGCTCGCCCTCGAAGCGCGGCGTGGCGCGGCGGTCCTTCACCACGCCCTGCAGCCGCAGCGCCGCCACGTCCCACCGGGCCTGGGACACGGTGCCGCGCGGCAGCTCGCAGTCCGGCTCGCACTCGGGGCTGAGCGTCTGGGGGGCCAGCAAGTCCAGGTCCGCGTCCACGTGCAGCGAGGCCAGCGTCACCGCCGCCGAGCCACCGCCACCGTTCATCTCCGCCTGGATGTCCTCGTAGTCCACCAGCGCGCCGTCATCGCGGTGGCAGTGGCCGCCATGGCAGAGGCTGTAGCCCGGAGGCGGGTTGGCCGGGTCGAAGGTGCCGCCGCCTCCGCCCCCGCCACCGCTGGTCGCCGGGCTGAGCAGGTCGACGTGCGACACGCCCAGCGCCGCGGCGTCCAGGCGGACCTGGAAGTCGGACGCGAGCTGCTGGAAGCCATTGCCCGCATCGCGCGAGGGCAGGGGCGTGTACCCGGCGCGCACGGTGGGCTCCAGCACGGCGAAGCCCTCGCCGGCGTCCAGCGCGCAGCCGGACAGCAACAAGAGGGGAAGAAGCAGTCGTGCGCGCATGGCTCAGCTCCCCTTGCCGGACATCGCCTTCTCCAGGCGGTCCACCATTTCACCGACGTGCTGGATGTACGTCTCACCCGCGCGGAAGTCCGTGCCGCCGTGGATGGTGACGACGGGGGCCGGAATCTTGGAGGCCACCAGCTTCGCGGGCGTGTCCTGGTAGTAGCTCTCGATGAGCACCATGCGCGCCTTGCGCTGCCGGCCCTGAACCAGCACGCTGGCGATGTGCGACGGGTTGGGCGGGATGCCGGGCTTGGGCTCCAGGAAGGCGATGGGCTCGAAGCCGAGCCAGTCCGCGAGGTACGCCATCGTCCGGTGGTGCGCGATGACGGGCGCGCCCTTCAGGCCGGCCAGCCGCTTCTCCCAGCCCGCGCGGGCCTTCTCCAGCGCCTCGGTGAACTTCGCCAGGTTGGCGCGGTAGGCCGCCGCGTTCTTCGGGTCCAGCTGCGCCAGCCGCTCGGTGATGCCGCGCGCCACCGCCAGCCCCTGCCGCGGGTCATAGAGGAAGTGCGGGTTGCCGCCCGGGTGGACGTCGCCCGCGCTGCGGTCCACCTTGCCCGGCGGAATCTCCAGGATGCGGGGGAACTGAGAGGCATTCAGGAAGCCGGTGTTGCCCACCAGGATGCGCGGGTTGCGCGCCCCCATCTGGAGGTTGGGCAGCCAGCCAATCTCCAGGTCCAGGCCGATGCTGATGAGCAGGTCCGCGCGGTTGAGCGCCAGCGCGAGGTTGGGCTTGGCGTCCACGAAGTGCGGGTCCTGGCTGGACAGCGCCAGCGACTGCACCTGGACATGCTCGCCGCCCACCGCCTTGGTGAGCGCGGCCAGGTCCGGCACGGTGGTGACGACGTTGAGGTCCGCGCGCGCGGGCAGGGCGGTGAGGACGGTGAGGGCGGCGCACAGGGCCGCGAGGAGACGGAAGTGTCGCATGGGGCAGAGCTCCTGTGAGAGGGGTTAGAAGGCGTGGGAGCCGTGGGCTCCGGTGACCAGCTCGAGGGCGAGGAAGACGGAGTAGTCCGGCGACTCGCGCCAGCCGACGCGGTCCGTGGCGCCCTGCAGGCGCAGGCGGGAGAACTCGGTGGGCCAGAAGGTGACGGCGGCGGAGATGCGGTGCCGGTCCTCCGTCCACTCCGGGTCCAACGGGTCCACGACGTCGGCGCCATCGCCGCGCGCGGGCGTGCCCAGCTCGTAGCGCAGCGCGGTGGCCCACCGCTGGGAGAAGCGCCACGCGGCCTGGGCGTAGGCACTGACATCGGTGAGCACGTCGTCGGGCACCTGGCGGCGGCGGTAGAAGGCCTCCACCTGGAGGGTGACGAGCGTGGTGCTCGCCTCGGTGATGGGGCGGTAGCGCAGGTACACGTCCGTGCCGTACACGTCCGTGCGGTTGCGGTACCCGGTGGGGTTGGGGCCGGTGGCGCCGGACACGCCCCACATCAGGGACAGGTCGTCCGACAGCGGGAAGAACTGCTTCACCACGCCGGTGAGCTGCAAGTCCAACGGCGACAGCACGCGCTCGCCAGACGCGCCCAGGAAGCTGCGCGCGGTGCCCTCGCCGGTGGCGTCGGTGACGCTTCCGATGAGCTCCACGTACCAGGGCAGCGGCGCGAGCCACGACAGCTCCGTGCCCAGGCCCCGGTTGCCCTCGCCGCCGAAGACGCGCCCCAGGGCGAAGGGCTGGTCCACGAAGTCCCACGCATGC
Source organism: Pyxidicoccus sp. 3LFB2 (assembly GCA_046520375.1). Lineage (GTDB taxonomy): Bacteria > Myxococcota > Myxococcia > Myxococcales > Myxococcaceae > Myxococcus. Next base: position 6,572 of record JBKGHK010000518.1, read on the forward strand.
GGGTGGGTGCCGTTGAGGCGCCCGAAGCGGGTGAGGAACTGGCCCGCGCGCACCCGGAGGCTGGCGGGCAGCGCCAGCGTGGTGCCGTACGCCTCTTCAATCTCCACGCCGAACTGGCCGAAGACGATGTTGGCGTCGAAGCGGAAGTACGGGTCCACCACCGAGCCGATGGACAGCTCCAGTTGCTGGAGGTTGAAGCCGTTGGTGCTGGGGTCATGCCCGCCCGTCTGGAGGGGCTCCTTGGAGGTGAAGGCCGCGGCGGCCACGTCCAGGATGAGGCTCAGGTCCAGGAAGTTGGTGCCGCTGGTGTTCCCCCCCGGCAGGGAGAGCGCGCTGCTGCCCCCGGGTGACGACTGCGGCGCGCTGGCGGTGCCGGCGGGCGCGTTCTGCTGGCCGGTGCCGTCGGCGCCCAGCGCCTTTTCAATCTCCGCCATCTCCTCCGGGGTGAGCCCGGCGGGGACCTCTTCCGAGGGCGTGCCCGCGTCGGCCTCGGGCACGCCCGCGTCAGGGGCGGTGGGCTCCTGGGCCCCGGCGCTGGCGGCGGACAGGAGGGTGATGACGGACACGACGATGAAGGCGCCGCTGGGACGCCATGAAACGGTGGACACCTGGGATGCTCCTCGTACCGGACGGCCGCGAGGCGGCACGTCGACAGACACCGGGGGCCTGGAGGACCGACAGGACTCGGGTTCAGCCGCGCGCGGGAGGCGAGGCCTTCGGAG
>JBKGHK010000519.1:0-7288 GCA_046520375.1 Pyxidicoccus sp. 3LFB2
GCCTCGGGGCTCAGCCGCGTGTCGAAGAAGCCGAAGAAGACGGGCTCCAGCGCGCACGAGGCCGTGGCGACAATGCGGGCGGAGGACGTGGGCGACTGACGCCGGGCCTCGGCGAGCACCTCTTCCACGGCGCGCGAGGCGGCGGCCTGCGCCAGGGGCGTGTCCTCCACCGGCCCGTATTCGATGCCCAGCACGGCGGCCTGCGGCTGGCCCTCGAGCAGGAACATGGGGCGCCGCTGCCACTGCACCGTGACACCTTCGCGCGCGGACGCCGTGGAGGCGATGCGCACCGTGTCTCCCGGCCGCGCGTCCAGCGTGACGCGGCCCCGCATCACGAAGCGGTAGCCGTCCACGTACGAGAAGACCTGCGAGCGCCCGTCGTACACCACGCGCACGTCCAGTTGGCGCACGCCCGTGGGAAGGGACACCGCCACGCCGCCCGGCTCCGTCGCCAGCGGCGTGCCGTCCAGCCAGTACTCCACCGAGCGCAGCGTCCAATCCCCTTCCGCTCCGAGCCGGTCCTCATGGACCAGCTCCAGCGACGCCCGGGCGGACGGCGCCTGCGCGCGGGCGGCGGAGGCCACCGCGAGGGCAAGCAGCGGGAGGAGGAGGACGGAACGCATCGGCGGTATGAAACGAGGCCTCGGGGGCGCACACAAGTGCCCCCGGGCGCTGGGGGCATCCGCGAAGGACCGGCGGAGGAGGCCCCTGTTCCGGGCGCCCTCCGCAGGGAGAGGGGCAAGACATCCGCGAAGCACCGGCGGAGGCGTCCATTCTTCCGGACCTCCTTCGCAGTGCGAGCGGCCAGGCATCTACGAAGTGCCAGCGATGGAGGCCCTTCTTCCGGACATCCTTCGCTGTGCGAGCGGCCATGCACCTGCGATGCGCCAGCGATGGAGGCCCACATCTCGGACCTCCTTCGCGGCGCTCGCAGTCACACGCGGGCTACGGCTTCTCCTGCCGCGTCGCCGGCTTCTCCTGACGGAGGGCCGGCTCGCGCAGGGCCGCGGCGGGGCTGGAGAGGATGGGCGGGCGGTCCTTGCCCTCCACCGCGCGCTGCAGCTCCAGCTCCTGGAGCAGCATCGCGGGCGCCACGGTGGACACCGGCACGTTGCCGCTCTCCGCGCCGCAGAAGCCGTTGAAGATGCCCTGCTTCTGCCCGGACGCCATGATGCGGTTCACCGCCGACAGCGGCGTGCCGACGATTTCCACGCCGCGCACCAGCGTCTCCTGCCCCGTCTTCACGTCCACCCGGTACACCATGCGCGGCACACCCTTGAACGCCTGGTAGCCGAAGCTGGACGTGTTGGTGTTGCCGCCGGTGATGTCGCGGATGATGAGCCCGTACGGCTTGCCCTGCCGCTTCGCCTCGGCGATGAGCATCCGCTTCAGCTCCGCGTCGCTCACCGCCTTGGTGCTGTCCACCAGCAGGTTGGCCATGCGCGCCACCGGCTTCAGCGTGCCCTGGCTGCGGCCGTGGCCGTTGGACTGGAGGAAGCCCTCCACCGGCACGCGCCCCAGCAGGTAGTTGCGCAGCACGCCCTTCTCCACCAGCGTCACCCGCTGGCCCTTCACGCCCTCTTCGTCGAAGAGGTAGTAGCCATTGAGCGGCTCCCCGTTGAGCGTCCGCAGCGACGGGTCATCGTGGATGGAGATGAACGACGGCAGCACCAGCTTGCCCACCTGGCCCTTGTACGTCTTGCCCTCGTTGTCCCCGTCCTGCCGCTCGCCCTCCAGGCGGTGGCCCACCGCTTCATGGAAGAGCACGCCGGCCGCCTCGGGCGCGAGGATGGCCGGGCCCGTGTACGGGTCGATGGCCGGCGCCGCGCGCAGCGCCAGCAGCTCCTCGATGACCTTCGCCGCCGACGCGCGCACCTTCTCGTCGTCCGGCAGCCCCGCCTCGGTGGGCGCGTAGAAGTCCCGCGAGTCGTCCAGCAGCTGCCCATCCGGCGCCCGCGTCACCGCGGAGATGTGCAGCCCGTAGAGCACCTCCTCGGTGACGAGGCGCGTGCCCTCGGTGGACACGAACAGCCGCGTCACCTTGTCGGTGGTGACGCGCACCTCCGAGTCGAACAACTCCGGGTGCGCGTTGAACTGCGCCGACACCTCGCGCGCCAGCTTCACCCAGCGCTCCCGGTTGAACGGGGCCTGCACGGGCGGCTGCACCAGGGTGCTCGGCTTCTCCTTCGTGAAGGACGGCGGACGCTTCGGGTCCTCCACCGAGTAGACGTCCTCGCCCTTCTTCTTCAGGTACTGGAACAGGGCCGACTTGTACTTCTCATCGGTGATGAGCCACAGCGCGGTGCGCAGCGCCAGCGGCGAGTCATCCAGCGGCCCTTCCTTGCGGGAGATGTAGCTGGTGCCCTTGGTGGAGAAGCTGAACTCGAAGCCCTCTGGCACGGAGCTGTCGAACTCGTAGCTGCCCACCCGGACGTCGACGTACAGCTTGCGCTCTCGGTAGCCGTCGTCCAGGAAGAGCGCGCCATAGCGCGCCCCCACGGCGTACTGCGCGTAGTCCTTGAGCTGGTAGCTCATGAAATACGGCGGCTCATGGCTCTGCATCTTCAACTGCTGCTGGTTGCGTGTCAGCTCGCTCGCCATGGCGTCGAGCAGCGTCACGCGGGCGTCCGGCGCGGGCGCCGCCGCCATCAACACGGCCGAGGCCGCCAGCAGTGGGAGTACGGGACGGATGAAGGTTCGCACCGCCCCACTGTATCCGCCCCATGCCGAAACACGAGCAGGTCCTCGCCTCCAGACGCCCCTCCCGACGTCCGGAGACGAGGACCCTTGCCCGGAGGGTCGGTATCCGGGCAACTCCTCGTTCTGCGCTTAGGCCTTGGTTACCTTCTCACGGCCCTTGCTGACGTTCTTCGTGGCGTTGCGCGTGTCGATGACGATGTTCGACCGGGCCACCACCATGCTGAAGTCGATGTTCGAGTGGTCCGTGAGGATGATGACGGCGTCGTACTCGCCGAGCTTCTCAGGGTCCAACGGCACCGACTTCATCTCCATGTTGAAGCCATGGCCCTTGTGCAGCTCGGGCACGTACGGGTCGTGGTACTCGAGCTCCGCGCCCTTCTCCTTGAGCAGCGTCATGACGCGCAGAGACGGGCTCTCGCGCATGTCGTCGATGTCCTTCTTGTACGCCGCGCCGATGCAGAGGACCTTGGAGCCGTTGAGCGTCTTCTTGTTGTTGTTCAGGGCCTCCATGGTGCGCTGCACCACGTAGTACGGCATCTGCCAGTTCACTTCGCCGGCCAGCTCGATGAACTTGGTGTGGAACTCGAACTCGCGCGCCTTCCACGTCAGGTAGAACGGGTCGATGGGGATGCAGTGCCCACCGAGGCCGGGGCCCGGGAAGAAGGGCATGAAGCCGAAGGGCTTGGTGCTGGCGGCCTGGATGACCTCCCACACGTCCACATTCATCCGGTCGCAGAGCATCTTCATCTCGTTGACCATGGCGATGTTGACGCAGCGGAAGATGTTCTCCAGCAGCTTGGACAGCTCCGCCACGCGGGTGGAGGAGACCGGCACCACTTCCTTCAGGGCGCTGCCGTAGAGGGCGCAGGCCACCTCGGCGCACTCGGGAGAGTAGCCGCCGACAATCTTCGGAATCGTCTTGGTGTTGAAGTTCTTGTTGCCCGGGTCCTCACGCTCGGGGCTGAAGGCCAGGTAGAAGTCCACGCCGGCCTTGAGGCCGTTCTTCTCGAGCAGCGGCTTGAGGACCTCCTCGGTGGTGCCGGGGTAGGTGGTGGACTCCAGGATGAAGAGCTGCCCGCGGCGCACGTGCGGCGCCAGGGCCTCACCCGTCTGGATGATGAAGCTCATGTCCGGCTCGCGCGAGGCGGTGAGCGGCGTGGGGACGCAGATGATGACGCAGTCCATGTCCTTCGCCTTCGCGAAGTCCGACGTCGCCTTCAGCTTGCCCGACTTGCTCAGCTCCGCCAGCGGCGCGCTGGGGATGTGCTTGATGTAGCTCTCACCCTTCTCAATCTTGTCGATCTTCCTCTTGTCGATATCGAGCCCCATGACAGGGAAGCCCGCTTCCGCGAACGCCATGCCCAGCGGCAGACCGACGTAACCCAGCCCAACGACCCCGACCCTCGCGTCCCGCGCCTTGATACGATCCAGCAGCGGGCTGCCAACCATCACCCTCATCGTCGTCACCTCTCCTGATGCGACGTGCCGTCGCCGACGGTCACGCCCCGACCCAGCACTTCACCTGAAGACAACCACCCATCTCAGCCACACCGGAGGCGTTACCTGCCCCCGGAACTCCACCGCCAGCGCTGGGACTACGCGCCCATACCCTGGCGAATACCGCGACGGCGCCAGCTTCAGCGCCAGACCCTTTTCCAGCACCACCCATGCATGGGGCGCGCCTGCCGGCCCCAGCTCCACCACGAGTGGCTCGAACTCCACCGGCCCTTCCGCCACGCGCCTGGCGCGTGCCAGCACTTGCACATCCGGCGCCACCAGCCGCGCCTCTTCATCCGGCAGATGGAACCGGCCCACCACGTCGTGCCGACCCGTGCCGACGAACCTGTCGCGCCCCGCCAGCGCGCGCTCATGCCGGTCCAACCGGAACGTGCGCTCGATGCCCACCGGCGCCGGCAGCATGCGGTAGCCGTCGTGACGGACCAGCAGCCTGTCCACGGTGCCGCCCGGAAGGAAGGCCACCACCCGCGCCCGGGCCTCTTCCGGCAGCGCAAACAGCCGCGCCGGGTCGAGGGTGGACTGCTCCGCGCCATCCACCTGCACCGTGTTGTGCGCCGCCGTGCCGCGGAACCAGTTCCGCGTGGCCGGGTCCCGCGTATACGTCCCCGTGCCCGGATCCACGATGACGGGGCGCCCGTCCAGGTGGAGTTCGAAAGAAAGTTTGTCGTTGTGGCTGTGTCCCCCGACTCCGCCCTGCCCCTGCTTGCCGGCGCAGACAGTGATAACTGCACCCGCTCCGCGCAAGATGTGAAAACCACCTTCCGGAAAACTCACCGAAACAGGCGCCGCGGCGACGGGAAGCGCACGGACGCGCTCCACGCCCACGCGGCCCAGCAGCCACGCGGCCTCGTCCGGAACCTCGCCACCACCCAGGCCCGCATCACCAAAGAGCGCCGCGCCCAGGCCCACCAGGTAGCCGTGCTCGTTGTCCTCACGCTCCCGCAGCGGAAAGACGCGGCCGGAGTCGTTGTCGCCAATCTGCGGCGCCAGGCCCTTCTCCGAGCACCACGCGCGCACCGCGTGGAACATGCGGCGCAGCCGCGCCTCGTACCCCGGCCCCAGCGGGACGCCCGCGCCCCGGGCCACGAGGTACGCCAGGCCGAAGAGCTCCACCGACAGCCGGTGGTAGGGAATGGAGCCCTCGAAGGACGTGCCCTCGAGGTGCACCTGTGCCTCCATCTGCTCGCGCAGGCCGCCCACCGAGAGCGCCACCTGCTGCGGCGCGCCCGGCAGCTCCGGGAAGAGCAGGCCTACGACCAACAAGCCCACGTAGTTGGAGACGAGGTGGTTGTTGGGCACCGCGCTCCGGTCCTCGAGGTGGGCCTCCACCCAGGCGGTGTGCTCGGCGAGCGCGCCCAGCACCGGCACCAGGAACTCCGGCCGGTGCACCTCGGGCGCGTCGGAGAACATCACCAGGGCCTGCGCGAGGTTCGCCGCGCGCAGGGCAATCTCCATGGCACACGTCCAGTGGACACCCATGCCCACGGGGTTGGCCTGCAGGAAATCCAATGTCTGTGCCACGAAGGCCGTGGCCAGCCGCGAGCGCTCCGCCTGCGAGTCCGCCAGCCAGTAGCCCTGCCCCAGCGCCACCGCGCTGTCGAGCCGCGCCATCACCCACGGGTACTTCGGGTCTCTTCCCGCCGAGTGCGGCGGCATCCGCTCCACCGGCTCCACCGGGTAGCGGTAGCCGCTGAGGGGGTCCAGGGACCAGTCCACCGGACGGCCCTCACCAAAGGACACGCGCGTACCGAAGATGTCCCACTCCTGCCGGAGCGCGGCCTGCGCCCGGGCCACCGCGCGCTCCCGGGCCCCGGGAATCGCGGCGAGCGCCTCGAGCACCGAGGCCCGCTGCGAGCGCTCACACCAGATGCGCGAGGAGCGCTGGCCCAGCGCGAGCTCCGCCAGCTCGTCGGCGACCGTCACGCCGAAGGCCTGGAGGAGCTGGACCTCGTCAGCGCGCTCGCGCCGACGGTACAGCGCCTGCCTGGCCACGCCTTGAACCCGCCGCACCGCGCTCCGCGCCAACCCCGCCGGGGCCAGTCGAGCGATTGCCGCGTAGTAGTCGAGAGTCCCCATCCGTCCCTTCCGCCGCCCTTCTCGGGGAGGGTGTTAGCAAACGCCCGGCCATGGGTACTTCCGAGGAGTTGAAGGGGTTTGGCGGATCACCCCACCCCGTATGACGGTAAAAATTCGGGAGGAAGGGGGTATGCCATCGGTAAAGGATTTCCTTTCTGATCCTCTCCGATTCCCACGCTGGGCAGCATTGCGTCCCGGCGGGTCCGTGCCCATACCTTGGCGCGTGCGGGCTGGGGCTTGGATGGGGCGGCGCATCGAGGACACCCTCGATGCAAGGGTGGAGCGGGTGCTCTCGGCGGTGGCTGAGCGGGCACTGCGGTGTGGCACGCGTGCGGGGCTGGATGCCCTGGTGCGCGAGGCACTGCGGCTGACCGGGGCTTCCGGGGCAGCGCTCTATGATGGGCGCACGTGCGTGGCCAGGGCGGGACATGCCGCTCCGGCAAGGGCATGTGCTCCGACGGCGCGGCGGCAGGCGCTGGTGGTGTGGCCGGAGCGGGCGGGCGCTTCCGATAAGGAGGTGCTCGCGCGGCTGGCATCCTTTGGAGGATCACTGATGGCGGCGCATGCACGGGAGGTGGAGGCGGGGGCGAGGCAGGCGCGCCTTCTGGAGGCGAAGCAGCGGCTGGAGCAGACGGTGGCCCAGCAGGAGCGGCGGCGCTCGCGCGCGTCGCATGACCTGCGCACGCCCTTGATGGTGATGAAGGGCTACGTGGACATGATGGTGAAGGGCACCGCGGGCCCGCTGACGCCGGCCATGGAGCGGTACCTGGACCGGATGCAGCGCGTGGCGAACGACCAGGGCGCTCTTATTGAACGCCGCCTGGCGAAGGTGGTGGATGAGGGTGTGGAGGACCTGCGTCCCCTGCTGAGGACGTCCTTCATTCCGGCCACGCGCAAGGGCCGCGCGGCGGCGGTGGCGCTAACGCTTCCGGGCCGCCCCGTGGCGCTGAAGGGCCCCCGGGCCGACGTGGAGCTGCTGGTGCGCACGCTGGCG
>JBKGHK010000051.1:0-26764 GCA_046520375.1 Pyxidicoccus sp. 3LFB2
CCGAGACGCCGGACTACCTGCCCTTCATGGCCTATGCGCACAGCGCCCGGGCCCGCGAGGCGCTATGGCGCGCCAACCGGCGGCGGGGCTACCCCGACAACCTGGACACGCTGTCGCAGCTGCTCCAGGTGCGCCACGCCCTGGCCACGCTGCTGGGCTACCCCAACTGGGCCGCGTACACCGCCGAGGACAAGATGGTGCGCGGGCCCCACGCCGCCTCGGACTTCATCGAGCGGCTGTCCTCCGCGGCCGAGGGGCGCGCGCGCGACGACTACGCCGCGCTGCTGGAGCGCAAGCGCCGCGACATGCCCCGGGCCACCGACGTGGACCCCTGGGAGCAGGCCTTCCTGGAGGACCGCGTGCGCGCCGAGCAGTACCGCTTCGAGTCGCGCGAGGTGCGGCCCTACTTCGAGTACACCCGGGTGAAGCAGGGGCTGATGGACATCACCTCGCGCCTGTTCGGCCTCACCTACCGCCCGGTGCCGGACGCGCCGGTGTGGCACCCGGACGTGGAGGCCTGGGACGTCTACGAGGGCGCCGAGCGGCTGGGCCGCTTCTACCTCGACATGCACCCGCGCCCGGACAAGCTCACCCACGCGGGGCAGTGGGACCTGGCCACCGGGCATGCCGGCAAGACGCTCCCCGAGGCCGTGCTGATGTGCAACTTCCCCCGGCCCGGCGCCCACCCCGCCCTGCTCCAGCACAGCGAGGTGCGCACCTTCTTCCACGAGTTCGGCCACCTGCTGCACCACATCCTCGGGGGCCGCGCGCGCTGGGCCGCCCTGTCCGGCACCCGCACCGAGCGCGACTTCGTGGAGGCCCCCGCCCAGGTGCTGGAGGAGTGGGCCTGGCGCCCCGAGTCCCTGCGCCTGTTCGCCCGGCACGTCGACACCGGCGAGCCCCTGCCCGAGGACACCGTCGCCCGCATGCGGCGCGCGGATGCCTTCGGAAAGGGCCTGTGGCTGCGCCAGCAGCTCTTCTACGCCGCCGTCAGCCTCCAGTTGCACACGCTGGACCCGGCCGGGCTGGACACCACCTCGCGGGTGAAGGGGCTCCAGGAGCGGTACATGCCCTTCCGCTCCACGGGGGACACCTACGTCCACCTCTCCTTCACCCAGCTCGACGGCTACTACTCCTCGGCCTACTACGCCTACCTCTGGTCCCTCGTCATCGCGCGCGACCTGCTCACGCCCTTCCACCAGCACGGGCTGATGGACCCCGCCACCGCGCGGCGCTACCGGGACGCCGTGCTGGGGCCCGGCGGCTCGCGGGACGCGGCCGACCTGGTGAGGGACTTCCTCGGGCGCGACTACGGCTTTGGCGCCTACACCCATTGGCTGGAGGGCGCCTGACGCTCCACGCCAGGGGCTGTAAAAGCACGGGGCCCCGCGATGTGAATCGCGAGGCCCCATGTGTTGTGAATCGGTCAATTCCCGCCCACCCCGCCAACGCGGGGTGTGGGTTCAGTGCACCGCGGGTGCGGAAACGGCCATCTCCGGCTGCAGGGTGAGGCCCTGCGTCTCGGGGTCCAGCCGCACCTGCACGGGCACGCCCTGGAACCGGTACTGGGCCAGGGAATCCGCCGCGCCGTCGAGCAGGAGCTGGTAGCGCTCCTCCAGCTCCACGGCGATGAGCAGCATCGTCTCGCCCGCGTCTTCGACTCCGGGGCGGTACACCCGGCACCGCTGGAACCGCGCCCAGCGACCGTTCTCCATCTTCACCAGCTCGCCGTCGTAAGCCATGCGCAGCTCCTCTGCAGCAAATCGGACGTTGCGCAATCTAGGGACGAATTAACTCGCTGTCATCCCCCCTCCTGAAAATTCGTCAATCGCCTCGAAATCCAGTCGCTTACACGACGCTTTCAGGGGCAGGCAGGGGGGTCTCCAGCGACGTCTGCTCAAAAGTGTAAATTTTCGGACCTGTCAATCCAGTCAAGCAGCCTCGGGGGTGGGGTCGTGGATCATCCGCCGCGGAATTTCCCGGGTAGGGGCGCGTGGCCGGGGCCCGCGGAGGGCGGTGGCATGCTGGCGGCACGTCCCTTAAATTGAGGGAGATGAAGCTGCCCGGGCTGTTCCGTAAAGAGCGCACCACCATCCAGGCCGCGGACGCGCAGGACCATGCGGAGCGGTTGCTGGCGGAGTCCCTGCGCATGCTCGGGCAGGTGTGCTCCAAGGTCGCGGACGCCATCGAGGCCCAGCGGCTGTCCCGCCAGGGTTATTCGCACAACACCTACCTGCGCCGCACGGATGGGCAGGGGGAGGACGGCGGCGGCAAGAAGGAGTAGGCATTCGGACCGTGCTCCCTCCGACCGACGCGCCCGAGCCGTGCCTGGCCCACTCGCCCACGTGGCGGGACTCCGGTATCTCCATGCCCATGCCCGCGCTGGGCGACGAGGAGGGGCCCCGCCTGCCCACGGGGCTGCCCCCCGTGGTGGACGCGCACGTGCACCTGTTCCCCGACCGCGTCTTCGAGGCGGTGTGGCGCTGGTTCGACCAGTACGGCTGGCCCATCCGCTACAAGCTGCACACGCCCCAGGTGGTGTCCTTCCTCCTGTCCCGGGGGGTGAGCCGGGTGGTGGCGCTCCACTACGCCCACCGGCCGGGCATGGCGCGCGCCCTCAATGCCTACGTGGCGGAGGTCGCCCGCGCCGAGCCCCGCGTCCTGGGGCTGGCCACGGTGCTGCCCGGTGAGGAGGGGGCCACCCAGATTCTGGAGGAGGCCTTCGCGCTGGGGCTGCGCGGGGTGAAGCTGCATTGCCATGTGCAGTGCTTCTCGCCGGACGCGCCGCAGCTGCACGAGGTGTATGCCGCGTGCGCGAAGGCGGGACGGCCGCTCGTCATGCATGCCGGGCGCGAGCCGGCGAGCCCCCAGTACCCCTGCGACCCCTACACCCTGTGCGGCGCCGAGCGCGTGGAGCGGGTGCTGAAGGACCACCCCACGCTGAAGCTGTGCATCCCCCACCTGGGAGCGGACGAGTTCGACGCCTACGCGCGCCTGCTCGAGCGACACGACAACCTGTGGCTGGACACCACCATGACGGTGGCCGGCTACTTCCCCGTCCCCCTGCCCCGCCAGGCCCTCCAGGTGCGCCCCGAGCGCGTCCTCTACGGGACGGACTTCCCCAACATCCCCTACGCGTGGGACCGCGAGCTCAAGACGCTGGTCGGCCTGAAGCTGGGCGACGAGGCGCTGGCGGGCGTCCTGGGTCAGAACGCACTCCGCCTGTATGGGGAATGAGGGGAAGGCGTGGCCGGAAGGGCCCGGAGCAAGTCCTCCGCGCGCGAGGCGTTGGCTGTTGAAAAGTCGCGGAGCCCCTTCCGGAATGGAATGGGAGTTCCCATCTTGCCCCCCATAGAATTTCGCGGTCCGAAGCGCCGCGCTCCCCTGAGGCCCTGCCATGTCCCACATCCTGGTCGTCGATGACGACGCGAGCCACCGCACGCTCATCTGCGATGCCCTCGAGGAAATGGGCTACCGAACGGTACAGGCGGCCAACGGCCGCGAGGCGCTGGACTTGCTGGAGGGCGACATGCCCTCCGCGGTGCTCCTGGACCTTCGGATGCCCGTGATGAGCGGTTGGGGTTTGCTCGACGCGCTGAAGAAGATGCCCCGCGCGCGCGGCCTGCCCATCATCATCATCTCCGGCTACGGCTTCGAGTGGGAGGCCGAGCTCGTCGGTGCCGCCGGCTACATCTCCAAGCCGGTGGACCTGGACAAGGTCCGCATGACGGTGCAGCAGATCGCCGGCCCGCCGGAGATGGCCTTCGTCCACTGACGGGCGGTAGGGCCCTCCTCCCATCGTCCGAGGGGGGCTGTACCCGGGGGCCGGGCTCGGGTGTGATGGTGGGCACTTCGCATGATGCCCCCCACTCCTGATGACCTGGCCGTCGACGCGCGCGGGCTGCTCAAGCGCTTTGGTGGCTTCACCGCGCTCAACGGCCTGGACCTCCAGATTCCCCGTGGTGCCTTCTACGCCTTCCTGGGGCCCAACGGCGCCGGCAAGTCCACCAGCATTGCCCTGCTGACGGGCGTGTACGGCCCCGACGCGGGCACCATCCGCATGCTGGGGATGGACGCGGTGGCGAAGCCCATGGAGGTGAAGCGCCGCGTGGGCGTGGTGCCCGAGGAGCTGAGCCTCTTCGAGCGGCTCACCGGCCGGCAGTACCTCACCTTCTGCGCGCGCATGTACGGGCTGGACGGGGACGAGGCCGCGGCGCGGGCCACGGAGCTGCTGGAGCTGACGGAGCTCACGTACAAGGCCGGCTCGCTGGTGGCGGAGTACTCCAAGGGCATGCGGCGGCGGCTGGCCATCGCCGCGGCGTTGATCCACGCGCCGGAGCTGGTGCTGCTGGACGAGCCCTTCGAGGGCATCGACGTGCTGGCGGCGGGCGTCATCCGCGAGCTGCTGCGCGAGCTGAGCCGGCGCGGGGTGACGCTGCTGCTCACCACGCACGTGCTGGAAATCGCGGAGCGGCTGGCCACGCACGCGGGCATCATCCGCGGCGGGAAGATGCTGGACCAGGGGCCGGTGGGCTCGCTGCTGCAGCGGTATGACTGCCCCTCGCTGGAGGCGGTGTTCGAGAAGCTCATCGCCGTGCCGTCCTCGCGCAACGCGCGCCTGTCCTTCTATGGAGACATGCCCGCGCCGGTGGTGGCCCCGCTGCGCCGGGAGTCCGCATGAGCCGCCCCGCCGTGCCCGGCTTCCTGCGGCACCTGTGGCTGTTGTGGGGGCTGCGCTTCGACATCGGCCTCAACCGGGGGCCGCGCCGCAACCGGCTGTTGGCGGTGGGGGTGTTCCTCGCGTCGAGCGCGCCGGGCCTGTTTTTGGGGCTGTTCTTCTTCTCGCTGATGCGGCTGGTGCCCGTCGCGCAGAGCAACGTGTGGCCATACTTCATCCTCAACCTGCTGTGCTTCGTCACCTTCTCGGTGTGGGTGACGTGGCCGCTGTTGTCGGCGGGCGTGGATGACCACTCGGAGCTGAGCCGGTACGCGGCGTTTCCGATTTCGCCCTTCCGGCTGCTCATCGCCTCCACGGTGGCGAGCCTCTTCGAGCCGCGCGCGCTGGTGTTCTACGCGCCGCTCACCGGGGCGGCGCTGGGGTACGCGTCGGTGAACCGGCTGGCGGCGCCATGGCTGGCGGTGGTGCTGTACGGGCTGTTCGCGCTCTTGTGCGCGGCGTGGAGCCGGGTGGCGCTGTACGCGGTCATCAACGTGCTGCGCGAGAAGCACAGCGCGCAAATCATGGGCGGGGGGCTGGTGGCGTTCCTCGTCGCCGCATCGTTCATCCCGCCCATCGACACCTCGTGGCTGACGGCGATGGGCGAGGCGGGCGTGGGCGCGCTGGACATGTCGCTCATCATCAACGCGGCGGTGGCGCTGGGCCGGGTGCCTCCGGGCTTCTTCGGGGACGCGCTGGGGCAATTGGCCTGGGGGCGGACGCGGATTGCGCTGGTGGAGGCGGCGGGGCTCGCCTTCTTCGCGGCGGTGGGCATGGCGGTGGCGTACGCGCTGCTGATGCGCTTCCACCGGCAGGCGGGGCGCGCGGGCTCGCAGGGCAAGGAGTCGAAGGACGCCAATCCCTTCGCGCGCACGCGGACGCGGTTCTCCACGCTGGTGATGCGCGAGGCGCTGGACTTGTGGCGCAACCCGCGCGCGCGGCTGCTGGCGGCGGTGCCCTTCATCCTGGCGATTCTCTTGAAGCTGCTGTCCGGGCGGGACTTGTTCGTCTACCTGCTGGGGGCTTCCGCGGACGCGTGGCTGATGGGGGGCCTGTGCATCTACGGCGCGGTGGTGATTGCGTCGACCTTCTCGCAGAACACGTTCGGCTATGACGGGCAGGGCTTCGCCGTGTTCCTGGCGGCGCCCATGGACCTGGCGGACGTGCTGCGGGCGAAGAACCGGGTGCAGGCGGCCGGAGGGCTCGGGATGGCGGCGCTGGTGGGCGTGTTCTACCGGGTGTACTTCGGCTTCGGGACGGTGGTGGACTGGCTGTGCGCCATGGCGTCGGTGGCGGCGGTGGTGCCGATGCTGCTGGCGGCGGGCAACTTCCTGTCGATGTACTTCCCGGTGAAGTTCCACGCGAGCCTCAAGCGGCGGGACAAGGTGCCGCTGACGGCGTCGATGCTCGGCATCCTCGCGGCCAGCGCCGGGTGCATGCCCTTTGGCTGGGCGATGAAGCTGGCGGGGAAGGAAGGCCCCACGTGGCAGACGGCGGCGATGATTGCCCTGTGCGCCGGGCTGAACGCGGTGCTGTACCAGGGCGTGCTGCCCCTGGCCCTGCGGGTGCTGGAGCAGCGGCGGGAGCGGGTGCTGCACGCGGTGACGCGAGAGTAGCAACTCGCCGCGAACGTAGAAATGCGTGCGCCGCGGCCCCGTGCTCACGGGACCGCGGCGGCTTGAATCACCGTGATGCGGTTTTCAGTACGAGAGGCCGTGCTTCGCGGCCTGCGCCTTCACGCCCTTCATCACGTTGGCGTCGAAGGCGTCCTCCTTCTCGGACACGTTCTGGGTGAGCCACGCGTCGCGGTCCGCCGCCAGCTTCGCCGCCTTGGCCTCCAGCCCCTTCTTCTCCTCGGCGAGCTGCTTCACCTTCGCGGCCTGCGCCTCCTTGCTCAGGCCCTTCAGCTCCGCCGGAAGCTCCTCACCCTTCACGCTGGCCAGCGCCGCGGGTGCCGCCACGAGGTCCACCGCGCCACCCACCGCCTCCGGCGCGCTGCTCTCCATGGCCGGAGCGGCGGCGCCCGCGGGCTTCTTCGCGGCGCGCGACTTCTTCATGTAGCTGATGCGCTCGGCGGCGGCCTCGGCGCCCAGGCTCGCCATGGCATCGGCGCGGGCGCGGTTCTCCGCCTGCACCTCGGCGCGCCCCGTGTAGAGCGTCTTGGAGGCCAGCTCCGTGTTCACCTTCGCCAGCTCGGCGTCGTACGGCGTCGCCACGGCGACCATGCCGCCCCCCTGGTCGATGGTGTCGAACGTGCCGTCCGTCAGCTTCGCCACGTGGCGCCAGGCGACCTCCGTCTCACCGTCCGCGCCGCAGCGCACCGTGTTCACCACGATGTGCTTGTCGCGGGCGCGCTTCGCCCAGTGCTTGAAGTTCCAGTCGTCGTTGCGCTCGGCCGGAGGCGCATCCCCCACGAGGAAGATGACCTTCATGACCTCGCGGTTCTGGCTCCAGGACAGCTTCGACACGGCCTCGCCGAGCCCTCGGCCCACGTGCTCCGGCGTGTCACCACCGCCACCGGCGTCGAACTTGCGGAGGTTGGCGAAGACGGTGTCCAGGTCCTCGCTCAGGTCGAAGCGCTTGGTGACGTAGTCGTCGCCCACGTCGCGGTAGGCCACCAGGCCCACCTTGAGGTTCGGCGTCGGCCGGCCCTGCGCGATGCGAGAGGCGATGGAGTAGATCTTCCGCTTCGCGCCCTCCAGCAGCCCGCCCATGGAGCCGGTGGTGTCGAGCACGAAGACCACCTCGATTTCCGGACGCGCGCCCTGGGCCTGCTGGGGCGCCACCTTCCCCTGCTGCTGGCTGGCCTGCGCCTGCTGCGACGGGGGCGCGGGTTTCTTGGCGTCGTCGGGCTTCGCCGCTGCGGGCTTGGTGGAAGCGGGGACGGCGGGGGCCTCGGCCAGGGCCGGGGCGGAGGACAGGGTGGCGGCGAGCGCGGCCGAGAGCACGGCGCGCGACAGGGACTTGAGGTCCATGGCGTTCTCCAAGGAGGTCGAAAAGCTGCGGTTTCGGATGGGTCCTGCGCGCGCGTTCGACTCTTGAACGGACGACCTGCCCGGAAGGTCTACGCCGGGGATTCGTGGGCGCTCACGCTTCTATTCAGACTGGATTAACCTGTTTTTCCAGAGTGACTGAGTCCGCCCCATCGCCTGGAGCGTGAGGCGCGGGCGCATGGGGAAGACATGACTCCACGCGGGTGGATGCCGCTGTTGCTGGTGGTTCTCGCCGGATGCGGCACCACCACGAGAACCCTGCGCCTGAACACGGGACAGGGCGAGCCGCTCGTCTACACGCCCCGCATGGTCAGCGCGCCGGTGGAGCTGGCTGAGGAGGAATTCAAGGAGGCACTCCAGCACCTGGGGCGCGACGTCTCCAGTTCCACCAACCCTCGGATGGCGGCACTGCGGCTCTTCGAGGACTCCGTGGGCACCCCAAGGCGGGTAGGAATCGTGACAGTTGGGCGCCCACGGCAGCCCCTCTACCTTGCACCCGAGGCGGAGGACACGAATACGAAGCTGACAGGTGCCTATGAGCGCTGGTGCCAGCGAGAGCATCTTTCCCGTGACTGCCTGCACCTGCTGGATGCGATGCCCACGCTGGACGAGGACGGCAAGCGCGCCCTGGCCTTCCGCCTTGCGCTCGACTCGGTCTGGGCCGAGACGGACGAAGCGCTGGAGGAGTTGACCGATAGGGACGCAGTCATCGCGATGCTGGCGACGACCGGGGCCGTCTATTTCGGCTTGTGGCTGCTACCCGAGCCCATCTCCAAAGGGGTGGCCGCCGTGCTGACGGTAGGCCTTGTCGCGTACCTCGGCTGGGACACGGTCTGGAGCCTCATCCAAGGCTGGAGGGTGCTGGCCGAAGAAGTGCGCGCGGCCACCACCTTCGAGGAGGTTCAGAAGTCGGGAGGAAAGTACGGCAAGGTGATGGGACAGCACGCCGCCCGAGCGTTCGTGATGCTCGCGATGGCCGCCCTGGGCAGCACGGCCCAGACAATGGCGGCGAAGCTGCCCACGCTGCCCGGCTCCGCCCAGGCAGCGCTGGTGGGCGCGGAGCAGGGAGGTTTCCGTCTCGCGGGGGCGGGACAGGTGGTGTCGGTCGAAGTAGCCGCGGGCGGCGTCATCACCATCGCGCTGGATCCAGGCGCGGTGGCGGCGACGGCTCGGGATGTGAGCTCCGCATCCTCGAAGCCGGTGGAAGGTGAAGGGCACGAGCATCACATCGCGACCAACAAGTGGAAGGACGCCACGCACAGCGGTGGGCCCTGGACCCCCAAGCTCCAGAAGCTCTTCGACCGCGCGGGCATGTCACTGGACGACCCCGCCAACCGGGTTCGAGTCCCAGGACACAAGGGACCTCACCCGAGGGAGTACCACGAAGAGGTCTACAGCATCCTCGACCAGGCAACCACGCGGTGTGGGACCATCGAATACTGTAGGGCGGCGCTGACCAAGGCGCTTCGAAGGCTCGCCAGGGAGATCGTCACGCCGGATACAAGGCTCCACAAGTGGGTCACCCGGGCAGAATGACGTGAGGAGTGCACCATGCCAGCGCGGTACTTCGACCTCTCCGAAGACGTCTATGTTCCCGGGCGCTGGACCCTGGGGCACCCGCTCGATTCATCAGGCCATCCACTCCAGGACCCCTGGCAGTTCAGGGTGGGAACTCCGGCCCTGTTCAAGGAACGTGTCCGGATTCCCATCGAGCATGCTGGCAAGCCGCTCGACTTCTCGCATGCGGCCTTCAGCATCCCCGTCGTTCACGCCAGGGTGGCCGCCCTCTTCACCTCCCTGGCACCCCGCGACGTGGAGCTCATCCCCGTGGAGATTGCCTCGCAGCCCGAGCAGCACTTCATCCTGAACGCCATCCACTCGCTGAAGTGCATCGACGATGAAGCGTCCGATGAGGTGCTGTACTGGACCGAGGAGGATGGGCTCCCGGAGAAGGTCGGCACCTACTTCTCCGTCGCCGGCATGCGCATCGACCCCACGAAGGCGGGAGACGCCCGAATCTTCCGCCCCTGGGGCTGGACGGTCGCCCTCATCGTCTCCGAGGACATCAAGCAGGCCCTGGAGCGCGCGGGCGTCACCGGCACCCGCTTCAAGGAAGTCTGACCTCCTGCCCATGCGCGTCTTCTACTCGGACACCTACGAGGTCCCCCTCCCGCCCGGCCACCGCTTCCCCATGGAGAAGTACCGCCTGCTGCGCGAGGCCCTCCTCGCGCGCGGCGTCCTCCCCTCCAGCTCCCTCACCGAGTCAGACCCCTGCACCCGCGAGGACCTGGAGCGCGTCCACACGCCCCGCTACCTCGACGCCTTCTTCCAGGGCACCCTCACCGACGCCGAGCTCCGCCGGCTGGGCTTCCCCTGGTCCCCCGGCCTCGTGGCCCGCTCGTGCGCCGCCGTGTCCGGCACCCTCGAGGCCGCCCGCGCCGCCCTGAGCGACGGCATCGCCGGCAACCTCGCCGGCGGCACCCACCACGGCTTCCCCGACCACGGGGAGGGCTTCTGTGTCTTCAACGACATCGCCGTGGCCATCCGCGCCCTCCAGGCCCGCCACGCCATCCGCCGCGCCGTCGTCGTCGACCTCGACGTGCACCAGGGCAACGGCACCGCCGCCATCTTCGCGGGCGACGACTCCGTCTTCACCTTCTCCATGCACGGCGAGCACAACTTCCCCTTCCGCAAGCAACCCTCCACCCGCGACGTGGGCCTCGACGATGGCACCGGGGACACGGGCTACCTCGACGCGCTCGCCCTCCACCTGCCCGAGGTGCTGGATGCCGCTGGCGCCGACATCCTCTTCTTCCAGGCCGGCGTCGACCCGCTCGCGGAGGATGCCCTCGGCCGGCTCTCCCTCACCCACGCCGGCCTGCGCGAGCGGGACCGCATCGTCCTGGAGGCCGCACGTCGCCGCGGCCTGCCCGCCGTGCTCACCCTCGGCGGCGGGTATTCGAAGCCCCTGTCCGCCACCCTCGACGCGCACGTGGGCACGTACGAAGTGGCCATGGCGATGTTCCGCTGAGCACGCCCACCCCCGGGTCGCCTTGCCCGCGCGTCGCACCGGGCGGATGCTGGGCCCTCCATGAGCCCCATCAATCCAATGCCCGTCCTCCGCCGGAGCCTCTTCCTCCTGGGCTGCGTGCTCGCCACCTCGTGCGCAAGCGACGTGCCCTACTACGCCGTCCAGGTCGACGTCCTCGACACCGTCAGCCTCGCGCCCGGCGACTCCGCCCCCCTGGAGATAACCCTCAGCCGCGTCAGTGAGACCCAGGGAGACGTCCGCCTCACGCTGAGGAACGCGCCCGAGGGCGTCACCCTCTCACCCGACGTCGTCCTGCCCGCGGGACAGGAGAGCATCACCGCCACCCCCACCCTGACGGTGGCCGCGAATACCCCGGAGGAGCCCGGCCTCTACCGGACGCAGCTGCTGGCCGAGGACCCCGCCAATGAGCGCGCGTCGGGCGCCGTCTTCTTCATCGTCCTGCTCCCCACGCCCGCGTCCCAGCCCGACTTCTCCATCGCCGTCGAGCCCCGCCAGGTCAACCTGCTGGTGGGCCAGAGTCAGCAGACGACTGTCACCGTGACACGCGCGGAGGGCTTCACCGGCCCGCTGACGCTGACGCTCGAGTCCCCCACCTCCCGCGTCCGGGCGGAGCCCACCCCCGTCGCGCCGGGAGCCCCCACGGCCGTGTTCACCATCTTCGTGGACCGCGCCGCCACGCGCCTCCCCGTGGCCACCACCATCGTCGCCACCACCGAGGACGGCCGCAGGGCCACCACCGGCCTCACCGTCAACGTGCGCTACTGAGAAGCGCGCCGTCGCCTGCGCGAACGACACGGGGCCCGGCGCCGGAGGGAATGCACCCCACCCGGCCCCAGGCCCCGCGGCACGCTCAGCCTCCTCAGGCCAGGTCGAACAGGAGCGCCTCGATGGGCTCCTCGGCGGCGAGCACCAGCCGCGCCTCGGCGGAGACGGCCACCCCGTCGCCGGCCTTCACCTTCACGCCATTCAGCGTGCCCGCGCCCCGGGCCACCTGCACCCAGGCATGCCGGCCCGGTGCCAGCGCGTACTCCGCCTGCTCACCCTTCCCCAGCAGCGTGCCGTGCAGCAACACGTCCTGGTGCACCGTCAGCGAGCCGTCCCGTCCATCCGGTGACGCCACCACGCGGAAGCGCCCCTGCCGCTCCTTCTCGTCGAAGGCCTTCTGCTCGTAGCCGGGCGTGAGCCCCTGCTCCTTCGGGAGAATCCATATCTGCAGCAGGTGCAGCGGCTGGTCGAAGCTGTTCTTCTCGCTGTGCAGCACCCCCGTGCCCGCCGTCATGCGCTGCACCTCGCCGGCCTTGATGACCGCGTGGGTGCCCATGCTGTCGCGGTGCTCCACCGCGCCGCCCAGGACGTAGGTGATGATTTCCATGTCCCGGTGCGGGTGCATGCCGAAGCCGCGCTGCGGCGCCACGGTGTCCTCGTTGATGACGCGCAGCGAGCGGAACCCCATGAAGTCCGGGTCGTGGTAATCCGCGAACGAGAACGTGTGGTGCGTGTCCAGCCAACCATGGTTGGCATGGCCCCGCTCTTCCCCCGAGCGAACGTAGATCATGGCCTGCCTCACTTCCTTTCGTTGTTGCAACTCCGCCCCCTGCCAGAGCAACCGCCAGGCCACGCCGCAAGCCCCCGGAATCACTGGGAGCACGTCCCTGAATCCGGCATCAGCCCTCTCAGAATGAGAGCAAACCCTGTCCTCTTGAGAGCCCCCGGCCTGCCCTGCCTCCCTCCGGGCGGGAGGCCTTGAAGGCCTGTCCCTCACGGCGGCTGCACGACAGCGGTGCACGATGGCGCTCGCGAGGGCTAGGTTGAGAGGTGCCATGAGCACCTCTCCCGCACGCCGACAAGCCGCGCTCGATGCCCTCGCCCTGGATGACGAGGCGCTGCTGAAGGCCTGCGAGGTGGAGTACTTCATCGCCTCCGGCCCGGGCGGCCAGCACCGCAACACCACCGCCAGCGGCGTGCGCCTCACCCACCCGCCCACCGAGCTGTCCGTCACCGCCACCGAGCGCCGCAGCCAGGTGCAGAACAAGGGCGTCGCGTTGGACAGGCTGCGCGAGGGGCTCAAGGCGCTGACCTTCGTCCCCAAGGTGCGCCGGGCCACCAAGCCCAGCGCCGGCTCGAAGCGGCGGCGCCTGGAGGGCAAGAAGCGCACGTCCGAGAAGAAGACCCTGCGCAGCAGCAAGACGCTCTGGTGATGTGTTGATACGTCGACACATCGCTGTCTCAGCGGGCACGTTGCACTACGCAAGGGTTTGCGACCTCGCAAAGTTTGCGTAGCCAAACACCCCGTTTGTTTACAGGGACACCGGGATTTTCCCGGCCTCCCTCGGGAGGGCAGGCGAGTTTCCACGGGCACATGGCATGCACTGTCCTGGTGCAAAGCCGACCCAGCGGGGTCGGTCCCCACCACGGTACGGAGCTCCCCCCATGTACTCCAGGCCGCCCCCTTCCTCGTTTCGTCGAGCCTTGTTGGCCCTGGCGCTGCTCTGCGCGCTGCCGGCCACGGCGACGGACATCGTCACCTTCAGCCGGGGCTCGCTCATCATCCCGGAGAACGCCACCTTCCAGCAGGGCTGCGGCGCGCTGTCCGCGTACGGCCTCGTGTGGCGCATCCTGCAGGCCAACCAGGCAGGCGGGCCCAACGCCGCCAACCCGGTGACGGTGTATCTGGCCATCAACGACCAGAAGCAGTCGCCCAACCGGTGCACCCCCACCAACCGGCACACCGCGCCGGCGCCGAGCAACGACGCGCGGTGGACCGACGGCTGTGACTTCACCATCACCAACGCCACCGAGCAGCCGGTGGTGCAGGTGAACTACGGCACCGCCCTCCCCTCCACCGGCATCTACCCCTATGGGGACGTGCAGGACTTCGAGACGACCGCGTCCGACGCGCGCCCGCACTTCGATGACGTGACGCTGAACAACACCGTCGGCAACCCGCGCTTCACCACGGTGCGCTACAGCGGCGGCGCCTTCATCTTCGCCGCCGAGGACGCCAGGCGCGTCATCGACTTCATCCGCGCGGGCACCGGCGCCCAGTCTCCCCAGAAGTTCCGCACCCAGTGCGGCTGCGACACCTTCAGCAATGGCGGCGGCTGCCACTACGTGCGCATGCACCAGTCCACCATCGAGTTCACCGCGCCCATCGCCCGCCGCATCAACCGGGTGCCGCCCAAGATTGCGCTGCTGGACCTGTCCGACGGCGTCAACGGGGACGGAGACCCGCTGGTGAAGGGCGGCATGCTGGACGACTACCTGCGCAACGCCGGCCTGGACTTCCCGGGCGCGGGCGGCTGCCCGGCGGGCACGACGTCCGGGTGCAATATCAACAACGGCCAGCCCGGCCTCATCTACGACGCGCTCCACGCCAACGCGGACCTCGTCTCCACCGCCACGCACCGCCACGGCCTGCTCAACGCGTTGGACTCCGCCACCAACAAGCCCCGCTACAAGGTCTTCTGGGCCCCGCACTGGGAAATTGGAAACATCTCCCGAAGCGAGTACCGCGACAATGGCGACGGTGCCACCACGCAGCGCGAGAACGTGCTGAACAACGTCGCGTACTTCGGCAACCAGCGTGGCAACGGCATCTTCGCCGAGTGCGCGAGCATCACCTCCTACGAGGCGACGCGGCGGCCGAACAACACGCCGGTGCTGAGCTCCCGCTTCCAGTCGGCCAGCGGCTACTCGCGCAACGGCCTGAGCGGCGGCAGCAACTGGCGCGGGCGCAACTGCACGGACCCGGACTACCTCGCGGAGGACGAGGACGACCGCGGGGAGTGCATGCTCTACCCCAACCCGGGCGACCCGTTCTCCCAGGTGGGTGACTTCCGCTTCGACAACACGGTGGGCCACACGGAGAACTACCGGGCCACCTACAAGACGGGCGTCCGGCGGCTGGCGGTGAGCTGGTACCGGTACGAGAACGGCGAGCGGTACGACGACCCGGACGACGTGGCGGAGCGCAACTCGCGCGGCCACGACTTCTTCTCCTTCAACCAGAAGGACAACGACCCGGAGAAGGCGACCATCGTCTATCTCGCGGGCCATGACTTCAAGCACAGCGTCGCCGGCACGCGCATCGTGCTCAACACGCTGCTCAACCTGGGCTCCGAGCCGGTGAGCAGCGAGCGCGCGCTGACGGCGCCGGTGGCCTTCGACGACATCAACGGCAGCGACACCAATGGCACGCGGGCGCTGGTGTTCGCGGCCACCTATGACGCCGTGTCGGGCTACCCGCCCGGGGCGGACACGTATGACCCCATCCAGGGCTCGCACTGGGTGTACCCGTACTTCCCCGGCCACCTGCGCGCCCACTCGCTCATCGGCGGCAATGCGCTGGCGGCGGGCGAGAGCGCGCTGGAGGAGGCCACGCTGTGGGACGCGGACGCGATGCTGCCGCTGCCCCGGGCGCGCAACGTCTTCACGTACTTCGGCGGCCAGGTGACGGCCAACCCGAGCCTCGGCGCCGGCCGCACCGCCCCGCGCGGGGTGATGCAGGTGGGCTGGAAGCCGCAGAGCGTGGCCGGTACGGCCATCAACGACAGCTACAGCGCCGTGCCCAACCCGCGCTGCGTGGACGTCATCAAGCTGGGCGAGGCCACCGCGAAGGACGGCACCCCTCGGTTCGACTTCGTGGCCGGCCCTGACGGCGTGTGCGACCTCCAGCAGGCGGTGCAGTACACGCCGCAGCTGCCGGGCCCGGACTTCGGGCAGGCGAACGAGGCCCTCAACAAGCTGGCGCTCCGGGCGGACTTCAACAAGGTCGCGCAGATGCTCCAGCGCGTGCGAGGCTTCTGCTTCGCCACCTCCACCCGCAACGACGGCACCGGCACCCCGGTGCTGGAGCCCAGCGACAGCCAGTGCAACAACCCGGACGCGGACAACCGCGCGCACCTGGGCGGCTTCGCCAACTCCACGCCCGCAGTGGTGGCGCCCAGCCCGGAGATTCCGGACCGGGGGGCGCGCCGGCCCACGGTGGTCTACGCGGCGGGCCTGGACGGGCAGCTGCACGCCTTCTACGTGTCCGGCGGCAATGGCTACCAGGGGCCGCAGAATCCCCGGGTCGAGCTCAATGACTCCGCCGCGGGCACCTTCGCCACCGACTGGGCCGACCGCTTCAGCCGGGGCGCGCTGCCGCCCGCGGGCACCGAGCTGTGGAGCTTCCTGCCGGCCACGCAGCTGCCGTGGCTGCGCAGCAACAACGCCCGCGTCGACAGCACGCCCATCGTCCGGGACGTGTTCGCCGACTTCGTGGGCAGCGGCCGGCGCGAGTGGCGCACCGTGCTGGTGGCCAACGTGGGCAAGACGGGGCGGGACTTGTTCGCCCTGGATGTCACCAACCCGCTCAGGCCGACGATGCTGTGGCACCTGGTGGGCAGCCATGCCCAGACGGGCACCTTCCCGCCGCACGCGCCGGTGGCGCTCGCGGACCGGGGCACCGGTGGCACGCAGTGGGCGGTGAAGTGGCACGAGCCCACCTCGCACTTCCTCATGGCGCCGCAGACGGACCCGGGCCGCCTGCCCACCGGCCTCTATGACTACAGCGAGCTGGGCGGCGCGCGCGGCCTGTCCATGGGCCGGCTGCGGCAGGGCCTGGAGCCCACGTACGCCGTCTTCGTCGCCACCAGCAGCTCCGGGGCGACGGGCGTGGCGCCCAAGGGCATCGAGGTCTTCGCCATCGACGCCGCCAACGGCCAGAAGCTCTGGCAGTGGGAGCAGCCGTACAGCCAGAGCTGGGTGGACAACACGGCGCCCATGGCCCCCACGGTGCTGTCCGACACCGGCGGTGCCGCCCGCGTGTACGTGGGCGACATGGAAGGCCGCGTGTGGGAGCTGGAGGGCTCCACGGGCGCCAACGTCAACGTGTCGCGGCTCGGCCCCGCGTGCACGGCGACCGCGCCCTGCAAGTACGCCGCGCTGGACACCGAGTCCACGCAGGCCCAGCCCCGGCCCATCAGCACCAACGTGGCGGTGGCGCGGCTGCCCGCGGACGTGGCCGCCGGGACGGCGTTCGCCAACTACAAGGGTGAGACGGTCGCCCTGGTGGGCACGGGTGGCGTCCCCTGGGTGCCGGCGAGCGCGGCGGGCCAGCTGCATGTGGCGCTGCTGGAGCGCAACCGGCGGCTGCCGCTGGGCGTGCCCGGTGAGCGGCTGAACGGCTCGCCCGTCACGGCGCAGCAGGCCCACACGACGGCCGAGGACCAGGGCGTCTTGCAGGAGCCGACGCCCTTCCCGCTCAGCTTCCCGGGGCCGAAGCACCTGTATGGCGGCATCACCGTGGCGGGCCGCACCGCGTACTTCAGCACCGCCGACGGCGCGGTGAACGACCTGATGTCGCTCGACGCGAACACCTCCGGCGCCACCTACCGCCTGGACCTGGGCAACACCAGCCAGTCGGCGTCGTCCGCGGCGGCGATACTGCCCGCGGTGACGGTGGCCAACTTCGGCGGCGTCACGGTGTACCACCGCAACACCGGCGCGGGCTCGGTCGACTACGTGGTGGGGCTGGGGGTCAGCCGCATCTCCAACACCATCATCAACAACAGCACCAACACGGGCCCGTCGAGCCCCACCGATGACCTGCGCGTCAACGGCCGCAACGACTTCGTCTTCCGGCTGCTCAACTGGAGCCAGAGGTTCTTCGAATGAGCGCGCTTTCCCTGACCCGGCGGCGCCGCGCCCTCGCGCGCGGCTCCAGCCTCATCGAGGTCATCATCGCCATGGCGGTGCTGGCGCTGGCCGGCGCGGGCGCGGTGGGGGGGCATGGTGACCGCCTCGCGCCACGTGCACGACGGGCAGCTGTACCAGGTGCGGCGGCTGATGGTGGAGGCCCGCGCGCAGCGGCTGTGGCTGGCCAACAAGAACACTCTGCTCACGCAGGCGGTGGCGGCCCCCACCCAGTTCCCGCCGGACCTGCCGCCCGGCACCGCGCCCTGGCAGGTGGACAGCTCCGCCGTCGTGCCGAATGACCCGAGCTCGGGCGCCTACTTCGAGCTGTCCGCCACCGGCGAGGTGAAGGCCCCCGCCACCGCGATTACCGCCGGCACGGCGTGCAACTCCACCGCGATTCCTACCGGCACGTACTGCCGCGAGGTGGCGATTACCAAGGGGATGCCCCGCACCGTGTCGGTGAACACCGCCGCGCTGCTGCCCGCGGGCTCGCAGCCGATAACGGTGTGGACGCGCGTGTGGCGCAAGGGCGAGCCCCTGGAGAACGCAACCGTGCACAGCGAGGTCTTCGTCCAATGAGCTCCCCCTTCCCCCGGCGGGCGCCTGCCTCCCGGCGCGGCATGACGCTCGTGGAGACGCTGATTGTCTCCGTGCTGGCGTCCATCATCATCGCGGCGGCGGCGGCCCTGCTGCTGGCCGGCGGGCGCGTGGTGCACAACACGGAGCACGCGTCGGACAGCCACGACAACGCCCGGCTCGCGGGTGAGAGCATCATGAGCATGGTGCGGCAGGCCGGCGCGGGCGCGCCCGGCGGCCTGTGGGTGCGCCAGGGCGGCGTGCCCATCCGCACCAACGCCGTCTTCGGACGAGACGGCACCACCGGCGCCGGCACCTCGGGCAACGTCGTCACCGCCGATGGCAGCGACGACCTGTGGCTGGTGCTGCCGGACCCCAACTACATGGGCGAGCCGTGCTCGCTCGATACGAATGGGAACCCCTCCGGCGCCGCGGTGCCCGTGGCCCGCGCCGGCACGGGCGTCATCCAGGTCGACTGCACCCAGAGCCTGCGGCCGGGGGCGCTCCACGTGGCCAGCAACATGACGACGGGCGCGCTGCTGTCCAACATCCAGCTGACGCCGGCCAACCCCGGCTCCCCCGGCCAGGTGGGCTACGACGAGCAGGGCACCGCGGGCTTCTCCAACGCGCCGGAGCAGGGCGGCTACCAGAAGGGTGACTGGGTGTACCCGGTGAGGCTGGTGCACTTCTACCTCGCGCTCAACCCGACGACGGGCAAGTCCGCGCTGTACCGCGCGGAGGGGCGGCTGGCGTCGGACGGGCTGGGCCGGCCGTATGCGGACATCACCACCAGCACGCCGCTGCTGGTGCAGGACTTCGTGGAGGACCTGCAGGTGGTGTTCGGCTTCGACACCACCGGCACCGGGGACCCGGCCCAGTACACGTGGCAGCACGGGCTGGAGCCCGCCTTCAAGGCGAACCTGCGCACGGTGCGCGTCAGCGTGGTGGCCACCGGCCGCAACCCCCGCAAGGACACCCAGAGCGCCGTCGTGCTGGCCGACGACAAGCCCATCTCCGTCGAGAACAACCTGCGGCCGTCCACCGTCGCCGCGGACGGCTTCTACCGCAGCCTCTACTCGCGCCGCCTGGAGCTGCCCAACCTGGCCGCGGCCAGCCTGTGAGCCCCGCCATGCGCCACCCCACCTCCCGTCATGCCCGTGGCTCCACGCTGCTCATCGTCATCATCCTGGTGGCGGTGCTGCTGGGGCTCGTCGCCAGCATCATGCTGTACGCCGGCAAGGAGCGCTTCCGCGCCATCGCCACCGGCCGCGGCGGCCAGCGCCAGAGCTGCGCGGAGAGCGGCCTGCAGCTGGCGCGCAGCTACTACGGCCGCAACTTCGCCAACTGGAACACCTACCTGACGGCGCCGGCCACGTATGACCCGGTGCGCTCCAGCCACAACCCGACGCCCGCCGACCCGCGCAGCACCACGCTGCAGACGACCCGCCCGGAGCTGTTCGCGGACATCGACGGCGACAACAAGCTCGACGTGTACCTGTACATCCGCGACAACAACGACGAGCACTTCCCGCTCGCCAACGAGTGGCGCCAGGACAATGACCACAACGTGGTGGTGGGCGCCATCTGCATCTCCGAGACGCTGACGCCGCGCAACACCGATGGCAGCCGCGTGTCCACCCTGCTCGCGCAGGAGGGACTGCTCAGCTACAACGGTGAGAAGAAGGGCGCGTGCGGAACGAACGACGGTACCGGTAACTGCAACTAGCACTGGGGAGCCCTCCTCCCCGGGAGGCCCCCATGCCCAGTCTCGAAGACGCCCTCGCCCTCGCGGTGCAGGCGCACCACGGCCAGCGCGACAAGGCCGGCCAGCCCTACATCCTCCACCCGCTGCGGGTGATGATGCGCCTGGAGACGGACGCCGAGCGCACCGTGGCCCTCCTCCATGACGTGGTGGAGGACACGCCCTGGACGCTGGAGCGGCTGCGCGCGGCCGGCTACCCCGAGGACGTGCTCGCCGCGCTGGACGCACTCACCCGCCGCGACGGCGAGACGTACGAGGCCTTCGTCGAGCGGCTGAGACCGGACGCCCTCGCCCGGCGGGTGAAGCTGGCGGACCTGGAGGACAACATGGACGTGCGCCGCCTCACCCAGGTGACGCCGAAGGACGCCGAGCGGCTGGCGCGCTACCGCGCCGCCTGGGCCCGCCTGCGCGAGCCCTGAAGCCGCCCTTCTCCGAGGCCCCGAGGCCCCGAAGCCCTGAAACACGACGGCCCGGCGAGCGCCACGAGGGCACTCACCGGGCCGCGGTGCTACTCAGTGCCGCGTGGCTCAGGCCTTGGCCAGCTGACGCAGCACGTACTGCAGGATGCCGCCGTGGCGGTAGTAGTCGAGCTCGTTGGGCGTGTCGATGCGGCACAGCACCGTGAACTCCTTGGTGCCGCCCTCGCCCGTGGCCTTCACGGTGAGCTTCTTCTGCGGCGCGAGGTTGTCGGCCACGCCCGTAATCTCGAACTTCTCGTGGCCGGTGAGGCCCAGCGACGCCGCGTCCTGGCCCGCCTCGAACTGCAGCGGCAGCACGCCCATGCCCACGAGGTTGGAGCGGTGGATGCGCTCGAAGCTCTTGGCGATGACGGCCTTGACGCCCAGCAGCTGGGTGCCCTTGGCGGCCCAGTCACGGCTGGAGCCGGTGCCGTACTCCGCGCCGGCCAGCACCACCAGGGGCGTGCCCTCCTGCTGGTACTTCATGGACGCGTCGTAGATGCTCATCCGCTCGCGGGTGGGGATGTGGACGGTGACGCCGCCCTCCACGCCGGGCACCAGCAGGTTCTTCAGGCGGATGTTGGCGAAGGTGCCGCGCACCATCACCTCGTGGTTGCCGCGGCGGGCGCCGTAGGAGTTGAAGTCCTTGGGCTCCACGCCCTCGGCCATGAGGTACTTCGCCGCCGGGCTCGTCTTGGCGATGTTGCCGGCCGGGGAGATGTGGTCCGTGGTGACGGAGTCACCCAGCAGCGCCAGCACGTGCGCGCCCTTGATGTCCTGCGTCGGCTTCGGCTCCTTGGGCAGGTTCTCGAAGAAGGGCGGCTTGCGCACGTAGGTGGACTTCGGCTCCCACTGGAAGGTGGAGCCCTTGCTCACCTGCAGCTGCTGCCAGAGCGTGTCGCCCTCCATGGCGTTGGCATACTGGCTGCGGAACTGCTCCGGCTTCACGGAGGCGCGGATGGTGTTGCGAATCTCCTCGTCGGACGGCCAGATGTCCTTGAGGAACACCGGGCGGCCGTTGGGGTCGGTGCCCAGCGGCTCCTTGTTCAAGTCCAGCCCCACCTCGCCGGCCAGCGCGTAGGCCACCACCAGCGGCGGGCTGGCCAGGTAGTTCATGCGCACGTGCGGGTTGATGCGGCCCTCGAAGTTGCGGTTGCCGGAGAGCACCGCGGCCACCACGAGGTCCTGCTCGACGACGGCGTTGGCGACGGGCTCGGGCAGCGGGCCGGAGTTGCCGATGCAGGTGGTGCAGCCGTAGCCCACCACGTGGAAGCCAACGGCCTCCAGGTAGGGCAAGAGGCCCGCGTCACGCAGGTACTCGGTGACGACGCGGCTGCCGGGGGCGAGGCTCGTCTTCACCCACGGCTTGGGGTTGAGGCCGCGCTCCACCGCGTTCTTCGCGAGGATGCCCGCGGCCACCAGCACCGCCGGGTTGGAGGTGTTGGTGCAGGAGGTAATCGACGCAATCACCACCGCGCCGTGGCCCAGCTGGTAGCTGGAGCGGCCCGCCTTCACGGTGGCCGTCTGGGCCAGCCGCTCCGGGGGGACCTCGGCCGCGGGGGCCTTGCCCTTGCCACCGCCGCCCTCGTCGTCCTCGCCCTTGCTCTTGCCGGCGGCGAGCATCTCCACGAGCGACTTCTCGTAGCCCGACTTCATCTCCGTCAGGGGCACGCGGTCCTGCGGGCGCTTGGGGCCGGCGAGGCTGGGCACCACGGTGGACAGCTCCAGCTCCAGCGTGTCGCTGAAGAGGGGGTCGGCCGCGTCGTCCTTGCGCCACAGGCCCTGCTCCTTGGCGTAGGCCTCGGTGAGGGCGACGACGTCATCCGGGCGGCCGGTGAAGCGCAGGTAGTTGAGGCTCTCCTCGTCCACCGGGAAGAAGCCGATGGTGGCGCCGTACTCGGGCGCCATGTTGGCGATGGTGGCGCGGTCCGGCAGGGACAGCGACTTGAGGCCGCTGCCGTAGAACTCCACGAACTTGCCCACCACGCCCTTCTTGCGAAGCATCTGCGTGACGGTGAGCACCAGGTCCGTGGCGGTGGCGCCCGCGGGCAGCTGGCCCTTGAGCTTGAAGCCCACCACCTGGGGAATGAGCATCGTAATCGGCTGGCCGAGCAGCGCGGCCTCGGCCTCGATTCCGCCCACGCCCCAGCCCACCACACCCAGGCCGTTGATCATCGTGGTGTGGCTGTCGGTGCCCACCAGGGTGTCCGGGTACACGGTGGTGCCCTCGCGGAACGTCACGCGCGCGAGGAACTCGAGGTTGACCTGGTGGCAGATGCCGATGTCCGGCGGGACGACGCCGAAGCCCTTGAACGCGCTCTGGCCCCAGCGCAGGAAGGCGTAGCGCTCGCGGTTGCGCTCGAACTCGAGCTCCGCGTTCTCCTTGAAGGCCGCCGTCGTGGCGAAGGCGTCAATCTGCACCGAGTGGTCGATGACGAGGTCGGCGGGGTTGCGCGGGTTGATTTTGGCCGGGTCGCCGCCCATGGAGGCGAGCGCCTCACGCATGGCGGCCATGTCCACCACGGCGGGCACGCCGGTGAAGTCCTGGAGGAGGACGCGGGCGGGGTGGAAGGAGATTTCGACGTCCGGGGTGGCCTTGGGGTCCCAGGCGAGCATCTTCTCCACGTGCTCGCGCTTCACCACGCGGCCGTCCTCGTGGCGCAGCAGGTTCTCCAGCAGCACCTTGAGCGAGAACGGGAGGCGCTCCACCGCGGGGTGCGCCTTCGCCAGCTTGGCCAGGCTGTAGTAGTCGTACGTGGCCGAGCCCACCTTGAGCTGGGACTTCGTGCCGAAACTGTCGGTCATGTGCGTTGCCGTCCTTCCGTGCGCGGGATGCGCCGACTTGTAGGCCCCCCGTTGACGCGTTGCAAAGGGTTCCTGCGCGGTCATCCAGGGGCGGACGGTTGCCCATGGCGGAGTCCAGTCCCGCTCATCGGAACCATGCGTCCTGCTGGGGGTTTTGCCGGGCTACACCCGAGGTGTAACGAGTCCGCCGCGGGTTCGCCGGTCCGGGTCCCGGGCACGGGGCCCCCGCGTCGTAGTAGCGTCCTCGGCTCCACCTGGGGTGAAGATGACGCCAAGCGCCTCGCCAGGCTGTGCGTTGCGTCTCCTGCTGCTCGTCGCCGGGTCCCTCCAGGTGGCATGCGCCACGGCGCCCGTCGTCACAGGGAGCATTCCTCCCGCGGCGTTCCAATTCGCCAGCGTCGTGCCCCACACGGGCAAGAGGCCCGGCGGTTGGAAGGCGGCCCAGGTCACGCTCCTGCTGGGGAGGCTTTCTTCCGTGGCTCCCGAGGCAGCCTGGTGCGACATCGAGGTCGGCGTGCCGGAGGTGGGGCGGCTGGGCCCGATTCTTGATGCCTATGCGAGGGTCGAGTCCTCCGCCGCGGCAACCGCCGCCGCGCGCGAAGTGCTCCTGGAACACCTGCCGACCGCCCTGCTCTGTGACAACTTCCGTGGGACGATGAAGCGCAAGCTCGACGTCCCCATTCCCGGCTGCAGGGTGACGGGCTTCCTGACCGCCGGCTTTCCTCGAACGAGGTACCCCGAGGACACACCCTAGGACATGAGCCAGGCCCCATCTCTTCAAGCCCTCGTGGAGCTCGCCCACCAGTACTGGCCCGCGAACCTCGTCAGCTCCGACGACATCCGCTACGTCACGTCAGGGGAAATCCAGCGGCAGACAGCGCTCCGCGAGGCGGCCCTGAAGGACAGCAGCCAGTGGAATGCCTTGCTGGAGCAATTGGGGCAGACGCTGCCGGGATGTGAGCCCTGGGAGCTGCCGTACCTGCTCCATGAGCCCTGCCGATACGTCCGGATTTCCGTCCCCGGACAGGGGTTGACGAAGGGAGCCGGCGAGCTGACGGAGCTCGCCGCCATGGTGAGTGTGCTCGCCCCCGTGTATGCCCTCTTTGGCTCGCGCCAGCGGTACGAGGACGAGCGGATGGTGTGGAATGAGCTCTACTTCCCGCCGCTCCCCGCCGAGTTCCAGCCCCGGGAAGCCACGCTCGCGCGGCTCATCGAAGCCCAGCTCGGTTGCACCCGGCTGGCCAACGACGTCCTCTTCACCCCCGTCCCGGACCTGAAGGTCCAGCACCTCCGGCTCGGCGAGGCGCGGCTCATCGACTGCCTCTTCTCGACGAACCGGTGGTGATTCCGCCGCGCCTCAGAGCACCTTGCGGAAGGCGTACAGCACGCGCTCCAGGACCTTCTGCCAGAGGGGCCGGCGGCGGAACTCGGCCAGCGTCACCTCGCGGCAGTTACCGCAGTCGGTGCGGAAGGACTCTTCCAGCTGCCGCCCCAGGCGGGGGTCGGCGAAGACGGCATTCACCTCGTGGTTGAAGGCGAGGCTCAGCCGCTCCAGGTTGAAGGAGCCGATGGTGCCCCACACCCCGTCCACCACCGCCGTCTTGGCGTGCAGCACCCCGCGCTGCCACTCGAAGATGCGGATGTTGGCGGCCAGCAGCTTCTCGTAGAAGGCGCGGGTGGCGAACTCCAGGAAGGGGTGGTCGCTGCGGGCGTTGAGCAGCAGGTGCACCTCCACGCCCCGCTTCGACGCCTCGCGCAGCGCATTCACCATGCGCCGGTCCGGGATGAAGTACGCGGCGGCGATGAGCACGCTGCTGCGCGCCCGCTGAATCGCGTGCAGGTACGCCCGGTGGATGCTCCGCCGGCTGGACAGCACGGCCAGGCTCACCTGCCCTCGCCTGGGTGCCCGGCGCTTCTTGAAGCGGTGCAGCCCCGACGCCAGCCGGTGGAACCGGTCCTGGAACATCATCCGCCACGTGGCCAGGAAGCGGCGCTCCAGGTCGTGCACCGCCGGGCCCTCAATGCGCAGCACGTCGTCCCGCCACCCCGAGCCCTGCCCCTTGGGGGCCCAGTGCGCGGAGATGTTCACCCCGCCCGTGAAGGCCACCTCGCCGTCCACCACCAGAATCTTCCGGTGGTCCCTGCGCAAGAGGTGGCGCAGCCCGCGCGACAGGCTGAAGGGCTTGAAGGCGCGGATGTCCACCCCGCGCTGGCGCAGCGCCTCGAAGAAGCTCCGGCGGCTCGTCCACGAGCCCACGGCGTCGTAGAGCACCTTCACGTGCACGCCGCGCTCGGCGGCCTCGGCCAGCGCCTGGCCGAACAGCTCACCGACGGCGTCGGTGATGAACATGTACGTCTCGAGGCGGATGTAGCGCCGCGCCCGGCGGATGGCCTCCAGCATGGCCGGATAGGCCTCGACGCCGTCGCGCAGCAGCTGACAGGCGTTACCCGACACCACCGCATGACTGCGGGGCAGGTAGAAGCGCGACAGCAGGAGCCCGGAGACATTCTGGCTCCACACGGGCGGGTGCACCGGCACCGGCCCCGGGGACTTCACGAGCCCCCGCTCACCGTCGCTCGATACGCCTGACTGCTCGCTCATCACCTCCGGGTCGCGCATGGCCACCCAACGGTGAGGACGACAGCGCGACCCGGCAACCCGAGGCCCCGACGCCCGTCCGCCCGGCCTGCAACACCGTTGGTTGGCGGACGGAGCAAGTCCCCGTCATACAGGGCGGCGCCGTTTTCAGCCACTCAAGCCCCGGCGATCAGCGCATGCCGGGCGCTGGAACACCCCGCTACAGCCCATACTCCGCGCGCTTGTTCTCCGCGCGCGTGGCACACGGCTGGTCGTACTCGGGGAAGTACTCCTTCACGTGGTCCAGCGTGGAGGACGCGGCCTTGTAGTTGCCCTGGTTGTAGTAGCCCTCCACCTCGAGCAGCAGCTTGGCGCAGGTGCGGTCCAGCTCCTGCTGCGCCGCCTTCATGCGCTCCTGGGCCTCGAAGTAGAGGTCCGGCTTGGGCTCCGGGTGGGCCTCCAACATCAGCCAGGACTCACGGAAGGCCTTCCACGCCTCGTAGCGGTTGCGCGCGCCGACGGCCTGCGTCTCGACGTTCTTCCGGCCGCGCCGGTAGGACTCGTTGGCCTTCAGGGCCAGCTCTTCGGGCGGCAGGTCCGGCAGCAGCGCGCGCTCCACCCACACGTTCCAGATGACCCACGGGTCCTCGCCCGGCGGGTTCTTCACGTTGTCGAAGATGATGCGGTTGGGCTCGCCCTTCTTGAGGTTCCCCGCCGGAATCATCAGCTCCAGCGGGCGGTCCTGGCTGGCCAGCGTGTCGGGCGGCACCTTGCCCACGTCCACGCCGTTGACGCTCACCACCACCTCGTCCTTGGAGATGCCCTGCGCCTGGTAGTGGAGGATGACCACCGCGCGCGTGGCGGCGGTGTATTCCCACTGGAAGATCTTCATGTCCGGGCGCTCCCAGGTGACGCCCTCCCCCAGGCCGAACGAGTCGCGGATGGGCTGCCCGCCGAGCAGCGCGGGCTCCTCGCCCTTGCCCTGCCCGCTGTCACCGTCGCTGATGACCAGCCAGTAGAGCAGGCCGAAGATGCCCAGCACCACCGCGGCGGCGCCGCCGAGGATGCCGCTGCGCACGCCGGAGCTGGCGTCCGCCCAGAAGAGCTTCGCGCTGGAGACGAGGCCGGGGGACTCGCGACGGATG
>JBKGHK010000520.1:0-7284 GCA_046520375.1 Pyxidicoccus sp. 3LFB2
GGCCGCCGTGCGCGCGGCCCGGGGACTGGTGGTGCGCTACCTGCGCGCCGCCGGGTAGCGGGGCGGCTACTCGCCGCGGGAGCGGCTCTCGAAGCGGGTGTATTCCGAGAGGAACACCAGGTCGATGGAGCCCACGGGGCCGTTACGCTGCTTGGCGATGATGAGCTCCACGGGGATGACGGTGCTGGAGGGCGGCGCCGAGCCGTCACCGCCTTCTTCCGTCTCCTCACGGTGGATGAACATCACCACGTCGGCGTCCTGCTCGATGGAGCCGGACTCACGCAAGTCCGACAGCATGGGCTTGCCGCCCTTGCGCTCCTCCACCTTACGGTTGAGCTGACTGAGCGCGATGATGGGCACCTCCAGCTCCTTGGCGAGCTGCTTGAGCGCGCGGGAGATTTCGGCGACTTCCAGCTGGCGGCTCTCCACCTTGCCCTTTTGGTGCATCAGCTGGAGGTAGTCGATGACCAGCAGCGACAGCCGGGGGTCCTTCTGCTTCACGCGCCGCGCCTTGGCGCGCAAATCGAACGGGGACAGGCCACCGGAGTCGTCGATGTAGATGGGGGCGTTGTAGAGCGCGCCGGCCATCTCCTGGAACTTCTCCTCGTCATGCGGCGACAGCCGGCCGCCGCGCAGCTTCTTCATGTCCACGCGCGCGGTGGACGCGAGCAGACGCATGAGCAGCTGGTCCGCGGGCATTTCCAGGCTGAAGATGCCGACGGCCTTGTTCTCCTTCAGCGCCGCGTGCACCGCGATGTTCATCGCGAAGGACGTCTTGCCGATGCCGGGACGGGCCGCGAGGATGATGAGCTCGCCCGCGTGCAGACCGGTGAGCTGGTTGTCCAGGTCGATGTAGCCGGTGGACAGGCCCGTGATGCCCGTGGCCGCGGCCTTCATCTTGTCGAGCAGGTCGAGCGTCTGCTCCATCAGCTCGCTGACCGGGCGCAGGTCGCCCTCGCGCTTCTTCTCCGCGAGGAGGAACACCTTGCGCTCGGCCTCGTCGAGCAGCACTTCCAGCTCGCCCGTCTCCGAGCTGGCGAGCTCTTGAATCTCCCGGCCCACGTTGGCCAGGCGCCGGCGGATGGCCTGGTCCTTGACGATTTGCGCGTACTGGACGGCGTTGGAGGCCAGTGGCACCACCTGGTCCAACCGCATCAGGTACGCGGGGCCGCCCACGGCGACGAGCTGCCCGAGGACCTTCAGCTCCTCGGCCAGCGTCAGGTGGTCGACCTGCTTGGACTGGCCGTCCAGCTTGAGCATCGCCGCGAAAATCTGGGCGTGCGCCGGGCTGGAGAAGTCGTCCGGGAAGACCACCTCACCCACGGCGGCGATGAGGGTGTTGTCCGCGAGCACGGCACCCAGCACCGCACGCTCCGCGGCCAGATCCTCGTGAACCCGCCGGCCTTCTCTGATGTCGAGGACGTTATCCATGGCTGCCTGCCCACTCTACAGGCGGCCCTGACATCCCCCAACTTTCTGCCACAGACCTGTAGCACCGGGTGGGTGGAGGGGAGCGACCCTACCCCCTGGCTCACCCCTCCATGCCCCACTTCTGGAGGAAGGCTTCACGCCAGGTGCGGCTGAGCACCACGGTGGTGCCGTTCTTGAGGACGAGGATGCCGTCGCCATGCGTCCAGGGCTCCAGCTTCGCCACGGCGTCCAGGTGGACGATGTCGCCGCGGTGCACGCGGACGAAGCGCGCCGGGTCCAGCTTTTCTTCCAGGGCGCGGAGGCTCTGGCGGACCAGGTGCTCGCCCCCGTCGGTGTAGAGGCGCACGTACTTGTCCTCCGAGGACAGGCGCCAGACGGTGTCCAGGCGCAGCGGCACCCAGGCCTCGCCCACCTTCACGACCAGCCGCTCCAGCGGACGCGCGGGCGTGGCGCGGGACAGGTCCTCCAGCAGGGACTGGAGGCGGCCCGTCTCGGGCTGTCCGCCGATCAGCAGCGCGTGGGCCTTGTCGAGCGCCTTGCCGAAGCGCTCCGCGTCGTAGGGCTTGAGGAGGTAGTCCACCGCGTGCGCGTCGAAGGCCCGGAGGGCGAAGGCGTCGTAGGCGGTGGAGAAGATGACGGCGGGACAGTCCTCCGGGCCGAGCGCCTCCAGTACCTCGAAGCCGGTGAGCCCCGGCATCTGCACGTCGAGCACCAGCAGGTCCGGACGCAGGGCGCTCACGCGCGCGAGGGCCTCCGTGCCGTCGGAGGCTTCACCCGCGAGGAGGAAGCGCGCGTCGTCGGCGAGCAGGCGCTTCACCTTTGCCCGCGCGGGGGCTTCGTCGTCCACGACCAATACGCTGAAGCGCTTCATGCCATCACCTCGCGAGGGGCCACCCCAGACCTGCTTCTGGCCCAGGCGTGGGGAGCCGCAGCCATCAGCTCCGGGCTCAAGCGCTTCATGCGGCCACCTCGCGTGGGAGCCACAGCGACACCCGTGCGCCGCCTTCGGGCCCCCGCCCTCGCTCCATCCGGGCCCGCCCTCCGTGCAGCAACGCGAGGATGCGCTCCAGGTGCGCCAGCCCCACGCCGGGCCCCGTGGCAGGGGACGCCTCCGTGAAGCCACGTCCCGTGTCCTCCACCTCCAGCCGCCATCCGGCGCGGTCCTCACGCGCGCGGATGCGGACCTCCAGCGCCTCCCGCCGGTCCTGGTTGTGCTTCACCGCGTTCTCCACCAGCGCCTGCAGCGAGAAGCAGGGCACGCGCGCCACTTCCAACCCGGGTGCCACGTCCCAGCGCACCGCCACGCGGTCGCCGAACCGGGCCGTGAGCAGCGCGACGAAGCGCTCCGTATGGGCCCGCTCCTCCGCCAGCGTCCATGTGGCCTCGCGCCGCTCCAGGCTGGCGCGCAGCAGTCCGCCCAAATCACTCAGCAGCCGGTCCGTGCGCTTCAGGTCCTCGTACATCACCGCGCTGATGGTGTTCAGCGCGTTGAAGAGGAAGTGCGGATGGAGCTGCCCGGTGAGCGCCTGCAGCCGGGCCTCCCGCAGCTCGCTCTCCAGCGTGGCCTCGCGGACGACCCGCTCCTGCCGCTCCTTCCACGCGAGCAGGAGGCTCCACAGCGTCGCGCCCACCGCGTAGAGGATGAGGTCCTTCTGGGCCTCCATGGGAATGCGGAAGACCAGGTCTCCATAGTCATAGGTGCCCAGGTCCAGCAGCGCGTAGAGCGGGTACCTCGGGGGCACCATCACCAGCATGTGCAGCGTGGTGAAGAGCACGTAGCCCACCACGTGGACGCCCAGGAAGCGCGCCCAGCCGACGCGGGGCCCCGGCGCGTTGACCACCGCCGTCTGGATGACGGGCAGCACGGCCAACGCCCCCAGCGCGCCGGTGAGCTCCCAGATGAATGGCTCCAGCACCGGGATGCTGCCGCCATTGCCGAGGAAGGTGAGGTACACCGTCAGCCCGTTCCACAGCCCCACGCCCAGGAAGAGGCCGAACAGCACCAGCGCGGGCCGCGCGCGGATGCGCGGCCACTGCCAGGGGGCGACGGAGGCCTGAAGGTCCTCGGAGGAGCGCGGCGACATGGGGTGTCAGGCAGTATGCCCCGCCTCCATGGTGTGGGGGACCCGGGGCCGCGACGCGCGCGGCTTCATCCCGAAGAGCGGCCTCAGGAAGGGCACCCGCGCCACGGCCTCGGTCAGCCCCCACGTGACGCCGAAGGACGCGACGAGCACCACGCCGAACAGCGCCCAGGGCCCCACCGGCAGCGACAGGAGCAGGTAGCCCAGGACGATGATGACCGTCTGGTGGAGGATGTAGAAGGGATAGGACAGCTCCTGCGCGTGCTTCAGCCACGGCCGGCGGACGCGGATGCGCGCGCGGGCCCATGCCAGCGCCGTCAGGATGAACAGCCAGAGCGCCGCCTGCGCGCCGAGCACCTCCGGCACCAGGGGGAACTCCGAGTCCGGCATCATCACCGCGAAGAGCCCCACGCTCGCCACCAGCAGCGCGCGCCGCTGCTCCACGAGGTGGTCCCAGATGCGCGGGCAGCGGCCCAGCAGGTGGCCCAGCAGGAAGAGGATGCCGAAGTGGCCGAAGGTCCTCGGGTCGTCGAAGAGCGCGTGCGTCGTGGGGTATTGGCGCAGCACGAGCCAGTTGAGCGCGAGCGGCAGGAAGAGGAAGGCCACATTCCAGCCCCGGCACAGAAAGCCCTCCAGCCGCGTGAGCAGGGCCTGTCCACGCGCGGTGGCCAGCGCCGCGAAGAGCGGCAGCGCGAGCATGCAGTAGACGAAGAGGTACACGACGAACCAGAGGTGGTGCCAGCTGAAGCTGCCGGCCGGGTAGGGCACGAAGTCGAACACCGACGGGTAGAAGGCCGCGTAGTCCCCGTGGAACCGGCTGCGGAACACCTGCTCGATGTAGATCTGCGGCGGCACCACCACGAAGATGCCGAACACCACCGGCACCAGCAGCCGCTTCGCGCGGTCTCCCGCGAAGCCCCCGAGCGAGCGGCGCCGCAGCGCCAGCGCCGTGCCCACCCCGGAGATGAGCATCAGCAGCGGCATCCGGAGGTGGTGCATCACCTCCATGAGGGGCTCCAGCGCGGGCAGCGCCTGGGGGCTCTTCACGTGCCAGTCCCAGGTGTTGAACATCATCCCCGTGTGGAACAGGTGCAGCAGGACGATGGCCACCACCCGGAGCCAGTCCAGGTCGGGGCGGTGCGCGTCAACGGCGGGCGGCGTGGCGGTAGCGGAGCTCATGGGAGCGCCTCCTTCCACTTCGGGATACGCACCGCGCGCCCGGTGCTCCACGCGGATGTCGCGGGACGGACCGGATGCGGCGCGAGCCGGACGGGAGGAGGGGACGAAAAGCGAAAGGCCGCCCGGATTTCTCCGGACGGCCTTTCTCACTTCAACGACGCGAGGCGAGGACTACTCGGCCACCACGTCGACCTTGATCTTCGCCTTCACTTCGCTGTGCAGGCGGAGCTCGACTTCGTAGCTGCCCGTCGACTTGATGGGCTCGGCCAGGTGGATGGCGCGACGGTCCACCGTCTGGCCCTGGGCGGCAACCGCCTCGGCGATGTCCAGCACGGTGACGGAGCCGAAGAGCTTGTCCTGCTCGCCGACCTTGCGCTTGATGGTCACCTTGATGGCGCCAATCTTCTTCGCCTGCTCCTCGGCCGCGCCCTTCAGCTTGGCGTTCCGGGCGGTGATGACGCCCTTCTCGTGCTCGAGCTGGCGCAGGTTCTGCTCGCTCGCCAGCACCGCCTTCTTGCGGGGCAGGAGGTAGTTCCGGCCGAAGCCGTCCTTCACGGTGACAAGTTCCCCGGACTTCCCGAGGTTGTCGATGTCCTCACGCAGAATGACCTTCATGTTCAGTCTCCTGTGCGGACCGGCGGCTAGCCGACCACCGCGTTGTAGGGGAGGAGCGCGATGCCGCGGGCGCGCTTGATGGCGACCGCCACCTCACGCTGGTGCTTCGCGCAGTTGCCGGAGATGCGGCGGGGGATGATCTTGCCGCGCTCGGTGACGAAGTACTTCAGCGTCGCCTGGTCCTTGAAGTCCACGGAGGCGTTCTTCTCGGCGCAGAAGCGGCAGACCTTCTTGCGGCCGAAGCCGCGGCCACCACCACGCTTGTCGTCGTCGCCACCCATCCCGCCGCCACGGTCGTCACGACCGCCGCGGTCGTCACCACCCCGGCCGCCACGATCACCACCGCGGCCACCACCACCAAAACCACCGCCACCGCCGCCGCCGAAGCCACCAGTGCGGCGCCCGGGGCGGAGCCAGTCCTGCTTTCAGTTCCGTTGCTCATGAGCGTTCTCGATTCCTGGGTTGGTCCCTAGGGAATTGACCCGGCGGCCCTCAGGCCTCCTCGGTCGACTCCTCTTCCGCCTCGACACCGGGCTCCTCGCCGCCACGGAAGCCACCCTCGCGCTCCACGGGGGCGCCCGGACGGGTCTCCTCGACGTCGCCAGCCAGCTTCAGGTCCTCGAGGACCGGACGGGACTCGGGGTCCACCTCGTCGGCGATCTTCACGGAGATGTACCGGGAGACCTCGTCGAGGTTGCGGAGGTTGCGCTCCACCTCGGCCACCAGCTTCGAGCCGCCCAGGTAGCTGGCGTGCACGTAGATGGCGCGGGGCTGCTTGGCCACGGGGAACAGGGTCTTCTTCTTGCCCCACACCGTGAAGCGAAGGAGCTTGCCACCCTCACGGCCAACGATGCCGCGAACGCGCTCCTTGAGCTTGTCCACGTTGTCGTCGGTGAGGTCCGGCTTGACCAGGAAGATGGTCTCGTACTCACGAAGCCGCGTCGCGGCCTGCGTCTCAGCCATGTTTTCTCTCCCCTTGGGGTCGAGTGCCCCTCGGACAATCCGAGGAGCGGGGAAACGGTCGCAAGGCCCGAAAGGCCCTCCGCCGGGGATGGGAAACCGCGCGCCCATCGCCTTCGCGCTACGTCCCGTGCACGAACACGGGAAGCTTTGAAAGAACATCCCAGAAGGCCTGAACCCTCTGGGGGAACGCGCCTTCTAGGAGGGGCCCCTCCAAGTCAAGCGGCCGGACCGTCTGGCTGCCTGCCTGCCCACCTGAAGCCGGGCCGGGGCGGGGCTGGGACGCCCTCATGCCTTCCGGTTGAACCGGTTCATGGCCACCGAGAGGCCCTCGCGAATCCAGGTCTCCGTCATGTCCATGGAGCGGCCGATGAGCTCCTCCAGCTGGCGGCGCTCCCCGTCGTCGAAGCCGGACAGGACGTAGCCGGACACGCGCTCGCGGGCGTTGGGGCCTTCCGGCTTGCCGATGCCGAAGCGCAGGCGGATGAAGCCCTCGTCGCCCAGGCTGGAGACGGTGCTCTTGAGGCCGTTGTGGCCGCCGCTGCCGCCGCCCGCCTTGAGCTGGAGCCGGCCGAAGGGCAAATCCAGCTCGTCGTGGATGACGAGGACGTCCTCCACGGCGACCTTGTAGAAGCGCGCCGCCTCCGCCACCGAGCGGCCCGACAGGTTCATGTACGTCTGGGGCTCCACGAAGAGCACGCGCTCGCCGGCCAGGGTGCCCTGGCCCACCTTCGCGGCGAACTTCTCCTGGTTGAGCTCCGCGCGCGCCCGGGGCAGCAGCGCCTCCACCACCATGAACCCGATGTTGTGCCGGTGCCGCTCGTACTCGCGCCCCGGGTTGCCCAGCCCGACGATGAGCTTCATGAGAGGCTCCGAAACGGAAACGGGGCCAGCCCTGAGTCCAGGCCAGCCCCGCTCCAGAAGGGTTGCGTGAAGCGAAGACTACTTCTTCGCGGGCGCCTTGGCCGCCGCGGCAGGAGCCGCCGCCTTGTCGCCAGCCTTCGCCGCCGCCGGGGCC
>JBKGHK010000521.1:0-7233 GCA_046520375.1 Pyxidicoccus sp. 3LFB2
CCCACGCGCGTGGAGGCCCGTCCGGCGCCCGCGCCGGCCGAGCAGGCGTCTGCTGAGCCGCCAACGCCCTCCGTCATGGGTGCTGGCGCGAAGAAGAAGGTCGTGGTGAAGAAGAAGGCCCGCTAGAGCGCATCGCCCGCGCCACCAGACTCGGTGGCGCGGGGGTGGGCAGACCAGGGGTGCCGCCATGGACGCCGAGCACAGGGTTGACGGACAGGAAGGGACGCCGGGGAGCGCGCCGGAAGGTGGCGCGTCGTCGTCCGAGCCAGCCGAGGGCGGCCAGGGCGGAGCCTCGCCCGGTGAACACCGCGCCGAAGGGGAGCACTCCGGCGAGCACCGTGCCGAAGGCAGCCACCAGGGTGAGCACCCGGGCGAGCGCCAGGGCGACGGTGGCCCGCCGGGTGAGCACCACAATGGTGGCGAGCACCGGCCCGAAGCTGGCTCCCAGGGCGAACACCAGAACGGCGGCGAGCGATCGTGCCGAAGGTGGTCACCAGGGCGAGCACCACAACGGTGGGCGAGCACCAGGGTGAGCACCGTGCCGAGGGCGCCCAGCACGGCGACACCACCACGGCAGTGAGCACGTGGCGAGGGTGGCCATCAGGGCGAGCACCACCACGGTGGCGAGCATTCGGGTGAGCACCGCACCGAGGGCGCACCGCAGGGTGAACACCCCCACGGCGGCGAGCACCGTGCCGAAGGTGATGGCCAGGGTGATCACCACCACGGTGGTGGCGAGCACCCGGGTGAGCACCGCACCGAGGGCGCACCGAGCGGTGAGCACCACGACGGGACCCATCAGGGTGGCGAGAACCGCACCGAGGGTGGCCACCCGGGAGAACACCCCCAAGGTGGTGAGCATCACACCGAGGGTGCACAGCCCGGCGAGCACCGTGAAGGCACACCGCACGGTGACCACCACCAGGGCGGCGAGCATCGCGCGGAGGCTGCTCGGCAGGGTGAGCACCGTGCCGAGGGCAGCGAGTCGGACGCGGAGACGGGCGTTCCGTCCCCGGATGAGGACGCTGCATCAGAAGACGCATCACAGGATGAATCCGAGCAGGGTGAGGAGTCCCAGTTGGCGGGGTCCACCGAGGACATGTCCGACGAGCAGGATGGCGACGAGGAGGGCGGGCTGCCGGAAGAGCTGTCCGCGCCCGAGGAGCGTCTGGCTGGCCGGGTGACGCTGGTGCTGATGCCCCTGGACAGGCTCCAGGACGACGACGCGTTCCGCCTGCGCTCGGAGGGTGACGTGTCCGGGCTGGCCACGGACATCGCCCGGCTGGGGCAGCTGTTCCCGGTGGACGTGCGTCCGTCCGGCGAGGACCGCTACCAGCTGGTCTGCGGCTTCCGGCGCGTGGCGGCGCTGCGCTTCCTCAAGCGGGACGCGGTCCAGGCGCGCGTGCACACGAGCCTGTCGGACGAGGACGCGCTCCTCATGTCCCTGGCGGAGGCCATCCACGCCACGCCGGTGGAGCCCGAGGTGCTGGAGGCCAAGCGCGACCAGCTCGAGTCCCAGGGCCGGCTGAGCGCCGCGGTGCGCGACATGCTGGAGAAGGCGCTCGCCACCGAGGACACGCTGGCGCCCGAGGG
Organism: Pyxidicoccus sp. 3LFB2; assembly: GCA_046520375.1. GTDB lineage: Bacteria > Myxococcota > Myxococcia > Myxococcales > Myxococcaceae > Myxococcus. Next base: position 1,594 of record JBKGHK010000521.1, read on the forward strand.
CGTGGAAGAGGAAATCGATGCCGACGAGCTGGCGGCGGACGTGTCGCAGCGGCTCGGGGCCATCAACCAGGACCTCTCGCTGCTGGCGGACGTGTTCGCCGCGCTGGACGACTCGCGCAAGGCGGAGCTCCTGATGCAGCTGCGGTACTCGTCCCAGCTCGTGGCGTACCTGGAGGACCTGTAGACCATGGCGGAACCGCTCGCGAGAGACCGTACCCGGCTGCTGGAGCTCCTCACGGAGCGCTCCTTCGAGCGGCGGCGCGTGGTGCTCTCGTCCGGCAAGGAGTCGGACTTCTACATCGACTGCAAGCGCACGGCGCTGCTGGCCGAGGGCCACTTCCTCATCGGCCGGCTGTTCCTGGAGGCCATCCGCCGCGAAGCCCCCGAGGCCGTGGGCGTGGGCGGCCTGACGCTGGGCGCGGACCCGCTGGCGTCGGCGGTGAGCCTCACCGGCTACCTGTCCGGCTACCCGCTGGCCGCGTTCATCGTCCGCAAGGAGCCCAAGGGCCACGGCACCGGCCAGTGGATTGAGGGGCTCAGCGGCCTGGGCAAGGGCGCGGCGGTGGCCATCGTCGAGGACGTCGTCACCACGGGCGCCTCCACGCTCAAGGCCATCGAGCGCGCGCAGGAAGAGGGGCTCAAGGTACTGGGCGCCTTCGCGCTGGTGGACCGGCTGGAGGGCGGCCGCGAGGCAGTGGAAGCCGCGGGTCACCGCCTGTTCACGTTGTTCACCCGCAAGGACTTCATCCCGTGAGGAAGCCGTTTGTGACGGCGGCGCTGCTGGCCCTGCTGGGCGGCTGCGTCACCACGCCCCCCACCGTCGGAGAGCAGGCGCCGACGCTGCCGGACGAGCAGGCCGAAGAGGCCTACCAGTCCGTCCTCGCGAAGTACTCGGGCCGGCAGGAAATCTACGACGGCTTCGACACGCGCATCTTCGCGGGCGCCACCCTGCAGACCCCGACGTTCCGCGAGGCGCGGGTGCGCCGCCAGGCCGCCTTCCAGGTGCTGCCGGCGAGCAAGGTGGAGCAGCTGCTCGCCGAGGAGCGCACCGAGGCCACCCAGGTCCACGAGTTCTTCGTGGGCGTGCACTTCAACGACTTCCGCTATGCGGACTTCGACATGAAGCGCACCATCTGGCGCCTCGCGCTGGTGACGCCCGCGGGCGAGGTGACGCCGACGCGCATCGCGCGCCTGGGCCGGGCGGACCTCAACATGCGCTCGTACTACCCCTACACGGGCGTGTTCTGGGTGGGGTGGGAGGTGCACTTTCCCACCACGCTCGCCAACGGGCAGCCCGTGATTCCCCCGGGGACGCAGCAGGTGACGCTGCGGATGGCCTCGTCGCTGGGCAAGGCCGAGCTGACGATGTCCGCGCAGTAGCGCGGCCCTACGTCTGGCCGCGCCGCAGCCACTTCTCCACGGGCGGCAGGGTGGGGCCGGCCTGCAACCTGTCTATCAGCACCGAGGGCAGGGCGCTCACCGCGAAGGGTACGGCCTGCTCGGCCGGGACGAAGCCCTCCTGCGCCAGGTGCTTCGCCATGGCCACCAGCGGCTGGAAGAAGCCCCGCGTGTCCAGCAGCCCCATGGGCTTTCGGTGCAGGCCGAGCTGGGCCCAGGTGACGATTTCGAAGAGCTCGTCCAGCGTGCCGAAGCCGCCGGGCAGGGCGATGAACGCGTCCGAGCGCTCCGCCATCATCGCCTTGCGCTCATGCATGGAGCCCACCATGTGCAGCTCGGTGAGGCCCGGGTGCGCAATCTCCTTCGAGCCGAGGAAGCCGGGCAGCACGCCCACCACCTTCCCACCGGCCCCCAGCGCGCCGTCGGCCACCGCGCCCATGACGCCCACGCTGGCGCCGCCATAGACGAGCGTCAGCCCGCGCCGGGCCAGCTCCGCGCCCAGCCGGGTGGCGGACTCGACGTACTCCGGCCGGTTGCCGGGGCGCGAGCCGCAGAAGACACAGACGCTTCTCACTTCCATGTCACAGGCCCCCGCGCCGCTCGGGGTGGGCCGCGTACAGCGCCACCACGAGGCTGAGGAAGAGGAGGATGGGCAGGGCGCGCGCATACACCGCGCGCCCCATCCTCAGGGCGAGCCCACACGGCAGCCCGAAGAGGAAGCCGCCCAGGTGTCCCGCCCAGCTCACGAAGGGCAGCAGGCTCAGGACGGCCACCTGGGCCAGCCAGATGAACAGCTCGCGCCGGCCCTGCTGCGTGGAGATGGGGAGCATGGCGCCCGCCCACCCCAGAATCATCCCCGACGCGCCCACCGTGGGGACGTCGAAGTCGAAGAGGAGCGAGAAGGTGGACGCGCCCAGCGCGGCGACGAGCGACAGGCCCAGGAAGCGCAGGCTGCCGATGCCTCGCTCCAGCGTGAAGCCCAGCGTCACCACCACCGACATGTTGAAGACGAGGTGCAGCGCCCCGCCATGCTCCAGCACCGCGCCCAACAGCCGCCAGTACTCGCCGGCCTGGACGGAGGGCCCGTACAGCGCCAGCGGGGGCAGCCGGCTCACCCGCGAGCCATCCGCGAGCACCAGCTGCGACACGGGGAAGAACTGCTCCACCAGGAACAGGCCCACCGCGCCCACGAGCACGGCGTAGCTCACCCATGGGCGGGGCAGGGGGACGGCGGGCGGTGGCGGCACGCCCGGAGGCGGTCCACCCTCACCCCCGGGGCCGGAGGGCAGTGCGTCCAGGATGCGGCGGGGGCGGGACGCCATGGCCGCTCACAGCTCCCGGGACAGCACGGTGTCGCGCAGCCAGTGGTGGTCGTCGGTGTGCGGGTAGTCGAGCGTGAAGTGCAGGCCGCGGCTCTCCTTGCGGCGGCTGGCGCAGTCGACGATGAGGTAGGCCACCTCGGCGATGTTGCGCAGCTCGATGACGTCGCGAGTCACCTTGAAGTGCCAGTAGTAGTCGCGAATCTCCTCGCGCAGCAGCTCCAGCCGGCGCCGCGCGCGCATCAGCCGCTTGTCCGTGCGGACGATGCCGACGTAGTTCCACATCAGCCGGCGAATCTCGTCCCAGTTGTGGGTGACGACGACGCTCTCGTCCGACTCCACCGCGCTGCCCGCGTCCCAGGCCGGCGGGTCCTCGGTGCGCGTGGGCAGGCCCGCCATCTCCTCGACGGCCACCCGCACCGCGCGGTGGCCGAACACCAGGCCCTCCAGCAGCGAGTTGGAGGCCAGCCGGTTGGCGCCATGCAACCCGGTGCAGGCCACCTCGCCGATGGCGTAGAGGCCGGGCAGGTTGGTGCGCCCGTCCAGGTCCGTCACCACGCCGCCGCACTGGTAGTGGGACGCGGGCACCACGGGGATGGGCTGCACGGCCATGTCGATGTTGAAGGCCTTGCAGGTGGCGTAGATGTTGGGGAAGCGCTCGGTGAGGAAGGCGCGCCCCAGGTGCGTCATGTCCAGGTAGACGCACTCGTCACCGGTGCGCTTCATCTCCGCGTCGATGGCGCGCGCCACCACGTCACGCGGGGCGAGCGCGCCCATGGGGTGGTAGCGCTCCATGAAGGTGGCGCCACCCTTGAGTCGCAGCTTGCCGCCCTCGCCGCGCAGCGCCTCGCTGATGAGGAAGCTCTTGGCCTCGGGGTGGTACAGGCAGGTGGGGTGGAACTGGTTGAACTCCATGTTCGCCACCCGCGCGCCCGCGCGGTACGCCATGGCCACCCCGTCGCCCGTCGCCACGTCCGGGTTGGAGGTGTAGAGGTACACCTTGCCCGAGCCGCCGGTGGCCAGCACCGTCACCTTGGCCAGGAAGCGCTCGATGTTGCCGTTCTCCAGCAGCGCATACGCGCCCAGGCACCGGTGGGCCCCCGGCTGGGGCCTGCGCCTGTCGAGGATGAGGTCGATGGCGGCCGTGTTCGGGAAGAAGGCGATGTTGGGCGACGCGTCGCACGCGGCCAGCAGCGCGCGCTGCACCTCGCGGCCGGTGATGTCCCCCGCGTGGATGATGCGGCGGGCCGAGTGGCCGCCCTCGCGCGTCAGGTCGAACTCGCCGGACAGGTGCTTGTTGAAGTCCGCGCCCAGGTCCACCAGCTCGCGCACACGCTGGGGGCCTTCCTTCACCGTGACTTCCACCGCGTCCCGGTGGCACAGCCCCGCACCCGCGACGAGGGTGTCGTCGATGTGGGCGTCGAAGGAGTCCGTCGGCGCCAGCACGCTGGCGATGCCGCCCTGGGCGTAGGCGGTGTTGCTCTCACCGCGCTCCCTCTTGGTGACGATGGCCACCGTGCCGTGCCGGGCTGCCTGGAGGGCGAACGAGAGGCCCGCCACGCCGCTCCCGAGGACGAGAAAGTCGAACCGATGAGGCATGGTGGACAGCCTTAATGGCGGTAAGTGCCGGAAACAAGGCGTTTTCTTGAGGACTTTCCGGCGGTTGTCTAAGGTTGAGGGCTGCCGATATGCGTGCCCTTCCCGCGCTCCTTGCCGCCGCCCTGCTGGCCCTGCCGTTGACGGCGGGGGCCTCCGAGTCCGTCTACCGCTACGTGGAGAAGGACGGGACCATCGTCTACACGAATGTCCCGCCCCCCGGCGCCAAGAAGGCCCAGCGGATGAAGGGCGCCTTCACGCCGCCGCCGGCCAAGAGCGCGCCGGTGGTGGGGCGCAAGAAGACGCCGCCGGAGCTGGACCCGCACATCGCGGCGGCGGCGCTGCGCTACCGCATCCCCACGGCCCTGGTGCGCGCCATCATGCACACCGAGAGCAACTTCAACCCGAACGCGCTCAGCCACAAGGGCGCCAGCGGGCTGATGCAGTTGATGCCGGCCACGGCGTCGGACATGTACGTGAAGGACATCTTCAACGAGCGCGACAACATTGAAGGCGGGGTGCGCTACCTGCGCGTGCTCGCCAACATGTTCGACGGCGACATGGTGAAGATGATTGCCGCGTACAACGCCGGCCCCGCGGCGGTGAACCGCTACGGTGGCAAGGTGCCCCCCTACGAGGAAACGCAGGGGTACGTGCGCAAGGTCCTTCAGCTCTACTACCACTACAAGGAGCGCGAGCGGACCGCCGAGAGCGGCCCCCGCGAGCCCACATCCCAGAATGACGACGCGCGCGAAGGGACGGGGGGAGAAGAGCCCCGCTGACGACGAGTTCCTCCAACAGCTCTACCGCGGTGGCGAGCTGCTGGCCGCCGGGAAGGTCATCGAGGCGAAGGAGTTCCTGGAGCGCGCCCACCAGCTCCAGCCTCGCCAGGAGAAGGCGCAGAACCTGCTGGGCCTCTGCTACTTCAAGCTCGGCATGTTCGACCGGGCGGCGGAGCTGTACGAGATGCTGGTGCGCGACAACCCGGTGGACCCGACACTGCGGGTCAACCTGGGGCTCGTGTACCTGAAGACGAGTGCGCTCCAGCGCGCCGCACGCGAGTTCGAGACGGCCACCGACCTGGCCCCCGAGCACCAGAAGGCGCAGAACTACCTGGGCCTGACGCTGGCGCAGATGGGCGAGTACGGCCGTGCGCGCGAGCACTTCCTCCTGGCGGGCAGCGACGCCATGGCGGAGAAGATGACGCGCGCCATCGCCGGCGAGGGCTTCTCCCGGCCCGCGCCCGCCCAGCCCGCGAAGGCCCGGGGCTTCGCCGAGCTGGAGGGCAGCGAGGTGGTGCGGGAGCAGGGCGGTGAGCCGGTCGGCC
>JBKGHK010000522.1:0-7229 GCA_046520375.1 Pyxidicoccus sp. 3LFB2
TGCCCCTGGACAAGCACTTCTACGAGCAATACGTGGCCGCCGCCGGCCTGGTGCCGGTGGACCTGGGCCGGGCCTTTCCCCCTGCGGAAGGGGGCACGCTGCCGCACGCGCTGCTCCGCCAGCCGGCCCGGGGGGGATGGGACCTGGGCCTGACGGCATTGCGGGCCCCGCTGGGGCTGAGCAGCCTGGCCACCGGGCCGAGCGTGGCGCTGCGCCTGGAGCTGGCGCCCTTCCTCTATTACGGCGTGCGGGGCACCTACGCGCTGATGCCGTCCACCTTCGAGGGCATTCGCCTGCACCGCGCCACGGTGCAGGGGCTGGTGGGCACGGAGGGGCTGTACCGCACGCCGCTGTTCCTGGAGGCCGGCGCCGGCTGGGGCGTGCTGGGCGTGACGAAGGGCCCGGTGCGCATGGCCGACCCGCTGGTGCTCACCACGCACGCGGCGGCCGGAGTGACGGCTACGGTGGCGGGGCTGAGGCTGCGGCTGGCGGCCACCCTGTCCGGGGACCTCGTCACCCTGGATGGGAAGGACCGGTGGGACACGTCCTACGGCGTGGAGCTTGCGCTGCGGCGCTGAAGGGGCGGGCCGGTTGCCCCTCGAAAGAGACTGAGTCATGGGACGCAGCTGGATGGCGGTGCTCCTGGTCGCCGTGGGGTGTGACGGCATCGACCTGGACCAACTCGTCAAGCAACACCCGCCCCTCTCCCGCTTCGCCGAGGAGCCCAGCGGGGTGAACTGCCCGCACGGCGGGCACGTGGTGCGCACGGGCCTGGACAGGGACGACGACGGCACGCTCGGCGACGCCGAGGTGATGACCACCGAGTACGTCTGCGCCACCACCCTGCCGGGCATGCTGGTGCGCACGCAGTGGCTGGCTCCGGGCGTGCAGTGCCCGCGCGGCGGCCAGCGCTTCCGCGCCGGGCATGACCTGAACGGCAACAACGAGCTGGAGGACTCCGAAATCGCCCGCGAGGTCCTCGGCTGCACGGAGCCGGAGGCCATCGTCACGCGCGTGCGCGCCCTCCCCCAGGGGCAGGGCTCCTGCGAGGCGGGCAGCGTTGCCGTAGAGGCCGGGCCGGACCTGGACCGCAGTGGCCAGTTGGAGGACGGCGAGCGCCGGACCCAGCTCCTCTCCTGCGAGGACCCCGCCGCGATTCGCCTGCGCCAGGCCGACGCCCCCATCAGCCCGACGTGCCTCACCGGCGGCACCCGCGTCGACGTGGGCACGGACGCCGATGGGGACGGCACCTTCGAGGACGAGGAAGTCACGGCGAGCATGCGGGTGTGCCGCTCGCTCCAGACGTTCGACGGGGACTACACCGTGCGGGACGCGGCGGACCTCGCGGCGCTCCAGGGCATCTCCCGCATCCGGGGCTCGCTCGCGTTCGTCGGGGCGCCCGTCACAGAGGTGGACCTGCCGAGCCTGATGACGGTGGAGGGCGCCATCCTCTTCCGGGACAACCCGGAGCTGAAGGGCGTCCAGCTGCGCGGGCTGCGCTTCGTGGAGCGAGATTTGCTCGTCTCCGGCAACCCGCTCCTGAAGACGCTCGCGGTGGGCTCGCCGGAAGTGGGGCCGCTCTGGCTGGGAAGCCACCTGGAGGTGGACCGCAACGCCCAGCTGACCACCCTGGCGGGACTGCGCGCCCTCGTCCCGGGCCGCGGCATCACCGTGAGCGACAACGCGCTGCTGGAGGTCGCGGGCTCGTTCGACTTCCTCTACGAGCTCCGGGGCGACGTCGTCCTCCGCGACAACCCGCGGCTGCAAGCCCTGCCCTTCACGAGCCTGGAGCGCGTGGGCGGCAGCCTGGTCATCACCAACAACGATGCCCTCGTCTCGCTGGCGGGCCCGCCCCTGACGTCCATCAGCGGGGACTTCATCCTCGCGGACAACGATGCGCTGACCGACGTGTCCCACCCGCGGCAGCTCACGTTCATCGGGGGCCGGCTCGACATCCGGGCCAATGCGGCCCTGGTGTTCCTGGAGGGCATGCATGGCCTCGTGCACGCCGGAGCCATCTCCATCACCGGCAACCCCCTCCTGAACCACGGGGGCGAGTTCTACGCGCTCCAGACGCTGACCGAGGGGCTCCACCTCGGTGACAACGCGGAGCTGACCCGCCCGGGCGTCTTCGGTGGGCTGCGCCACACCCGCCGCATCACCCTCATCGGCAATCCGCGCATGGGCACCCTGGACGGGCTCCACAACGTCACCAGCGCGGACGTGCTGGAGCTTCGCAACAACCCGGCGCTGACGGACCTGGACGGCCTGGGCGGACTGCGCGAGTTGGATGAGCTGCGCGTCAGCTTCAACGAGGGGCTGACGCGGGTGGAGCTGAGCGGCCTCGTGCGGGTGCGCAACGCCTTCACCATCACCGAGAACCTGCGCCTGCCCACGTGCCAGGCCACGGCGCTCGCGACGCGGACCTTCGCGGGCGAGGCCGTCATCACCCGGAACGACAGCACGGCGTCCTGTGACTGAGCCAGGGCGGCCAGGCTCCTCCGGGGACGAGGAAGAGAGGCAGTGATGCGTTGGACCTGGATGGTGGTACTGGCGCTGGCGGCGGGCTGCGGCGGCATCGAGCTGGACCAGCTCGTGAAGCAGCCCGCGGTGCGCTCGCGGGTCAGCGCGGAGCCGCCCGGCGACCACTGCCCCCATGGAGGCAGCGCCCTGCAGCGGGGTCTGGATCTGGACGCCAACGGTGTGCTCGACGACGCCGAAGTCACCAGCACCGAGTACTCCTGCACCACGCCCGTCCCCGGCCTGCTGGTGCGCATCTCGACGGTGCTTCCCGGAGACGTGTGCCCCCAGGGCGGCCAGCTGTCCCACGCCGGGCAGGACACCGACGGCGACGGCCTCCTCGACGCCGAAGAGGTCACCCGCGAGGTGTACGGCTGCAATGGGACGGAGCCGGTGCTCGCGCGGCTGAGCGTCAGGCCCTTCCGTCCCTTCGAGGGGTGTGGCACCGACGGCACCACCGTGAAGGCGGGCGTGGACCTGGACCGCAACGGCGAGCTGGAGGATGACGAGGTGCGGGGCGAGGCCGGCGCCTGCATCAACATCAATCAGGCGGTGCTCGTCCAACGGCTGGAGCCGGCCGGCGCCGCGTGCCTGAATGGCGGCACGTTGGTGGGCCTGGGCAGGGATGTCGACCTGGACGGCGCCGTCGAGGAGCAGGAGCTGCTGGCGCGCGTATCCATCTGCCAGGCCACCCTCACGTTCGACGGCGACTACGTGGTGGATGACGCGGCGGACCTCGAGGCGCTGAGGGGCATCTCCCGCATCCGCGGCAAGCTCTCCATCGAGGGCGAGTTCATCACCGAGGTGGTGCTCCCGGGCCTGGTGATGGTGGAGCGCGGGCTGCGCATCCACACCACCGAGGCCCTGACGCGCGTGGAGCTGGCGAACCTGCGCTTCGTGGGCGAGGAGCTGAGCCTCAGCCACAACCCGCGACTCACGACGCTGGCGGTGGGCACGAGCCCCGAGCAGGAGGTCTGGGTTGGCGGCAACCTGGAAATCATCGCCAACCCGCGGCTCCAGACGCTGCAGGGGCTGGCCTCCGTGTCCCCCCACAGGGGCTTCAGCCTGAGCGGCAATGAAGCGCTCCAGGAGCCGGGCGCCCTGGTGAACATCCGGGACCTGACCGGCACGGTGACCATCAGCTCGAACGCCAGGCTGCGGAGCCTCCCGGTGCCGAACCTCCGCACGGTGGGCGAGAGCCTGCTGCTGACCGACAATCCCTCGCTCGTCGCACAGGACGGCCTCCTCCTGCTGCACAGCGTGGGCAGCCACGTCTACATCCAGCGCAACGCCGCGCTGACCCGCCTGGAGGGAATCCAGCTCCATCGCGTGGGCGGCACCCTCTCCATCGAGCAGAACGAGAAGCTGGAGACCCTGGGAGAGCTCGGGCTGAGGCAGGCGGGCTCCATCTCCATCACCGGCAACTCCGCCCTCCAGCGCGTGGGCCCCCTGTCCCTGCTGGAGCTCGTGGAGGACGAGTTCGCCGTCCGGGGCAACCCGCAGCTGGTCAGCGTGGAGGGCCTCCCCCTGCTTCGCTATGCGAAGCGGCTCGTCCTCGGCAACAACCCGAGCCTGAAGCACCTGACGGGCTTCGAGCGGCTCCTGTGGCTGAAGCGGCTGGACGTGTGGGAGAACGCCACGCTGGAGAGCCTGGCCGACCTCAAGGCCCTGCGCGAGCTGGAGTCGCTGGCCGTCCAGCGCTGCCCGGAGCTGACGGCGCTGGGCCTGGACGAGCTGGCCCGGGTGACGTCGGGCTTTGTCGTCACGGACAACCCGAAGCTGCCCGCGTGCCTGGCCTCCTCCCTGGCGGATGTGGTGCATCCCGGCGGCGAGGGACGGGTCATCGAGCGCAATGACGAGGGGGCGACCTGTGGACGTTAACGCCGCCAAGAGTGTGAAGGCCTGGGGCAGGAAGTCTGCCCGAAGGGACGTAACGATGCGCTGGACCTGGTTGGCGGTGCTCACCCTGGCGACGGGCTGCGATGGCATCGACCTGGAGCAGCTCGTGAGGCAGCACCCCGCACGCACGCGCGTGACGGCCGAGCCGCCGGGCGTGCACTGCGAGCACGGCGGCAGCGCGGTGCTGTCCGGCCTGGACCTGGACGACGACGGCGTGCTCGACGACACCGAAGTCACGAGCACCGAGTATGCCTGTGCCACCGTGATGCTCCGCGTCAGCCAGGAGCAGGCGGGCACCCACTGCGAGCACGGTGGACGGGCGGTGCACAGCGGCGTGGACCTGAACGCCGATGGCACGCTCGAAGACGCCGAGGTGACGGCCACCGAGTACGTCTGCGCCACGCCCGTCCCCGGCCTGCTCGTGCGCACCCGGGCGGTGCCTCCCGGGGAGCGGTGCCCCCAGGGCGGCCAGGTCTCCCACGCGGGACACGACACCAACGGTGACGGCGTGCTGGATGACAGCGAGATTGCCCGCGAGGTGTACGGCTGCACCGAGACGGCCCCGGTCGTGGTGGGCCTCACCTCCATTCCCCCGCTCGCGGGCTTCTGCAACACGGAGGGCACCGAGGTGGAGGCGGGCCCGGACCTGGACCGGGACGGAGTGCTCGACGCGGTCGAGGTCCAGTCCTACACACGGCTGTGCCTGAACCGGGTCGCCGTCTGGGCGCGGCAGCGTCCGGAGCCGGCCGGCACCCATTGCCCGGTGGCGGGCACGGCGGTGCTGGTGGGCGTGGACAGCAACGGAGACGGGACGCTCGGCGAAGACGAGGCTCATCAGAGGCTCTACGTGTGCGAGCCCGCTCGCACCTTCGATGGGACGTACGAGGTGGCGGGCGCCGCGGACCTCGTCGCGCTCCAGGGCATCACCCGCATCCGAGGGGGGCTCTTCATCCGGGGCACGGCGCTCCAGGAGGTGGCCCTCCCGGGGCTCGTGTCCGTGGAGGGCCGGCTCTCCATCCAGTCCAACCCGGACCTGTTGCACGCGTCCCTGCCCGCGCTGCGCTTCGTGGACGGCGAGCTGGACGTCATCGGCAACCCGCTCCTGGAGACGCTGGAGCTCGGCGGCGCCGATGAGCGGCCGCTGTCGGTGGCGACGGACCTGGAGGTGTCGTCCAACCCCCGGCTGCGCACCCTGGGCGGGCTGCGCTTCGTGGCGCCCGCGCGCAACCTCACCGTGAATGGCAACGCGTCCCTCGAGTCGCTCGCGGGGCTCGACCAGGTCACCGTGCTCACGGGCCACGTCACCGTCAGCGGCAACGGCGCGCTCCCGCGCATCGACCTGCCGAAGCTGGAGGCCATCGGAAAGAACTTCCACCTCTCCGACAACGCGTCGCTCACCACCCTGGGGGACCTCAGCGCCCTGCGAAGCGTGGGGGAGGACGTGGTCATCACCAACAACGATGCGCTGGTGAATCTGTCGGGGATGCCCATCCTCCACGTCGTCGGCGAGAGCCTCCGCGTGCACGACAACGACGCGCTGCTGAGCACCGAAGGGCTCGACCACCTCCGCCGGCTGCGCCACCTCGCGGTCTTCGACAACGTGAGCCTGGAGACGGCCGGGCACCTGCCCATGCTGGAGTCCATCGACTACGGGCTCGCCCTGCAGAACAACCCGAAGCTGGTGAGCGTGAGCAACCTCCCCATGCTCACCCACGTGGGGACCCTCGTGTCCATCACCGACAACCCGCTGCTCACCCAGCTGCAGGGCCTGCAGCGGCTGCTGCGCCTGAAGCAGCTCACCGTGGCGAACAACGCCGCCCTCCCGAGCCTGAGCGGGCTGACCGGCCTGCGCGAGCTGGAAGAGCTGACGGTGCGGGAGAACGCGGAGCTGCTGCGCCTGGACCTGGGCGGACTGGTCAGCGTGTCGACGCGCTTCACCGTCGCGCACAACCCGAAGCTGCCCCGGTGCCTGGCCGTGGCACTGGCGGAGTCCGCGTACGACGGCCTCCCGGACGACTCCCTCATCGAGGGCAACGACGACACCACCCCCTGCGGTCCGTAGGCGCGTAGGCCGCCTTCCGCACGGCGCTTGCCCGTGCCGGAAGCGCGGCCCTACAGTGCCGCCGTGCCCAGGTCGCCATGTCGAACCCGAGTCCGCCGGCGGTGATGGAGCCCACCCCGTCCGCGCCCGCGCTCGCGCCCTCCCCTGCCCCTGAGTCCTCTCGCGCGAGCCGGCTGGCCCCCTGGCTGGCCGCCCTCGGAGGCCTGGGCTGGTTCCTGTGGCTGGGCGGGGGCAACGTGCTGCCGCCCACGCGCATCGCCTGGATGATGCGCGAGGACTGGGCGGGCCACATCTTCGGCTGGCTCTTCTACCGCAACGCCCCCTGGGGCCTGCCGCTGTCGTCCTCGCCCAACCAGCTCTACCCCTACGGCACCTCCGTGGCGCTCACGGACGGCAACCCGCTGGTGGCGGTGCTGCTCAAGCCCTTCAACGCGCTGCTGCCGGCGGACTTCCAGTACACGGGCCTGTGGCTGGGGCTGTGCTTCGCGCTGATGGGGTACTTCGGCGCGCGGCTGGTGGCGCTGGTGTCGCCGCGCCCGGTGCATCACGTGCTGGGCGGCCTGCTGCTGGCCCTGGCCCCGCCCATGGCGGCGCGCTTCGGCCACCCGACGCTATGCGCGCACTGGCTGCTGCTGGGCATGCTGTGGCTCCACCTGCGTGACGTGCCGGATGCGCGCGCCGCGAGGCGGACGCTGGCCCTGGCCGCCCTCTTCAACGCGGTGGGCGCGGGCACGCACCCGTATCTCGT
>JBKGHK010000523.1:0-7201 GCA_046520375.1 Pyxidicoccus sp. 3LFB2
GTGCCGGCGTCAGGAGTCGTGCCTGCGTCGGGCTCGGTGCCGGCGTCAGGAGTCGTGCCTGCATCCGGTTCGGTGCCCGCGTCGGACGGGGTGCCTGCGTCCGGTTCGGTGCCCGCGTCGGACAGAGCGCCCGCGTCCGGCGTCTGCTCGACGTCATCGGAGCCGCAGCCGGGAAGAATGGGAATGACCGCGAGGGAGAAAACCAACAGGAAGAGAATCGAGCGTCGCAGCGTCATGACGCGGATTGTCACGGGTTCCACGCAAAGATGCGAGCGGCTCAGCGATTCGCGTCACCAGATTGCTACTGCGACAGTCCGACGAGCCGGGAATTCGCGCCAACCCGTCGAAGCTCCAGGCCCGCCAGGCGCGCTTCCTGCGCCCGGAGCAGTGATGCCCTCCGAGGCAGTCGGCCCACCTGAAGCAGCGCATCCAGGAGGCGGAGGACGGGCCCATCGCCTACCGGATGAAGCTGACGGACACGCTCGTGTCCAAGGGGGACGACGCGAGCCTCACATGAAACACGACCCTGAAGGGCATCCCGTGGAGTGGGTGAAGCTGTAGCGAACATCCAGCTGTGATCACTCCCCCGGCCCGACTGTCGCGTCCCCCATGCGGCGGATGTCGGGCGCCGGGCAATGAGCAACCCTGGAATGCGAAGAAGCGAAGGCACCGGTAGACCGTGTCCCCCGGGTCGTCCGCTCGCCCTTCTCCCCCGTACGCCGGCCTGGGTCCCGCTCCCCACCGAGGAACCCCCATGAGAGTCCAGGCTGCTTTCACCCCGCTACTGCTTGCACTGCTGGCACCCGCAGCGTGGGCGCAGGTCCCCAACACGGCACGGGCCGACAAGGCACGGCAGGTCCGCGTCGACGCCGCGGACTTCCAGCGCGCCCAGCCACTGCCCGTCCCCGTCAACAACAACGACCAGAGCGACTTCGGACGCTGGGCCGTCTACTCCAAGGGCCTGCCGCATGACAGCCTGGGCGAGCCGGATCCGGTGCAGTTCGATGCGCTGCTGGCAGCGCTGCTCACCGGCAACCCCGCGCAGCTGGAGGCGGTGGTGCTCGGAGGCGAGCGCCGGCTGGTCAACCCGCAGGCCGGCTTCTCCTTCACGCTGGAAGGTGCGGACCCGCAGGCCATCACCATGGGGCCCGCGCCCGACTTCGACAGTGACGAGGCCGCGTCGGAGATGGCCGAGCTGTACTGGATGGCCCTGAACCGCGACGTGCGCTTCGATGAGTACGGTGGCGACACCCGGACCGATGGGGCCGCCTTACGGATTGGCAACCTGCGCTTCTACCGCGGCGCCCGGCGAGGCACAGGCTCGGTGATTGCCCGGCTCATCTTCCGCGCGGACACGCCCGGCGCGCTGGAGGGCCCGTACGTCTCGCAGTTCCTGCTCAAGACGCTCCCCTACGGCGGTGGCCCGCTGGCCACGATGACGGACATCAACCCGCCCCCGCCCGGCGTGGAGCCCACGGCCCACCAGCCCGTAGAGCAGCGCATCTGGACCCGCTTCGCGGGAGACGACCGCGTCACCGGCTACAACGAGTGGCTGGACATCCAGAATGGCAAGAACCCGGTGGACCCCACCGACACGCTGGAGGACTTCGACCCGGTGCGCCGCTACATCCGCAGCGGGCGCGACCTGGCCGAGTGGGTGCACTTCGACTACCCGCTCCAGGCCAGCCTCAACGCGGCGCTCATCCTGGCGCGGCAGGGCGACTTCCTGCCGGATGGCCGGTACGACCCGGACCCCAAGTCCTCGCCTCGCGCGGAGGACGAGAACAACCCCTACCGCGTCTACCAGAAGCAGGAAGCCTTCGTGACGTTCGGCAACAGCGACGCGCAGTCGGTGACGACGCTGGTGACGAACACGGTGCTGCGCGCGCAATGGTTCCAGAAGTGGCAGGTGCACCGGCGGCTGCGCCCCGAGGAGTACGGCGGCCGCGTCCACCACCGCCTCGTCAACGCGGTCAACTACCCGGTGCCCGCCGAGCTGCTGAACTCACCGGTGCTGCCGGAGATCTTCTTGCGCAACGCGCAGATCAATGCCGCGCGCAACCTGGGGCCGGGCACGTACCTGCTGCCGCAGGCCTTCCCCGAGGGCAGCCCCCTCCACCCGGCCTACGCCTCGGGCCACTCCACGTACATCGGCGCGGGCATCACGGTGCTCAAGGCCTTCTACGCGGACTTCCCCGTCATCAACCCGCAGGTGCCCAATACCGAAGGCACGGCGCTGCTGCCGTACGCCGGGACGCTGACGATGTTCGACGAGCTGGACAAGCTGGCCTCCAACGTGGGCATGGCGCGGCTGTTCGCGGGCGTGCACTACCGCAGCGACCACGACAACGGGGTGCGTCTGGGCGAGCTGTACGCGCTGCGCACGCTCCAGGACTGGGCGCGGCTGTACCCGGAGCGACTGCCGGATGGCACGCCCTTCCAGGGCTTCAAGGTGCGCACGCTCGGTGGCAACACGCTGACGGTGAATGCCACCAGCCCGGCGCTGCCCAATACGGTGAGCCGGGTGGAGGGCCTCATGCTCATCAACGCGGACACGGGGCAGCCCATCCCCGGGTATGCGCCCCTCTACAACCACGCGGTCATCGACCTGAGCGACCTGGCGGCGCAGGGCCATGCCAACTTCGCCGTGCGCGCCACCACCTATCCGCAAGTCGTGGGCAGTGTGCGCTTCGATTACTGGGACCAGGTCCGCGTCCGGAACACCTGGCCCTATGACCTGGGCAACGACGTGAGTGACACACGGTCGCTCAAGACATTTCGAGGAAGCCTGACCCTGAAAGCTACACCCTTCAGCGCGGCGGGCGCGGACGGCGTTGGAGGCGTGCCTCTCGCCGTGGCCATCGTCATCCAGGAGTAGCTGGGGGCACATGCGGCCCACCCGGGTCACCCCGCTCACGGACGCGAGCGGCCCGGGTTCCCCAGGCTCGCGGGGCTCACGAGAAGCCCGTGGGAGGCTGACGGTCGTGTGTGCCCTGTTGCTCCGGCCCTGACGACGTCAGCGCGCCCGCGTTCCGGCGGAGGGCTTCTTCGCGGCGCTCTTCTTCCTGGCCGGAGCAGCCTTCGCCTTGGAGGCTGCCGGCTTCCCTGCTCCGCGCGTCGCCTTCGCCTTGGCTCCCGCCTCCATCGCCTTTCGGGCTTCGGTCTTCTCGCCTTTGCGCAGCGCGAGCGCCGCGGCAATCCACTCCGGTGCGTAGCTCGACGTGCAGCCCTTGGGGATGGGGCGCGGGTCCCAGCGACCGAGGCGCTCGCCGATGGCGATGGCCTCCGCGGTGTGCGCGGGCAGATGAAGGCCAATCCACACCAGGCAGAAGTTGAGGCCCTCCTTCACCCGGTACGGTGCGTCCGGGAGCTCCCGCTCGATGCGCGCGAGCGTCGCGCCCACGTCGAGCTCCTTCTCGAGCCCTCGCGCGATGCGCCCGGCAAGAAGCTTCCAGCCGGCGCGGCGCGGGAGCTCCGTGCTGCCCTTCATCCACCTTTCCTGGAGCTTCGGGGCGACGGGTGCATGCACGAGCACGCGACCGACGAGCTCGTCGACCAGGGTCGGGTTCGAGAGCGGCTCGAGGAGCCCGCGCGCCTCCTTCTCGGTGAGTGCCGCGGGGTCGAGCAGCATGCACGCGAGGATGCGCGCCTCGTGATTGCCGGTCTCCCACAGCTCCAGTCCGAGCCCGTGGTTCGTCCCCAGCGTCGCCGCCAGGCCACGAATCTTGCCGAGCATCACCCCGAAGACATTGTCGCCCGCGCCGTCGCGCACGTAGCGCTGGCGCACCCTCTCGTCGCCCTGGCTCTCGAGCTGCTTCAGCACCTGGGGAAGCGTCATCGTTTTCGGCATGGAGAACACCTCGTCGGGCGGTTGATGGAGGGCGACAATACCGCGCGGCTGCCCGGCCAGCGCTCGAACGTTTGCGAAGTGGCCCCAGTCGCGTACCCGCGGACGAGTGGAACAGCCCCACGGCCAGCAACGATCCGGCGAACAGGGGCTACGAAGAGGGCGTCTCAATGGGCGGCAATGCGGCGAACACGCGGCCGAGGGGCAGGGTCAGGAACCGCATCCGCCAGATAAACGTCTCGTTCTGACGAGCGGCGCGCGTTGCCCGGGGACGCGGTCGCGTTCCCGGATGACGCGAACCAGACCCGCCTCCCCTGATGCCTCCGCGGCCAGCCCTCGGAAGGCCCTGGCAGTTCGCTTGCAGCGCCCCTCCGCTAAAGAACCGTGAAGAGGGCACCTGACATGCTCATCGTTTCCAAGGTCCTGCTTGGGAGAATGTACGAGTCTGGCGCGTGGCAGCTCGCCGAGAACAAGAAGCGGGACCCTGATGGCTATGTCGTCGTCAAGGGAGACCTCCTTCAGACGGTGGCGCGGAGTGTCTACCGCACGGCGGAGAAGCTCGACCTGCTGAAGACCGATGTATCCCTCCAGCGCATCTTCCAGGTGCTCAGGGCGTGGGCACACGTTTCGGAGAAGGAAGACCGAACCTGGGTCGATGAGAAGACGGTCAATGCCCCCATCTTCTCCAAGAAGCTGTGGGAGGAGCGTGAGAACGAAAACCGCCGCGCCGAGGTGCGTGTCTACGACAACACCGTCGACCTGGTGCTGGCCATCGTCGGCTTCATCCGAGCACAGCCGAACGAGACGCTGGAGCGCAAGCTCGCGAAGGACGTGCTCTTCAGCGCCCGGATTTCCCGGCTCGTCGTGTCGGCCTGCGAGAAGGTGTACGAGAAGGTGAAGACCGACATCGTGAAGCGAGGGGTTGACGGCGACGAGGTCATCCGTCGCGAGTACAAGGACTTGCACAAGCAGTCCTGGGCGGTCTGGACCAATTCCTTCCGCCGCGAGTCCCCCGACCTCAACATCATGGTGCTGCACGATATCTACAATTACTACGACACGGAGGAGAAGTGGCCCGGCCCCTGGAGCGATGACGCCATTGGCGAGCAGCTGAAGAAACGCTTGTTCAAGAACAAGTCGACGATGCGCCACAACGTGGGGACGGTCAACGAGGACACGGACTGGGCGGCGCGGGCGCGCTGGCACGGCCTTCCGGTCTGGGCGGGGCCGTCCGGCACGACGTACGGGCTCTGCCACATGCTGCGCACGGTCGGGAAGGTCACCAACGATGAGCTGCTCGCCTGCGCCTACGCCCTGTTCGGCTTGTGGGCCTCGCCCCGCTACCCGAAGACGGCCACGCCCATCCACCACCTGTTCGGAGTGATGACCGCGGTCTCCGAGTTCCTGCCGAAGGAGTACTCGCGGTATTGGGACGCGAAGACGCTGTACACGTCACTGCAGTTGTTCGCCATGGGGGGCGCGAAGCTGTAGCAGCCCTGGCTGCCCCGGTCCGGGTGGTGCAGCGCATCCTCGGGCATTCCTCCGGCTGCCGTAGACGAAGGGCCCGGAACCTTTCGATTCCAGGCCCCTCTATTGGCGAGGAGTGCGGGACTTGAAACTGTACTCCTCTGCCTGACAACGACTGCCTACCGCGCCGCCACGCCGGACTTCTTCAGCTCTTCATCGATGATGCGGCGGAACTGGTCGATGGGCAGTGCTCCCACCACAGGGCGCCCGTTGATGAAGAAGGTAGGCGTGGCCGAAGCCCCGATGCGCGCACCCTCGCTCGCGTCCGCCTCCACCTGCGCGTCGAACTTCCCGGAGTCCAGCGCCGCCTTGAAGCGCGCCTCGTTCAGCCCGAGCTGCTTCGCGTAGCCCTCCAGCGACGCCCGGTCCAGCTGCCGCTGGTTCGCGAACATCACGTCGTGAAACTCCCAGAACTTCCCCTGCTCGTGCGCGGCCAGCGACGCGGCCGCCGCCAGCTTCGCGTTCGGGTGGTTCTGCAGCGGCTGGTGCTTGAACGCCACGCGCAGCTTGTCGCCGTACTCCTCCTCCAGCGCCTTCATCGTCGGCACCGCGCGGGAGCAGAAGGGGCACTCGAAGTCGGAGAATGCCACCAGCGTCACCGGCGCGTTCGCCGGGCCACGCGCGGGCGCATTGCCCACCTCCACCTTCTGCACCGCCAGCTCCTGCTGCGCCGGCGCGTTCCGCGGGGGCGCGTCCACGCCCTTCTCGATGACGCG
Organism: Pyxidicoccus sp. 3LFB2; assembly: GCA_046520375.1. Taxonomy (GTDB): domain Bacteria; phylum Myxococcota; class Myxococcia; order Myxococcales; family Myxococcaceae; genus Myxococcus. The sequence goes on from JBKGHK010000523.1 coordinate 6,091, forward strand.
CGCATACACCTCCGTCGGGCGCACGCCGCCCTTCACCAGCGCCTCCGCCTTGCCCAGCTCCTCGTCCACCACCGTGGTGAAGACCTCCAGCGGCACCGCGCCGTTGATGAAGCGGCCATTCACGTAGAAGGCCGGCGTCCCGGTGGCACCCACCTTCGCCGCCAGCGCTTCGTCCTTGCGGATGCGCTCGGCCAGGCGGGAGTCCGTCAGGTCCTTCTTCCAGCGGTCCACGTCCAGCCCCAGCTCGCGCGCGTAGCGCTCCAGGTCGGCGTCCTGCATCGCCCGGGCGTTGGAGAAGAGCACGTCATGCATCTCCCAGAACTTCCCCTGCTCCCCGGCGGCCAGCGCGGCCAGCGCGGCGGGGCGGGCGCGCGGGTGGTTGGGCAGCGGGTGGTGCTTCATCACCACGCGCACCTTCTTCCCGTACTTCTGCTGGAGCTGCTTCACCGTCGCGTGCGCGCGCGAGCAGAAGGGGCACTCGTAGTCGGAAAACTCCACCACCGTGACGAGCGCGTCCTCGGGCCCCGCCGCCAGCGAGCCCTCCAGCGGTACCTTGTAGACGGTGGGCGAAATCGGAGGACGCTGCCGCGCCCCGGGCGCCTTCGCGGCCGTCGGCGCGCCGCGCACCTCCGCGGCTCCGTCGGACGTACGGCCCACGCGGCCTCCCACGAAACCCAGCACGAGCCCCACGGCAAGGCTCACCCACACGGACGCTTTGGACACGGCGCAACTCCTCGGGAAGAGACACCGGTGGCGTGCGGAATGCCGCCAGCCACCACCGGGCCAGGCCTCGATGGGCCCGGCGTCCGCGTAGTGACGCGAGCCCTTTCGGAGTTTCAGCGCCTCGCTTCGAAACCGTCCGTCAGCGCGGCGTGAGCGTCAGCCGCGTCTCACCCAGCGTCTGGCCCTGCGCGTCGGTGAAGCGCGCGCGCACGTCCAGGTTTCCGCTGAGCCACCCACCCTGCACCGGCGTGCTGAAGGGCAGCGGGACGTCCACGCCCGGGGCCACCTGCGCCGCCGGGCCTTCGCTCGGGTAGAAGCGCAGCGGCTCGCCCGAGGCCGACGGCGCCTCAATCGTCAGCCGGGCCCCTTCGGGCGCGGTGTAGGCGAA
>JBKGHK010000524.1:0-7198 GCA_046520375.1 Pyxidicoccus sp. 3LFB2
GCCTTCGTCACCGCGCGCGGCCGGGCCCGGGTGGAGCGGCTGACGGTGCCGGTGGCCGGGCTGGGGCCGGGGCTGAGCGGGCTGAAGGTGGTGCAGATTTCAGACATCCACATCGGCCTCACGCTGGACGGGCGCTGGCTGCGGCGCGTGGTGGAGCAGGTGAATGCGCTGAAGCCAGACATCGTCGCGGTGACGGGGGACCTGGTGGATGGCTTCGTGGAGGCCCTGCGCGACGAGGTGAAGCCGCTGGCGGACCTGCGCGCCCCGCTGGGCGTCTTCTACGTGACGGGCAATCACGAGTACTACAACGACGGCCCCGCGTGGGCGGCCGAGGTGGCCCGGCTGGGGCTCACCGTCCTGCAGAACGAGCACCGCGTGGTGGAGCGCGGCGGCGCGAGGCTCACCGTGGCGGGCGTGACGGACCATGACGCGGGCCATGTGCACCCCGCGCATGCGAGCCGTCCGGACGTGGCGCTCCACGGTGCGCCCTCCGGCGTGCCGCGCCTGCTGCTGGCGCACCAGCCCCGCTCCGCGCTGGACGTGGCGAGGGCAGGCGTGGCCGTGGACCTCCAGCTCTCCGGGCACACCCACGGCGGGCAGGTGTTCCCCTTCATGTTCTTCGTGAAGCTGCAGCAGCCCGTGGTGCGCGGCCTGGCCACCATCGCCGGGGTGCGCGTCTATACCCACCGGGGCACCGGCTACTGGGGCCCGCCCATGCGCCTGGGCCCCGCGCCGGAAATCGCCGAGCTCACCCTCGTCTCCGCGGGCTGACGCCAGGGGACAGGGCGGGCGGTGGGCCTGTCGGGGGCCCGCCTGGATGGTTGTCCATGGCGGGTGTGGGCCTACCCTTGTCTGTCTGGGATGACCCGCCAACTCCTGCAAGGGGGTTGCAGGAGTTGCTCAGCGTCCCTGGCTCCGGGCGCGTCTTGCCATAGACTCCGCCGCCTTCGTAGCAGGTGAGGGGTCGACCCGGTGGATCTGACAACGTTGAACAAGCTGCTCTCGGTGGGCGTACAGAATGGCGCCTCGGACATCCACTTCCGGCCGGGAGACCCGCCCATCTACCGCGTCAACGGGATGCTGCGGCCCCTGAAGATGGAGAAGCTGGTCCCGGACCACACGAAGCAGGTGGCCCTGCATGTCATCAACGACCAGCTGGTGAAGGCGCAAATCGACTCGCTGCAGGAGCACGACACGTCCTACAGCGTGCCGGGCGTGGCGCGCTTCCGGGTGAACATCTACCGGCAGCGGGGCTCGCTGGCGTGCATCCTGCGCATCATCCCGGACGAGATTCCCAACATCGACACGCTGGGGCTGCCGCAGGTCCTCAAGAAGATTGCCAGCAATGACCGCGGGCTGGTGCTGGTGACGGGGGCCACGGGCTCGGGCAAGAGCTCCACGCTCGCGTCAATGATTGACCACATCAATCGCAACGAGAGCCTGCACGTCCTCACCATCGAGGACCCCATCGAGTTCATCTACAAGAACATCAAGTCCTCCATCTCCCAGCGGGAGATTGGGCCGGACACGGAGAGCTTCGCCCGCGCGCTGCGCTCGGCGCTGCGGCAGGACCCGGACGTGATTCTGGTGGGCGAGATGCGCGACACGGAGACCATCGACATCGCGCTCAAGGCGGCGGAGACGGGCCACCTGGTGCTGTCCACGGTGCACACCACGGACGCGTCGCGCACCATCGGCCGGCTCGTGTCGGTGTTCCCCGCCGAGGAGCAGGTCATGGTCCGCATGCGGCTGGCGGACTGCCTCAAGGCCACCATCTCCCAGCGACTGCTGCCCCGCGCGTCCGGCAAGGGCCGCACGGTGGCGCTGGAAATCATGACGCAGACGAAGTCCGTGGAGCAGTACATCCGCGAGGACCGCGCCAACGAGCTGAAGGACGTCATCGAGAAGGGCCGCGACATGTTCGGCATGCAGTCCTTCGACCAGCACCTCACCCAGCTCTACCGTGAGGGCATCATCACCCTGGAGGTCGCGCAGAGCGCGGCGTCCAACCCGGCCGACTTCCAGCGCGCGCTCGAGTTCGAGTGAGCCTTCGAGGCCGCGCCCGGAAATAGCGGGCCGGCCCGAAGGTTGGCGGCCTCATGGGGGAGGGAACATGACGACGACCTTCGAGGTGGATGACGTCAAGCCGGCCTGGACGCCCGTGCTCACCGAGCCCCTGGGCTCGCTGGTGAAGGACGCGCTCTGGATGGCACCCGCGCCCCGGACGGAGGTGGTGAACCCGCGGGGCGTGCACCCGCTGCTCGTCGCCGTCCACCAGGCGTTCGCCGAGCACCGGCCGCTGGTGCTCTCTCCCGACGTCGTGTGGCTCACGATTGCGCACGGCGTCGCCCAGCACATCCGGCTGAACGCGAAGGCGCTCCGGAGCCGGCTGGTCCGGCACGAGGGCCGGCAGACGCTCAAGGTCCAGGTGACGGAGCTTCCCCGGGACGCCGAGGGCTTCGGAGGTCTGCTCTCCTCCTTCCGGGCGCAGCTTCGCGAGGCTTTGGGGCCGGGGTTGCCGCGCCTGCTGTCGTGTGACTTCTCGACCAGCACGGACATCGAGCGCATGGCGGGTGACGTGGTGCTGATGGACTCGATGTCGCCGTACTTCGACTACGAGATGCAGTGCGTCTGCGGCATCCCCCGCGTCACCCTGCTCGGGACGCCCGAGGACTGGCAGGCCATCCGCCGCCGCATCGACGTCATCGCGGAGCTGGACCTGGCGTGGTGGACGTCGTCGCTCGTGCCCATCGCCGACGAGCTCGTGCGCGCGGCGGAGGGCCGGCCGAGCCGCAAGCTGTGGAAGGAGCTCTACAAGCCCCAGAAGGCCTACGCCGAGGACCAGGCCGCGGGTTGGATTGCCCGGCTGTTTCCCTACGTCGGCGGCAATGGGCGGTACGAGACCCGCAACCCGCTGCTCGCGATGCCCCATGCGAAGCTGATGGTCGACTGCGAGCGGGAGACCCGGGGAGGGGGCGCCTACAAGGGGCCCGGAGTGGCGCCGAGCCGGGTGCCCTCGGGCCTGTCCAGCGTGGCGCTCCAGGTCGAGGACCTGTCCCAGGGCACCCGTGACACGTGGTCGCTCGAAGGCGGCGTGCTGACGGTGGAGGTGGACGCGGACGGGGCGCTCGTGCCGAAGGCGGGCCTCGTCGTCCGGCGCACCGGCGTCTCCGTCAAGGGGGTCATCGAGCGCATCCGCGGTGGGCACTCCGCGACGCCCGCCGAAGGCTCGGGCGCGTTCCAGGGCGTCGCGGAGCTCACCGCCTTCTATGACCATGTGCGGGACGCCACGCTCTTCCCGGGGAAGAACCCCTGGCACATCCGTCCCTGCGAGGAGCACCACGAAGTCCGCATCCCGCTGAGCGGGAGGAACACGGCGCTGGTTCGGATTCTCGTCGACCTTCCCGATGGGACGGTGCTGGCGCTGCATCGGCGAGCGAGGGTGCGCGTCCTCCGGTTGCGCGCGGACCAACTGGTGCCCGCGCAGCGCTCGAAGTGGGACCCACCGGGAACGGGGCCGTTCTTCGAGTCCCGCGAGTTCGCGGACGAGATTCCCATGCTGGGCGCGTCGCTCATCGAGGTGCTCTCCCGGGCGCTCGACACCGGAGGCTCCACGGCGCTGCCGGACCTTGGCCCGTTCACCGAGCACCTGGAGCCCTGGGAAAACGACCCGCTGTAGCCGACCTTCAGGGGCCCGCTTCCCGGCTCCTTGAAGGGCGAGAGCCGGGTGGGTCGCCTGTACTCCAGTTCAGGTGAGCAGGAGTCTTTTTTGACATACTGAACAGGTGTTCCTGTCACTTCGGTCCAGGGACCGTGGCCGATGTATGCGCATCGGGGTCCAGCTCCCCGTTTCTGCAAAGATTAAAGCTAAACTTGATATTTCCGCTATTGCTGGGTACTTTGGGTGTGTGTCCCACGCCCCCTCGCCCCGTTCCTGCTTCGTGCAGTCCTTTCTCGCCCCTGAAGTGAGGGACGTTGGCGCGCTGCGTCTGGCGCGGAAGCTGACCCGGCCGACGCGCGGACCGCGCATCATGCTGGTGTCAGAAGCACCCCTGCTGAGGCTGGCCATTGGCCGGGAGCTGGTGCCGGGCTTCGAGCTGCTCCATGCGCCGGGCACCGCGTCGGCGGGCCGGCGGCTGGGGGCGGGCATGGCGCCGGATGCGCTCATCGTGGACCTGGACACCGCGGAGCGCACCGCCGTGCCGGCCTTCCTCGTCGGGCTGGTGGAGCAGGGCTTCACCGGGCCGCGCATCCTCGTATCGGCGCATTTCCGGCCGGAGTCGGCGGCGGCGTACAGTGCCTCGTGCCTCACCCACTTCGCCCTGGCCCGTCCCTGGCGTCCCGGCTCGCTGCGCGCGCTGGTGGAGTCTTCGCTGGGCATGGCCATTCCACGCGCCGCCGCGGGCGGACGCTGAGGACTGACGGATGAGTCGTGCGCCCTCGTTCCCGGAGCGACTGGCGGATGCGGGGCACGGCCTGCTGACAGGGGTGGGCAGCGCCTCGCTGGGAGTGGCGCGGGGCGTGGGCGTGGTGCTGGTAGGGCTGGTGGGCGGCGCGGCGCAGTGCGTGTGCGGGCGGCCTCGTGCCGGCCTGCCCCGGCTGAAACGGGGGCTGGCGCGCGTGGGGCAGCTCCCGGTGGACGTGTTCCTGATGCTGGCCGGGCGCATGCTCAGCGCGGTGCAGGTGCTGGCGGGCGTGGAGACGCCGGGCCGGCGACTCACCGAGGACGAGGTGGCGCGGCTGCGCCCCATCTTCGGCGACAGCCTGGAGTACTCGCGGGTGCGGGTGAAGGAGGGGCGGCTGGGCCTGCTGAGCATGTCCGGCCGCGCCTTCGTGATGGGGGACACCGTCTACGTCCCCCGGCCCGGGCCGCCGGACTTCGGGCTGCTGGTGCACGAGCTGACGCATGTCTGGCAGCACCAGCATGGCGGCACCGCGTACATGAGCGCCGCGCTCGCCGCGCAGTGGGTGGGCGACGGCTACAACTGGCGCAAGGCCGTGGCCCCGCGAGCTGCGCTGGGGCCCCAGCTCAAATCCCCGAGCAGCAGGCCCCAGCTCATCGAGGACGCCCGCGCTGGCGGGGACTCATTTCCCGCCCCTCCGTGCCCCATTCCTCCCGCGCGCGAGGTTGAAGGGGTGGACGGAGGCCGCGCTGCCCCTGCTGGATGAGGCGCTCATCTGCCTGCACACCGGTCGCGGCGCGCCCTGAGGTTCAAGCGGGCAGCGTGGCCCCGGCGATGCAGTGGAGCGCCTCGGCGGCGTCGCAGCCGTTGAGCCCCGCGCCCCAGGCGGCATTGGCCTCCAGCAGCGCCCAGCCCCGGCCCTCCACGAGCGCCGCGTCCAGCACGCAGGTGCGCGGCAGCACGGACGCCCGCGCCACGGTGGCGAGGAAGTCCCGGGCCTCCGTGACGGAGCCCTCTCCCTCGTACACGGCGCAGGTGCGCACCTGCCCGTCCAGCACCCAGCCCCGGGCCTCCGCGCGCAGCGAAACAACTTCCGAGGACAGCACCGGCGTGTCCGGCGTCAGCCCCCGGCACTCCTCCGCGAGCGCCTCCGGCCCCGGCCACACCGCGGCGCGGAACACCTTGGGCACCAGGGGCTTGATGAAGCGCGGGAAGGGCTCCGCGGCCACCTGCTCCAGCGTGGCGCCGCGCACCTCGCGCTTCACCCACGCGGGGTCCACCTTCAACAGCAGGTCATCCGGCGGAGAGACGAGCGTGAGGCCCAGCTTCTGCGCCAGCACCAGGCAGAAGGTGTCATTGCCGTAGAGGCGCACCCGCGCGGGGTCCACGTCGGGTGGGCTCCAGAACCGGCCCAGCCTCAGCACCGTGCCGCCCCGGGCCTCCCACTCGCGGGCGACGACATCCCGCTCCGGGTCGGCCTTGTCGGGGATGAGCAGGGTGAGGCCGTCGAGCATGGCGGTGACGCTACCGCGTCGGCACCCCCGTTACAGCTTCGGCGGGGCGACCGGGTCATGCTCCGAGAGGAGCCGGGCCACGCGGGCCTCGTCGATGCGCGTGCCGAGCTGCTCCATCTCGTGCTGATCTCTCACCGTCTTCGACAGGCTGAAGGTGGAGCCCACCGTGAAGAGCAGCCCCATGCCCAGGAAGGACTTCACCCAGATGTCCACGGGCAGGTTCCAGATGCCCACGGCGGTGACGCCGACGGACAGGACGAAGGACAGCCAGGTCTGGATGACCCAGGCGGCGCTGTGGGGGACGACGACCTTCGGCGTGGAACGGGACATGGGCTTCCTCCTCGGAGCGAGCCTTGGCTCGCTGATGGGAGAAACATGCCCTTTCCCGTCGTAAAGCGCATGGAACTAGTCCATGTCGTATTGATAACCTGGAGTGTATGATTCAGCTCCAGCGACTCGAGGGCTTCTACCGGGTGGCGCGCGCCGAAGGGTACGCGCGGGCGGCACGCTCATTTCCGTATCCGATAACGCAGCCCGGGGTGCACCAGCAGGTCAAACGCCTGGAGGATGAAGTCGGCGTGCCCCTCTTCGAGCGCGTGGGCAAGGACCGGGTGGTGCTCACTCCGGAGGGCCGCGCGCTGTATGCGCACGTGGCTCCGTTCCTGGAGGGGCTGGACGCCGTGGTGCAGTCCCTGAAGAAGGGCGAGGTGGGCGGCACGCTGCGCGTCCATGCCTCCGGCCATGTGTTGCGGCACCTGCTGCCCGCGTGGCTGCGGCGGCTGCAGGCGAAGCGGCCGGACATCGAGGTGGCCCTCTTCGAGTCGAAGACGCCCGCGCTGGACGTGCTGCGCTCGGGTGACACGGACCTGGTGGTGGACCACCTGCCGGACATCCCGGACGACGTGGAGGCGCGAGAGGTGGGGCGCACGCACCCGTTCCTCGTGCTGCCCTCGCACCACCCGCAGGCGAAGAGCGCACAGGTGCGGCTGGCGCAGCTGAAGGACGACGCGTTCATCGCCTACAGCACGGACCGGCACCTGCGGGAGCTGCAGCTCGCGGAGCTGGCGCGGGCCGGGGTGAAGCCGAAGCGGCTGCACGCGGCGGACTCGTCGGAGACCATCCTCGGCTTCGTGGCGGCGGGGCTGGGGTACTCGCTGCTGGCGTCGCTGCTGCCTGGAGGGCCTCGTGAGGCGGGCGTGGTGGCCCGGCCGCTGCCCGGCGCGGGCTCGGGGAGCATTCACGCCGCGTGGCGGAAGTCGGCCACCGCAGCCCGCTGCCTCC
>JBKGHK010000525.1:0-7170 GCA_046520375.1 Pyxidicoccus sp. 3LFB2
CTTGCGTTCCGCGAGCTGGCTTCGGAGCCTGAAGCGTCGCCCGGAGCGGCGCTCCGCGTCTCGGCGGGGTCCTCCTTCACGGAGCTGGAGCTGGAGGGCGACTCGCTACTGCACGCGGTGGAGCTCGCCGCGCAGGCCGGCCTGAGCCAGCGCGCCGCCCTGTCCGCCGCGCCCTTCGTGGACGAGGAAGAGGTCTTCAGCCTCACGGACGAGGTCGGCGCCGACGGGCGCTCGGTGGAGGAGCTGCCCACCGTCCCGCTGTTCTCGGACCTGCCGCGCGACGCCTTCATCGAGCTCTTCGAGCGCTGCCCGCTGCGCCGCTTCGGCCCGGGCGAGCGCATCATCGAGCAGGGCACCCACGGCGACGCCTTCTACGTCATCTGCGAGGGCTCCGTGCGCGTCTTCCGGATGGAGGGCAACGAGCGCCAGGACCTCGCCACGCTGGAGGGCGGCGCCTGCTTCGGTGAGATGGCGCTGCTGTCCGGCGCGGCACGCACGGCCTCTGTCGAGGGCGCGTCCGAGGACACGCAGCTCCTGGAGCTCTCCGCGCCGGTGCTCGCCGAGCTGTCGCGCAGCTACCCGCTGGTGGCCCAGGCCCTCAAGAAGTTCTGCCGGCAGCGCCTGCTGACCAACGTCATGAACACCTCCGCGCTGTTCCGGCCGTTCAGCCGGAAGGACCGGCGCACGCTGGTGGAGCGCTTCCGCGCGCGCGACGTCGAGCGCGACGCCGTCATCATCCGCGACGGAGACGCGACGGACGGCCTCTACGTCGTGCTGTCCGGCGAAGTCGAAGTGCGCAAGGACGGCCACCTCCTGACGCGGCTGAAGGAGGGCGACCTGTTCGGGGAAATCTCCCTGCTGCAGAAGACGCCCGCCACCGCGACGGTGACGGCCGCCCGGCACACCACGCTGCTGCGGCTGCCGCGAGCGGACTTCGACATGCTCATCTCCAGCCACCCGCAAATCCTGGTGCTCATCTCCGAGCTCAGCGACGAGCGGCTGCGCCGCACCCAGCGCGTGCTGGGCGCGGCCTCCGGCTCCGGTGCTCCGGCGGAGGGCGACGAGGAGCTCATCCTGGTGTGAGGCGCCGCCCGCGCCCGCCGCGTCAGCGGACCTTCGCGAGGTAGTCGTCGCGAGTCACCAGGCCCCGCGTCTCCAGCAGCTCCAGCATCGCGCGCAGCGAGCGGGCCTGCTGCGCCACCATGCGCTCCAGGGTGGACACCTGCTGCGAGAGGTCCTCCACCCGCTGGAGCAGCTCGCTCTCACGCGCGGGGGGCATCGGGTGCGCCGTCGCGCGTCCCGTCACGAGGAGGGGCTCCGACTCGGAGGGCGGGGCCAGCTCGAAGGTGGGCTCGTCCATGCCGAACGAGAGCGGCGTGGCCGTGGGGGACGTGACTTCCCCATGGTAGTTGCGGCGGATGGCGCGCTCGATGGACGACGCGGCGGCCACCACCACCTGGATGCGCTGGCCGGTGTGGAAGGCCAGCTCCTGGAGGGACTCCACGTTGGTGGGGTCCGCCGTGGCGACGGTGAGCACCTTGTTGAGCGGGTCCGCGGCGGTGGGGAAGACGGTGTAGCGCTCGGCGATGTCCGCGCGCAGCGCCTGGAGCGCCACCGGCGAGGGCTTGTGCAGGTCCAGGTCCACCGTCGGAATGGCGAGCTGCCGGGAGAGCGCATGCACCATGGAGTTCTCGTCCACGAAGCGCATCTGCACCAGGGTGAGCCCCAGCTTGCCGCCCCACTTGCGTTGCTCCGCGAGCGCGGAGCGCAGCTGCGTCTCCGTCAGCAGACCGGCGTCCATGAGAATCTCCCCGAGCCGGCGCTTGCGACCAGGGAGGGAAACAGGGGGCGGGGTAGGCGAACTCACGGCGGCGGAGCATACCAGCGGACGGCACAGGGGGCCCCAAAGGGAAGGGGTACGGACGGGTAGGAGCATGAAGGCGGAAGTTGGGATACAACTGCGGGTGAATGACACGGAGCCTCCTTCTGTCCCTGGTGCTGGCGCTCGCCGGCGGATGTGCGTCACAGCGGCTGGCTGGCGCGGACCTGGACCGCGTGCAGCGGCCCGCCTTCATCTCCCGCATCGAGGAAGGCGCGGGCCCCAAGAGCCTCGTGTTCCGCGAGGACGATGCCTACGGCGGCAAGCTCAAGAAGCTGGAGCCGGTGGAGGCCGACCGGCGGCTCACGGTGAAGCTGCAGCAGGCCGTGACGCGCTTCGAAATCTCCGAGCGCATCCGCGTCAACACGCTGTCCCAGCTTCCGCGCGAGTATCCGTGGACGCGCGTGGTGGACCCGGCCCGCGTCGCGTCGGTGCTGGAGAGCTTCCTCGTGGAGGAGGTGCCCGCCAACGCGCCGGACTATGACCTGGTGGCGCCGCTGGGCGCGGACACCATCGTCGAGTTCGTCGTGCAGGAGTACGGCATGCGCAGCGAGGACGGCCGCGCCGGTGCCTACGTGCGCGGGTACGGGCGCATGTTCACCCTGGATGGGCGCTCGGAGGTGTGGCGCCGCCCGTTCGAGGTCGACCAGGTGTCCGCGAAGGCCGAGCACCTGGACCCGTTCAAGGTGGGAAAGAATCCGGACCTGTTCCGCCAGGCGCTGTCGACGATGCTGGACCAGGTGGCCGAGGTCTTCGTGAAGGACCTCACCCCGAAGGACCGGCGCGGCGGCCCGCCGCTGCCCGACATGCCCACCACCGCCGCGCCGGACACCGTGCCCGGCGCCGCCAGCCCGCTTCCGCCCGAGCCGCTCAAGCCTCCCGAGAAGGAGCTGCCCGCCGGGGAGCTGCCGGACCCGGATCCGGAATAGCCCTCAGAACAGCGCGTGCTCCGCGAGGAGCACCGCCAGCCCCACGACGAAGCTGACCAGGGTGACGGGCAGCCCCACGCGCAGGTAGCCGAGGAAGGTCATGTTCACCTTCCCGCGCGCGGCCTCGAAGACGATGAGGTTGGCCACGCTGCCCACCAGCGTGAGGTTGCCGGCAAGCGTGGAGCCCAGCGCGAGCACGTGCCAGCCCAGCTCCACGTTCTGCAGCGTGGGCACCCACGTGCGCGCGAGCATGACGAAGGGCACGTTGCTGAAGAGGTTGGACGCCACCAGCGTCAGCCCCGCGAAGCCGAGCGTCTCCCGCCAGGGCGGACCGGCCATCAGGGGGGAGAAGAGCGTGCGGATTTCGTCGGCCCAGCCGTGCTTGTTCACGCCGTAGACGACGACGAAGAGGCTGGCGAAGAAGAGCAGCAGCACCCAGTCCACGCGCTCCAGCGCCTCGCGCGGCTCGCGGCGGGACAGGGCCATGACCAGGGCGGCGCCGGCCAGGGCGCTCCAGCTCATGGGCAGACCCGCGAAGAAGGCCGCCACGACTCCGGCGAGCACGAGCAGCGTGAGCCAGAGCAGCCCCCGGTCCACGGGAGGCGGGGGAGGGTGCGCCTCGAAGCGCTTCGTGGGCAGGTCGTGCCGGAAGATGTAGACGAGCGCGCCGGTGACGATGGCGGTGGAGATGAGCGCGGGCAGCGCCATGTACGCGGCGAAGCTGGCGTAGGACAGGCCCGAGGCGCCCTGGATGAGCATGTTCTGCGGGTTGCCGGTGAACGTCGCCACCGAGCCGCTGTTGCTGCCCATGCACACCGCGAGCAGGTAGGGCACGGGCGGCAGGCGCGCGTCCTCCACCGTGGCGAGCACCAGCGGCGTGAGCATCAGGCACACGGTGTCATTGACGAGGAACGCCGACAGCACCGCGGAGATGAAGGTGACGGCCACCAGCAGCAGCCGGGGCGTGTGGGCCTTGCGCACGGCCCAGGCACCCGCGGTGCGGAAGAAGGCCGCCTGCGACAGGTAGGCCGCCAGCAGCATCATCCCCAGCAAGAGGACGATGGTGTCCCCGTCGATGGCATGCCGGGCGGAGTTCTCGCTGTGGTTGAAGACCTCGGCGGGCGTGACGACGCCGAAGACCACCATGAGCACGGCGCCCAGGAGCGCGCCGCCCGGCCGGTCCAGCTTCAGGAACGGAAGGCGTGCCCCGGCGATGAAGACGTAGGTGAACAGGAAGATTGCAAGGGCCACGGGCGCGGCACCCTAGTCGAGAGCGGACAGGCGTGCCTCAAGCGCGTTGTCCCCCTCGGTGTACGCCTGTACAGTGCCCGACCCATGAAGCCTGAGAAGGAAACCGACGCCTTCGGCGGGCCCCGGCGCACTCCCTGGAATGCGCCTCGCGGGCTGGACGCCGTCCTCCATGGGTGGCGCTCGGACCGTCAGCTCTGGCCCAACTTCGTGCTCGACGAGGCCACCCCCGCCCGGGTCGGCGCCTTCGCGCCCATTCCCGAGGACGTCGCCCCCCAGGTGCGCGAGGCCCTCCAGAAGCGCGGCATCGACCAGCTCTTCTCCCACCAGGCCGAGGCCTACCGGCTGGCCGCGCGGGGCAGAGCCTCGTCATCGCCACGCCCACCGCCTCCGGCAAGAGCCTCTGCTACAACCTGCCGCTGTTGGATCGCTTCGCCCGCGAGCCACAGGCGCGCGCCCTGTACCTGTTCCCCACCAAGGCGCTGTCCCGGGATCAGGAAGAGTCCCTGCGCGCGCTGATGCGCGAGGCGGGGCTGAACCACGGCGCGATTACGTTCGACGGGGACACTCCGGCGGATGCGCGCCGGGCCGCCCGGGAGCGCAGCGGCGTGCTGCTCACCAACCCGGACATGCTGCACACTGGCATCCTCCCGCACCACGCGAGCTGGGCGCGCCTGTTCTCCAACCTCCGCTACGTCGTCATCGACGAGCTGCATACGTACCGGGGCGTCTTCGGCTCGCACCTCGCCAACGTGCTGCGCCGCCTCCAGCGCGTGGCGCGCTTCCACGGCGCGGACCCGGTGTTCGTCGCCGCGTCGGCCACCATCGGCAACCCCCAGGCGCATGCGCGGCGGATGCTCGGGCGCGAGGTGTCGCTGGTCTCGGAGAGCGGCGCCCCGTCCGGCGAGCGCCGCGTCATGGTGTTCAACCCGCCCGTGGTGAACGCGGAGCTGGGCATCCGCGCCAGCTACCTCAAGACGGCCGTGCGCCTGACGGCGGACCTGGTGCGCGCGGGCGTGTCCACGCTGCTGTTCGGCCAGTCGCGCAACAACATCGAGGTGATGCTCAAGTACCTGCGGGATCGCTTCGTCGAGGAGAAGCTGGACCCGTCCCTCATCCAGGGCTACCGGGGCGGCTACCTGCCCGGCACGCGCCGCGCCACGGAAGCGGCCCTGCGCGCGGGCGAGGTGCGTTGCGTGGTGGCCACCAACGCGCTGGAGCTGGGCATCGACATCGGCTCGCTGGACGCGGTGGTGTGCGCGGGCTACCCGGGCTCGGTGGCGGCGCTGATGCAGCGCTTCGGCCGGGCAGGGCGGCGCGGCGCGGGCAGTCTTGCGCTGCTGGGTGACGTCGAGCGCGCCGTTGGACCAGTACATGGCCGGGGATCCGCGCTTCCTCATCGGCGCGCCGGTGGAGCACGCGCGCATCGACCCGGACAACGTGGAGATTCTCGTCCAGCACCTCAAGTGCGCGTCCTTCGAGCTGCCGTTCGAAGAGGGCGAGCCCTTCGGGGACGTGCCGCCCGAGTCCACCGCGGAGGCGCTCGGCTTCCTCGCGCAGCACGAGGTGGTGCACCCCACGGTGGGGGAGGCCGGCAAGCGCGTGTTCCACTGGTCCACGGATGCGTACCCGGCCAACCACGTGTCCCTGCGCAGCGTGGGCTGGGACAACGTGGTCATCATCGAGCGGGGCACGGACCGGACGCTGGCGGAGATGGACTTCCGCTCGGCGCACACGATGCTGCACGAGCAGGCCATCTACCAGCACGAGGGCGAGCAGTACCAGGTGGAGAAGTTCGACCACGAGAACCACAAGGCCTTCGTGCGCAAGGTGGCGCCCGACTACTTCACCGACGCGATGACGTACGTGCGCGTCCACGTCATCCAGGAGGACCAGGGCGCGCCCATGGGGCCGGACCTCCAGGCGGGCATGGGCGAGGTGAGCGTCATCGAGAAGGTGGTGGGCTACAAGAAGATCAAGTTCCACACGCATGAGAACGTGGGCTACGGCGACGTGGCCCTGCCGGAGATGCAGATGCACACCACGGCGCTCTGGCTGACGGTGCCGGAGTCGGTGGTGCGCTCGATGCGCGCGCCCCGGCCCGCCGTCATCGACGCGCTTCGTGGCGTGGCCAACGCCCTGCGCACCGTGGCGTGCGTGGGGTTGATGATTGACCCTCGGGACGTGGGCAAGACGCTCGGCAGCCGCGACGACGCCGAGGGGCCTCCGCGCAAGGACGGGGGCGTGGGCTTCGACCCGACCCTCTTCCTCTACGACAACGTGCCCGGCGGCGTGGGGCTGGCCGCGCGCCTGTATGACCAGCGGGACGAACTGCTGCTGCGGGCCCGCCGGCTGCTGGAGTCGTGCCCGTGCGAGGAGGGGTGTCCGGCCTGCATCGGCCCGGCCACGGGGACGACGCCCGGCAACGCGCCGGTGGAGCCCTTCCCACGCAAGCGGTTGGGGCTGGAGCTCCTGTCCGCGCTCGGCGTCGCGGGAATGCAGTAGGCGGAGGGCGAGCCCATGGACCTCAAGCGCAAGCTGGCACGGCTGAACGGTGTGGGCCCCGGAGGCAGGGCTCCGGCGAAGCCCGCCGTGACGGTGGTGGCAGAGGAGCAGGTGGGCGGCTCCCCGGCACCGGGCGAGCCGCACCAGGATGTGGGGCTGACTTCCTCCATCCTCCCCGGCGCCGGTCTGCCTCTGGGCGAGTCGTACGCTGGCGCGACAAGTGCCCCCATTGCGGCCCGGGGGGAACCTCACCATGCGGCAGAGACTGCCTCCGCCAGCGTGCAAGGCGAGCCCCGACTGAACGCGGGGCCAGGCCCCGTCTCCGCCCCCGTCGTGCCACGCTGGAACGCGGGCGCTGTCTCGGTGCCCTCTGTCCCGCGAGGGGAGGGCGGCTCGGTCCCTGCTACCGCTCTCGCTGCTCCGCGAGGGGAGGACGGCTCTGTCCCGGTCCCCGCTCGCGCAGTCCCGGGTGGAGCCGGAGGCGCTTCCACTGACTCCGAGCCTTCGCGTCCGCAGGACCCGCGCATCGCCGCCCTGCGCCAGATGCTCGCGGACTGGTCTCAACGGCAGGAGACGTCCTCCGCGCGCCGGGCCGCGGTGCCCGCACCG
>JBKGHK010000526.1:0-7144 GCA_046520375.1 Pyxidicoccus sp. 3LFB2
CGCGGCGTGGCCCTCGTCGTCCCAGGCGAAGGCGAGCGCCCCGTGGCCATCGGTGGGGTCATCGGAGACGGAGAGGTGCTCACCGGCCACGCGCTGGCCCAGGCGCCGCGCGAGGTACGAGCCGCCGCGCGCGACGACGTCGCCTTCCAGGGGATGGCCGCACACCTCATGGAAGAAGCACGCGGACGCGGCGCCGGGAGGGAACACCACGGGCAGTGACGCGGAGGGGCAGGGCACCACGGGCGCGCTGTCGCGAAGCTCGCGGAGCATGTCCTCCACCAGGGTCTCCAGCTCCGGCAGGGCCGCATGCATGTGTGCCCCGTCCGGCCAGGCGGCGCAGCGCCACAGCTCGGAGAGGCCGGAGCCCGTGTCGACGAAGGCCTTCACCTCCAGGAGGGCGTAGCGCTGCCGGTCCTCCACCGTGCGTGCTTCGGTGGCGAACAGGGTGCGGCGGTCCACTTCGCGCAGCAGCACGTCCAGGTGCGAGGCCCCCGCGGCCCGGGCGGCGGCCACGAGCCTCCGAGCCACCTCTTCCGCCGCGCCTTCGTCAGGGCGGAGCACGGGGGTGGCATTCAGCAGCGCGCGGGCGCGGTGGGCCACGGCCTCTGGCAGGGCGCCGGGTTCGGGGCCGTCACCCGTCACCTGGGCCCAATGGTGCTCGGTGCCACCGGGAGTGTCCTGGCGTGCGGACCAGCCCCGCTCGAGCGTGGGCGCGGGGACGCGCGGGCCGGAGCGCTGGTGCAGCACCTCGCTGACTTCCCGTCGCTCCACGAACCAGTCCCGACCCATGCGCCTCCCGTGCGGAATGCCCGGGCGCCTCGGCGTGAAGTCCGCCCATCGCCCACGCGGCCCGAGTGGGGACGCAGGCAACGGATGGAGTCGGCGGAGGGCCGGAGCCCGCAGCATACGCCACCCGGTGGGAGGCGCGGCCCGGGTCAGAGCTGCGCCAGTCGACGACGCAGCGACCAGGGGCGCTGGGACACCGGGACACCGAGCCCTGGGGGCGCATGGCTATCCGGGGCCTCGCTCGGTGAACCGGAACGGGCGTTCCAGCGAAGCCGCCACGAGAGCTGTCCCCCTGTCCGGGACCACCGGGCTCCGGAATGAACGTTCCGTCCACGCCCGCGCAGCGCAGCCTCAGCCCGAGTGCAGTGCCCGGCGGAATGAACGTTCCTTCCAGGGCCCTCCGCCATGGGCGCCCCCCTGCGAGTGCCCGGTGGAACGAACGTTCCTTCCGGCTCGCTCCGCCCGGCGGGTGGGGGGCAGATTGATGGGTTTCCCTGTCTCGGCGGCGTCCCTGAGCCAGGGAGCAGAGGTCCCCACCAAAGCCCCGTCCTTTCACGAAGGAGCGTTCTCGCCAGGGGCGAGCCTGTCGCCTCCGCACGGAGGCCACCTCTCCAGGGCCTCCGGTCCGCCGTCCCTCCACGAAGCGGGTATCCTCACCACGGACCTCGCCTGGCCCGGTCCGCGAGCGCCTCGCGACTCCGGGCCCGAGCACTCCAGGCACGCAGGTGGAGGCAGCGGGATGCAGCGCACCCCTGGAGACGAGCGCACAAGCCACGGCGACGCCCACGCGGCCATGGAGCCCCGGGCCCTGCTGGACGCCGCGAGCGCAACGCTCGACGCCTTCACGCGAGCCCGCACCCCCACTCACGCGGAGCTGTTCCTCCGCGCCGAGCGCCGCCTCTCGCTGGAGCATGACGCCGCCACCGGCACCTCCACCCTGAACCACGGCGAGTCGTGGGACGCCGCCGCGCGGGTGGCCTGCGATGAGACGGGGACACGCGGCGCTGCCCCTCGCGAGCCCCACGGACCTGGAGCACGTCCTAGAGTCCGCCGAGCAGCACGCCGCCCCGGGAGCAGGCGGCCCCCTGCCAGCGCTGACCGCCGCCTCACCGACCGACATCCCCGCCGGCCCCCCCGCGCTCCAACCCGCGCGAGCCGCGAGGAGGATGGAACACCTCATCCAACGCGCGGTCCCCCAGGGCACGCTGGTGCAGGCCGCGGTGCTCACCCAGGTGGCGGACTGGAGCGCGCTCCTCCGCGAGGGCGGCACGCGCCAGGTCCGCACGGGCTGGCGAGAAGAGCTCTTCATCCGCTGTGAGACGGCACGAGGCGCGGTGGTGGACGCGGTGGCCTCGGCGCGGGAGGAGGACGCGGAGGACTTCGAGCCGCTCCGCCTCCGCCTCGCGGAAGCGGTGGCCGCGCTCGAAGGCCCGGCCGAACAACCCAATCCAGAGCTGCCCCTCGTCCTGAGACCCGCCGTGGCCGCGCCGCTGGTGGCGGGACTCGTCTGGCTGCTGCGAGGAGACGTGGCCGCGGCGACACCCGCCCTGGCGCGAGCGGTGGGGCGCAAGCTCTTCCCCTCGGTGCTGAGCGTGGTGGACGACCCCCATCACCCCCGAGGCACCCGGCGGCGGAGCATGGACGACGAGGGCGTGCCCATGCAGTCACAGCCCTTCGTGGAGGAGGGGAAGCTGCTGGGCTTCGTCCACTCGGCCTCCACGGCGGCGCGGCTGGGGAGCACGGGAGGCGGGCGCGGCCTGCGCACAGCCTCCGCTCCGCCGACTCCAGAAGCTGTGAATCCGTACGTGGTGCCACGAGGCACCGTGCTCCCCGAGCACTACACGGAGCTGGTGGCGCGGGTGGAGACCTTCACCACCATGCCTCGCCCCGGCACCGTCACCCTCGTCGCCGCCGGATGGGAGGTGCGGGCCGGCCAGCGCGTGCGCCGGCTCGCGCCGATGGAGCTCGACCTGCCCGTGCTGGAGACCTTCCGGGCCCTGCGCGGCGTGGGCTCGGACCTGACGTTCTTCCCCACCGCGGACGGCTGTGGCACCCCCACGCTCGTCCTCCCGCCGTACCGGGCGGGGTGAGCGCGGGGGGAGCGCGGGAGTCTTCAGCGCTTCACGGGGGTGACGCGCCGCACGGAGCGCCAGCGCACCAGGTCCTGCAGCAGCGTCTGGAAGGCCTTGCGGTTGAAGCCCCGCGTCGGCAGCCGGGAGAAGAACAGCGTCTCCAGGGCCTCCACCTGCTGGGGCTTGCCGCTGTTGAGGGTGGACACGAGCCACTCGATGCGGCGGCGCACCGCGGGGGACGGACGCAGCGACGTGGAGCGGCCACAGCCGGACACCAGCAGGTGGTCACCCGGGAGCGGCACGGCGACGAGCGGATGCTCCGTGTTGCCGCGCACCCAGTCCTTCGCGGTGAGGGTGGTGTCGGTCTCCTCCGGCGGCGGGCCGGACATGGTGCCGCCGGTGAGGTAGCGCACCCACTCCGAGGTGAGCTCCCGCTGCGAGGCCTCCACCGACGCGCCCCGGCCGCGCTTCGCGAGCCCGGCCTGCACGCTGTCAGGAAGGCGCCACTTCCCATCGCGGGGCAGCTCGTTGAGGCGCAGGCGGCCCGGCCACGCGGGGGGCGGCTCCATGCCGGCGAATTCCGGAGGCCGGTAGGCCACGCCGAGCGAGACGCAGACGCTCAGGCCCGGCGTGGGCTCGGCGCGGTGCCAGTAGGACGCGGGCCAGCAGAGGATGTCACCCGGGTCTCCCTCGATGAAGGACGCCTGGGCGAGCATGGCGTCCTCGTCGGCCTTGTCGCGCAGGTGCACGGAGGCGGTGCGCTCGCGGAGCGTGGGGTCCTTGGGCATCTCCTCGCGCGAGGAGAGCGTCTCGAAGGGCCACAGGCTGATGACCTTCTTGCCGTGCACGACGAAGTTGAAGACGTGCAGGTCATCCTTGTGGATGCCGAACGGCGTGAAGCGGTAGTTGCCGAAGAGGATGGCCGGGTCCGCGCCGTACAGCGGCACGCCGAGGCCCGCGTAGAGCCCCTGGAGGAACGAGCGCATCTGCTGCCAGTGCCGCCAGTGGTAGCTCTGCGCGCGGTTGAGGACGATGCCGAAGCGCTTGCCGTTCAGCCACCGGTCCAGCCGCTCCACGTAGGCGTCGGGGCTTCCGTCCTCGGGCAGCGGCAGGTGCCGGCGGGTGAGGGGGAAGAGCAGCGAGTGGTAGCACACGCCGTCCGGGCCGTCGTCGTGCTCCAGGTAGAAGCGCATGTTGCGCATCAGCGCGAGCGACTGCTCCCGGAGCAGTTGCTGCGCGGCGTTGACGAGTGCCTCGAAAATCTCCTGCGACGAGGGGAAGTCCTGGGGGAACAGCTGCCTGAGGACGGTGGGCTTCCGGTCGAAGTGGTCTCTCGCGAAGTCCTTCCAGAAGGAGCGCGGGAGGGCCAGGGAGACGTCAGCAGCCTGCGGCGAAGGAGCGGGTACCAGCATGAGAAGGCCCGGCGTGAGGAGAGGGGATGGCCCGACGCTATCACGGGTGCGCCCGGGGCTGGCTGGTGCCCCCCCGGCAAGGGGCGGTAGCGTTCTACCCATGCGAACGCTTTCTCCCTCAGGGGGCGCCCATCCGCTGCCGCGAGAGCGCACGGTGGTGGCCCTGTGGCCCGCGAAGCCCACGGAGCTGGTCGGCGAGGCCCGTGTCCTGCGCGCGCTGCCCCGGGTGGAGCTGCGCCGGGTGGGGCCTTTCGTCTTCTGCGACCACTTCGGCCCCGTCCCCGCGGCGCGCGACGTGCTGGATGTGCCGGCCCACCCGCACGTGGGGCTGCAGACGGTGACGTACCTCTTCTCCGGAGCCATCCGGCACCGTGACTCGGTGGGGACGGTGCAGGACATCCGCCCCGGGGACGTGAATTGGATGACCGCCGGGCACGGCATCGTCCACGCGGAAGAGGTGGATGCCAGTCCCGGAGCCCAGCCGCTGCACGGCGTGCAGACCTGGGTGGCCCTGCCACAGGAGCACCGCCGGACGGAGCCGTCCTTCGCGCACGTCCCGGCCGAGCGGCTGCCCCTGGTGGAGCGCAACGGCGCGCGCGTGCGTGTCATCGCGGGAAGGCTGGAGGACGCGGTGTCGCCCGTGGCCACCTTCCAGTCGCTCACGTACCTGGACGTGGCGCTGGCTCCGGACACGGATGTGGTGCTGCCGGTGGACGCGGCGCATGCGCTCGCGGTGTATGTGGCCGAAGGGGCGGTGTCGGTGGCCGGCACGGAGGTGGCTCGCGGCGTCCTGGCGCACCTGGACGAGGGCACCTCGCTCCTGCCGCTGCGCTCGAAGGAGGGGGCGCGGCTGCTGGTGCTCGGGGGAACGCCGCTGCCGGAGCCGCTGGTCATCTGGTGGAACTTCGTGGTGGAGAGCGTCGCGGAGGGCCGGGCGCGCCACGCGGACTGGGAGGCCGGGCGCTTTCCCTCGCTGGCTCCGTGAAGATGGCCTGGGGCTGCTCCGAGGCCCGGACGGCTCCTGCCTCCAGGCGCGCGATGATGCCGGTCTTCGGGCCGAGGGCGACTCCAATCCCTGGGCGTGCCGTGACTCCGACCCTCGCTGCTGAGCACGAGCCCCGCCCTCGGGGATGCGGGCGGGGGCTGCCTCTGTCGCCCTCCCGCCGAGCAGCCGGGCCAGCGCGTGCGTCACGGAATCGGTGCATGCTGCGCCCCGCGCATCGCGCGACGGTCCGCTCACGGCGGCGCGCGGCACGGGCACCTTACGGAGGACACGGATGTCGGGTCAGTCACTGGCGGCGAAGCTGATGGAGGGCGCGCGCGAGTTCGCGAAGCGGCTGCCCGCCGCGCTTGGCGAGGACGTGGCGGTGGACGTGGGGCGCAAGCGCCTGCGGCTGTCGCATCCCCGGGTGGAGATGGTGGTCCGCCAGCTGCTGCGCAAGGTGAAGGGCCTGGAGCTGCGGGAGTGGACCGCGAAGGCCGACGTCTATGACGTGCGCCTGACGGTGCATGGCTGGAAGCTGCGGGTGCAGACGTCGCTGGAGCGCGTGGAGTTCACCTCCGGCCGCTACCGGCTGTGGCTGCGCACGCCGGGCGTGGTGGAGCTGGAGGAGTCCCGCACGGCCTCCTCGCTGATGATGGGCGTGCTGCGCGCGGGGGCCGGACAGGCCGCGCTGCGCGCGCTGGCGGAGCGGCTGCTCCCGCCGGGCATCCGCTGGGACGGGCAGGTCCTCCAGGTGGAGGGGAAGCTGCCCGCGGAAGGCCCGCTGCCGGCGAAGCTCTTCGAGAACGCCTCGCTGACCGTATCCGCCGAGCACAGCCCGGAAGGACTGTGGCTCGGCGCCGAGGCGTGGCCGGGGCTGATGGACCTGCTCCAGGTCCTGGTCGGCACCGAGCTGCCACGCACGCCCCCGGGCACGTAAGCCGCTCGGGGCCCGCCCCGGCTCACGCAGCCACATGCCGCAAGGCACGGCAACCTGGTAGAGGGCTCCACCGGGCCGCGCGACCGGAGCGCTCAGCCTGCCTTGCCGCGCACGCCGGACACGGCAGCCCGGAGGCATCTCCCCCGGGCCTCGCGCCCGACGCGCTCAGCCCTCCTTCTTCGCCGGGGGCTGGTAGGTGCCCGGAGGCGTCCGGGCGGCGATGGCCAGCCGGTTCCACGCGTTGATGGTCGCCACCGCGACGGTGAGGTCGGCCAGCTCCTTCTCGGAGAAGTGCGGCTGCACGGCGCGGTACACGGCCTCGGGCACATGGCCTTCGGTGAGGAGCGTGACAGCCTCCGTCCACGCCAGCGCCGCGCGCTCGCGCTCCGAGTAGTACGGGCTCTCCTCCCACGCATCCAGCCCGTACAGCCGCTGCTCCGACTCGCCGGCGGCGCGCAAATCCTTCCAGTGCATGTCGATGCAGTACGCGCACCCATTGAGCTGCGAGGAGCGCAGCTTGATGAGGTGCAGGAGGTTCGCCTCCAGCCCGCACTCGTGCAGGTACCGCTCCAGCCCCAGCATCGCCTTGTAGCCGCCCGAGGCGACCTTCCCGATATCGAAACGCCGAGCATCCATGGGTCCAACCTCCGAATCGCGCCGGGCTGACACTGCCGCATTCCCGGCCTGCGTGACGAGGTGTAACGGTGCGCCGCGCCTCGCACGAGAGCCACTTGCCAGCCGAGCCCGGGGGCCACTTCAGCGCAGGGCCCGCGCCAGCCGCGTCACCCCCTCGGCCAGCTCGTCCTCCGGGACACACGCATAGCCGAGCAGCAGGGCCCCCCGGGGCCGTCCCTGGAGCTGGAATGCCGACAGGGGATAGGCCTGCAGTCCCGCCTGGGCGGCGCGCGCGGAGGCGACGCGGTCGTCCACGCCCTCGGGCAGCCAGCCCACC